>NZ_JBWKNI010000003.1:0-383796 GCF_059415485.1 Caulobacter sp. GW821-FHT10C03 | reverse complement strand
CCCCCCGCCGGCACAGAGCCCAGTCTCGCCCCCTCCACCACTTCGTGGTCCCCCTCCCCCGTTTCACGGGGGAGGAGTTTGGGATCCAGACTTGTACGAACCGACCGGCGATCCACGTCCCTAGAGCGACCGGCGCTTCCCACCGCCGCCGCACACGCTCTAGTCTCCCTCCATGCGCGCCCCGCTCCTCGCCCTGGCCCTGATCCTCGCGACCGCCGCCTCGGCGCGGGCCGGCGAGACGGCCTGCTGGTTCGAGAACGGCGCGGTGGTCGCCCCGGCCGCGATCGGCGACATGACCGGCGACTTCGTCATCGACCTGTCGGCGCCCCGCACCCTGCTGCACGAGACCAAGGCCCAGGCCGGCGGCTTCGAAGCGACCGACCTTTCCCTCCCCATCCGCGTGGCCGGCGAGGCCCTGCCCGCCCAGCCGGTCAGCGTCACCGATCTCGACTATCGCGGCGTCGGCTTCGTCGCCCCCATCGCCGGAGTCATCGGCGCCGATGTCCTGGCCCGCTACACGGTGGTGATCGACTTCTCCCCCTGCCGCCTGACGCTGGCGCCCGCCGACGGGCTCGCGAGGCCTTCGGGACGCGCCCTGCCCGTCGAGATGATCGGCGGGGTGCCGACCGTGCGGGCGACCGCTTCGGACGGCTTCACCAGCGTCCAGGGTCCCTTCGCCCTCGACACCGCCTCGGGCGGCGTGCTGCGGGCCCGGGGACCGGCCGACGGACCGCGCCAGAAGCCGGCCGGCACGGTGGCCGCGCTGGCCTTCGACGGTCGCCTCTATCCCCGCGCCCGGGCCGTGAAGGCCGGCGACCTGCCGCCCGGCGTGGTCGGGGCGCTGGGCGTCGAGGTGCTGGCCCGGGGCCGCCTGCGGCTGGACCCGGCCGCCCACGCCCTGTGGCTGACGCCCTGATCCTTCTTCTTCCCTGTACGGAGCTTCCCCCATGGCCTCGCGCGCCCACGCCGTCACCGCCGATCCGCGCCACACGATCCTGCTCGAGGTGAACGGCCACAAGCTGGTCGGCGACGAGCCCCCGGCCCTGGGCGGCCAGGACGCCGGCCCGCCGCCGTTCGGCTTCGTGCTGGCGGGCCTGGCCGCCTGCACCGCCACCACCCTGCGCATGTACGCCGACCGCAAGGGCTGGGGCGAGGTGACGATCACCGTCGACCTGGCGCTCGACACCCACGGCGATAAGCCCAGGATCGACCGCAAGGTGGCCGCGACCGGCGACCTGGACGAAGCCGCCGTCGCCCGCCTGCGCGACGTCGTCGAGCGCACGCCGGTGACCCTGGCCCTGAAGGGCGGGTTCGAGATTGATACGGTGCTGGAGCGGGGGTGAGACCCCCTCCGGCCCTCCGGGCCACCTCCCCCAGAGGGGGAGGATTTGGTCGGCGCGGCGTAGATGCTCCCCCTCTGGGGGAGCTGTCGCGGAGCGACTGAGGGGGTCTCCCCCCGAAAACAAAAAAGGGCCCGGCGTCGCCGCCGGGCCCTTCTTCGTTCTCAGTCGGAACGCGCCGCTCAGTGCGACTCGTTCTTCCAGACCTGGCGGTAGGCCGCATAGAGCAGGCCGGCGAACAGGATCAGGTAGATCAGCACGGCGAAGCCGGTCTGCTTGCGCTCTTCCAGCTTGGGCTCGGCGGCCCACATCAGGAAGGCCGAGACGTCCTTAGCCTGCTGGTCGATCGTCGAGGGCGTGCCGTCGTCGAAGGTGACGAGGCCGGCCTTCAGCGGCGGGGCCATGGCGATGAAGCCGCCCGGCGGAACATGCTCGTGCGAGCCGCTCCAGTACGAGGTCAGATCGCCGGCCATGTACGGGTTGTAGTGCTGGCCCACGCCGACCTTCAAGCCGGCCGGGGCGTCCTTGTAGCCCGTGACGATGGCGTGGATGTAGTCCGGACCGCCTTCGCGGGCCTTGGCCAGCAGCGACATGTCCGGCGGCAGGGCGCCGCCGTTGCTGGCGCGGGCCGCGGCCTCGTTCGGGAACGGCGAGGGGAAGCGGTCGGCGCTGGTGGCCGGGCGCTTGATGGCGTCGCCGGTCTCGGAGTCGATGTCGGCGACCTCGAACTCCTTGGCGATCGCCTTGACCCACGGGTTGTCGTTCGAGTTCGGGTACTTGTCGTTATAGAACGGGCCGCCCTTGTCGCCGAGGTTCCGGAAGCTGACCAGCTTCATGGAGTGGCAGGCCGAGCAGACCTCGCGATAGACCTTGTAGCCGCGTTGCAGCTGGGCCTGGTCGAACTTGCCGAGCGGTCCCTCGAACGACCAGTGGATCTTCTCGGGTTCCAGCGGGTGACCGGCGGCCAGGGCCGGAGCCGAGGCTCCAGCCGTCAGCAGACCCGCGACCGCTGCGATGGCGAAGAGTTTGCGCAGCATCGGGATCAGCCCTTCATTTCAGGCGCGGCGGTCGCTTGCTCCGGCGCGGCGGCCGGGTGCGACAGGGCGGGCGAGGCGATGGAGTCCGGCACCGGCAGGGTCTTCTCGACCAGGCCCAGCACCGGCAGGATCACCAGGAAGAACGCGAAGTAGTAGAGCGAGGCGAACCGGCTCAGCCACACGAAGCTGTTCAGGTCGGAGTCGATCAGGGTGAAGGTCTTGAAGTGACCCAGCACCGGATCGTCCGGCAGCTTGGCGCCGCAGAGGCCCAGGATGCAGCACACCACCACGAAGATGAGGAAGTACAGCTTCGCGGTCGGGCGGTAGCGCATCGAGCGCACCTTCGAGGTATCCAGCCACGGCAGGGCGAACAGGCAGGCGATGGCGCCGAACATGGCCAGCACGCCCATCAGCTTGTCCGGAACGGCGCGCAGGATCGCGTAGAACGGCAGGAAGTACCATTCGGGCACGATGTGCGACGGCGTCACCAGCGGGTTGGCCTCGACGTAGTTGTCGGCGTGGCCCAGGGCGTTCGGCAGGTAGAAGACGAACACCGCGAAGAGGATCATGAAGACGCTCATCGCAAAGGCGTCCTTCACCGTGGCGTACGGCGTGAAGGGCAGGGTGTCGGCTTTCGACTTGGGCTCGACGCCGGTCGGGTTGTTCTGGCCGACCACGTGCAGCGCCCAGATGTGCAGGATCACGACGCCCGCGATCATGAAGGGCAGCAGGTAGTGCAGCGAGAAGAAGCGGTTCAGCGTGGCGTTGTCGACGGCGAAGCCGCCCCACAGCCAGGTGGTGATCGACGGGCCGACGATCGGCAGGGCGCCGAACAGGTTGGTGATCACGACGGCGCCGTGGAAGCTCATCTGACCCCAGGGCAGCACGTAGCCCATGAAGGCCGTGGCCATCATCAGCAGGTAGATCACGCAGCCCAGGATCCACAGCACCTCGCGGGGCGCCTTGTAGGAGCCGTAATAGAGGCCGCGCAGCATGTGGACGTAGACGGCGATGAAGAACATCGACGCCCCGTTGGCGTGCATGTAGCGGATCAGCCAGCCGTAGTTCACGTCGCGCATGATGTGCTCGACGCTGGCGAAGGCGTGGTCGGCGCTCGGCGTGTAGTGCATCACCAGGATGATGCCGGTGATCAGCTGGCTGGCCAGGCACAGCGACAGGATGCCGCCGAAGGTCCACCAGTAATTCAGGTTACGCGGGGTGGGGTAGTCGACGAAGCTGTCGTAGCCCAGGCGCACGATCGGCAGACGGGCGTCGAGCCAGCGCTCGATACCGGTCTTGGGTTGGTAGGTCGAATGTCCGCTCATCTGGCTTACCCGATCTTGACCTTGGTGTCGGACAGGAAGGCGTACTCCGGAACCACCAGGTTCTTCGGAGCGGGGCCCTTACGGATCCGGCCGGACGTGTCGTAGTGCGAGCCGTGGCACGGGCAGAACCAGCCGCCGTAGTCGCCGCCGCCGAAGGTGGGCACGCAGCCCAGGTGCGTGCACGAACCGATCAGCACCAGCCATTGGGCCTTGCCCGGCTTCACGCGCTCGGCGTCGGTCTGCGGGTCGCGCAGGCCCGGATCATGGTCATCCTTCACCGCGCGGGCGATCTCGGCCGACGTACGGTTACGCACGAACAACGGCTTGCCGCGCCACTTCAGCGTGACCTGCTGGCCGTCGGCGACCTTGGTCAGGTCGAACTCGGTCGAGGCCAGGGCCAGTGTATCGGCAGAGGGATTCATCTGGTCGATGAACGGCCAGGCAATGGCGGCGGCGCCGCCGGCGGCGGCCGTAATGGCCGCGATGTAAATGAAATCGCGTCGGCTGGGATCGGACCCAGACTCGGTCTTTGCGCCCACGGCGGTGTCGGCCACCTTGTTCCACCCTTCGTTTCCGTCGGACCGGCGAGCGACCCGACCAGGAAGCGCCATTTCGGCGCAGTATCTTTTATTCGACCCGCAAGCGGATCTTCGCCACAAGGGGCATGCTCCCTATCGGATGGGCGAACAGAGTTCGCAAGCCCTTTCGATGCGCAGCAATGCCCCTACTAGCCCCATGGTTGGTTCGTTAGAATGCGTCTCGCCCTTTTTCAACCCGGCATTCCCCAGAACGTGGGCGCGGCGATTCGGCTTTCGGCCTGCCTCTCGGTCGGGCTCGACGTCATCGAACCCTGCAGCTTTCCCTTGGACGACAAGAGCTTGAAGCGCGCGGCCCTCGACTACGGCCCGCTGACGCACCTGACGCGACATGATTCGTGGGAATCGTTCCTGGTCGCGCCTCAACGGGCGGAGGGGCGCCTGGTGCTTTTCACCACCCGCGGCGACACAAGCTTCCACGACTTCGCCTTCCAGCCCGGCGACACCCTGCTGTTCGGCAACGAGAGTCGCGGCGCCCCACAAGAGGTGCACGCCGCCGTCGACGCCCGGCTGGTCATTCCGCTGCGTCCCGAGGCCCGCTCGCTGAACGTCTCGGTGACCGCGGGCATGGCGCTGGCCGAGGCCCTTCGCCAGACCGGCGGCTTCCCCGCCCTGCCCTGACGGCTGACCATTCGGAAACCGAGGCGCTTTTTCACCGCGCATCCCCGCGAAGGCGGGGATCCAAGCCGAGTCTGCGGATGATCCACGGCCGCGCCCCATCCTGAAAGCCAGCTTGGGTCCCCGCCTTCGCGGGGAGAGACGAATTTGGGGGAAGGATCAGCGGGCGGAAGTCGCCTCGCCCAAAGATCAGACCACGAAAAAAGGCGGCCCCGTTTCCGGGACCGCCCAAGGTTCAGTCTGGCGCTCGGGCCGGCCAGGCGAGATGTGGAGTCCTCGCCCGCCGGTCTTGGCGTCCTGGGCGGTAAGGCCTAGGCGAGCACCATGATCACGACCCGGCGGTTCTGCGCCCGGCCCTCCTTGGTCTCGTTCGGGGCGATCGGATCTTCCGAGCCGTACGAGATGGTCGCCATCCGGTTCAGGGCCACGCCCTGACGGGACAGATACTTGCGCACCGCGTCGGCGCGGCGTTGGCCGAGCTTTTCGTTGTAGCCGGTCTCGCCGGTGGCGTCGGTGTAGCCCTGGATTTCCAGGTAGACGTTCTTGTTCTCTTCCTTGAGCTTCGACGCGAAGTCGGCGAGGCGCTGCTCGGCCTCCGGCGACAGGGCGTCCTGGTCGGTCGGGAACTTCACGGAATCGTCGGACAGCACCATCGAGTACATGAACTTGCCCTCGGCCAGCTTGCCGGCCGCCGTGGCGCGCTCCAGCGCCTCGCGCGAGGTCTTGTCCAGTTCAGCGATCTGGGTGTCGTGCCCGTCGACGCGGGTGGCGACCCCGCCGACCTGGGTGTTGACGTACTTCTTGGTCGCGCAGCCGCTGACCGCCAGGCCCCCAGCCACCAGCGCGACCACCGCCGCCATCTTCAAGCTGCCTTTGACTTGGCCGATCATTGTTCGCCTTCTCTCTTCATTGATCCAATAAAGCTTGACCTTGGACCTACACACTCCATCCGGGTCGTTCAGCTTTCGCATTACGAAACCGTCAGGTGACAGAGGCGAAAAATGGGCGTGTTCTTGTCGCGATTGGCGCCGCTTTGAACCTATGTTCTTGGTGACTTTATAGACCGCGCGCGATCGTGCGAACGCCGGTTTGGTTCCACGAATTATTTTCGAATGGGATGGGGATTTTTGGCCGCTCGGAGGGGCCCGCGAGCCGCCGTCGGGTCCCGAAAGGACATCGGACGGAATCGCCGGCCGGCCTGAAACGGGCGCGGCGGCGCATCGCTCGTCCTCCAGATGTAGGGAGCTTTCGCGCGACTTCAAACGAAAAACGCGCGCTCCGGAGGCCGGAGCGCGCGCTTCGTCGAAATCGATCGGCCAGGGCTTAGTGCCCAGAGCCTACTGCAAGGTCGCCCGGCCGAAGGACAAGCCCTCGGCATCCGCTCCCACCGCGATGACGCCGCCATCCTCAAGCTCGCCGGCCAGCAGACGGCGGGCGATCGGGTCGACCAGTTCCTTCTGGATCACGCGCTTGAGCGGGCGTGCGCCATAGACCGGGTCGTAGCCCTTGTCGGCCAGCCACTGCAGGGCGCCGGCGTCCAGCGCCAGGCTCATGCGGCGGTCGGCCAGCAGCTTCTCCACCCGACCCAGCTGGATGCGGACGATGTCGCTCATGTTCGAGCGGTCGAGCCGCTTGAACAGGATGATCTCGTCGATCCGGTTCAGGAACTCCGGCCGGAAGTGGCCGCGCACCGTGGTCATGACCAGGGGCCGGACCTCTTCCACGTCGGCCCCGTCCTCCTGGTTGGCCAGGAACTCGGCGCCGAGGTTGGAGGTCATGATGATGATCGTGTTGCGGAAGTCGACCGTGCGGCCTTGCCCGTCGGTCAGACGACCGTCGTCCAGCACCTGGAGCAGCACGTTGAAGACGTCCGGGTGGGCCTTCTCGATCTCGTCGAACAGCACCACCTGGTACGGACGGCGACGGATAGCCTCCGTCAGCGCCCCGCCCTCGTCGTAGCCGACATAGCCCGGAGGCGCCCCGATCAGACGGCTGACCGAGTGCTTCTCCATGTATTCCGACATGTCCATGCGGGTGATCGCATGCTCGTCGGCGAACATGAACTCGGCCAGGGCCTTGGTCAGCTCGGTCTTGCCCACGCCCGTCGGGCCCAGGAATAGGAACGAGCCGATCGGGCGCGTGGGGTCGTGCAGGCCGGCGCGGGCGCGGCGAACGGCGTCGGACACCGCCTCAAGGGCCTCGTCCTGGCCGACCACGCGCGAGCGCAGGGCGACCTCCATCTGCAGCAGCTTCTCGCGCTCGCCCTCCAGCATCTTCTCGACCGGCACGCCGGTCCAGCGGCTGACGACGGCGGCGATCTGTTCGGCGTCGACGACTTCCGGCGTCAGGGCCTTCTCCCCGCCGGTCTCGCCGGCCTCGGCGTCGGCCAGGCGCTTTTCGAGCGCCGGGATCTCGCCGTACTGAAGCTGGCCAGCGCGGGCGAAGTCGCCGGCC
The DNA here is from genome assembly GCF_059415485.1 of Caulobacter sp. GW821-FHT10C03. Lineage (NCBI taxonomy): Bacteria > Pseudomonadati > Pseudomonadota > Alphaproteobacteria > Caulobacterales > Caulobacteraceae > Caulobacter > Caulobacter sp. GW821-FHT10C03. The sequence continues at coordinate 376,426 of NZ_JBWKNI010000003.1, read as the reverse complement.
CGCTGGGCGTTGGCCAGGTCGGCGCGCAGACGGTCCAGGGCCTCGCGCGCCTGAGCGGCGCCGCCGACCTTGTCCTTCTCGGCCTTCCAGCGGGCGGTCATTTCGTCCGACCGGAACTGCAGGTCGTCGATCTCGACCTCCAGGTTCTCCAGGCGCTGCTTGGAGGCGGCGTCGGTTTCCTTGGACAGGGCCTCGCGCTCGATCTTCAGCTGCACCAGGCGGCGGTCGATCTCGTCGAGCTCCTCGGGCTTGCTGTCGATCGCCATCCGCACGCGGCTGGCCGCCTCGTCCACCAGGTCGATGGCCTTGTCGGGCAGGAAGCGGTCGGCGATGTAGCGGTTGGACAGCGTCGCGGCGGCCACGATGGCGCTGTCGCTGATCCGCACCCCGTGGTGGACCTCGTACTTCTCCTTCAGGCCGCGCAGGATCGAGACGGTGTCCTCCACCGTCGGCTCCTGCACGAACACCGGCTGGAAGCGGCGGGCCAGGGCGGCGTCCTTCTCGACGTGCTTGCGGTACTCGTCGAGCGTGGTGGCGCCGACGCAGTGCAGCTCGCCGCGCGCCAGGGCGGGCTTGAGCAGGTTCGAGGCGTCCATGGCCCCGTCGCTCTTCCCCGCGCCGACCAGCGTGTGCATCTCGTCAATGAACAGGATGATCGAGCCCTCGGCGGCCGTTACCTCGCCGAGCACGGCCTTCAGCCGCTCCTCGAACTCGCCGCGATACTTCGCGCCGGCGATCAGGCTGCCCATGTCGAGCGACAGCAGCTTCTTGTCCTTCAGGCTCTCGGGCACGTCGCCGTTGACGATGCGTTGCGCGAGGCCCTCGACGATGGCGGTCTTGCCGACGCCGGGCTCGCCGATCAGCACCGGGTTGTTCTTGGTGCGGCGGGAGAGGACCTGGATGGTGCGGCGGATCTCTTCGTCGCGACCGATCACGGGGTCGATCTTGCCGTCGCGGGCGGCCGCCGTCAGGTCGCGGGCGTAGCGCTTGAGGGCGTCATAGCCTTCCTCGGCGTTGGCGCTGTCGGCGGTGCGGCCCTTGCGCAGGGCGGCCGCGGCGGTTTCCAGGCTCTGGGCCGAGACGCCGGCGTCCTTCAGCACCTTGGCCACGTCGCCGCCGTCCTTGGCGATGGCGACCAGCAGGCGCTCGGTGGTGACGAAGGCGTCGCCGGCCTTCTTGGCGCCGTCCTCGGCGGTGGCGAAAACCCGGGCCGTGTCGGGTTTCATGTAGAGCTGGCCGCCGGCGCCGTCGACGCGCGGGTTCTTGGCCAGGATCGCGTCCACGGCCGCGTCGGCCGCGTCGGGACGACCGCCGGCGTTGACGATGATGGTGCGCGAAAGCCCGTCCTTTTCTTCCAGCAGCACCTTCAGAAGGTGTTCGGGCCCGAGCTGCTGGTGACCACGGGCCAGGGCCAGGCTCTGCGCGGACTGCACGGCCTGCTTGGCGCGGTCGGAATAGATGTCGATCTTCACTCTGAACGTCCCCTTGTTAGGCGGATCAGACCAGGCCGCCTCCGATGAGCGCGGCCCGACCTGTCAGGGGATGTAGTGTGACCTTCAGGCCACACAAGGCGTCACCAGCCCTTGCTGGCGATATAAGTTTCCAGGGCCTGGATGCGGGTGGCGTCCGACGGGTGGGTCGAGGTGAACTCGGCGCGGTTCGAACCGCCCTGGGCCTGCATCTTGCGCCACAGGACCACGGCCTCGCGCGGCCGGTAGCCGGCGCGCTGCATAAAGTCGACGCCCAGGCGGTCGGCCTCCAGTTCGTGCTTGCGCGAGAACGGCAGCAGGAAGCCGACCTGAGCCCCCGCCCCACCCAGCGCCGAGACGGCCTTGCCGCCGTCGCTGGCCCCGCCGCCGGCGGCCGCCTGGGCGATGGCCAGCACCAACTGCGTGCTCATCTGCTGCGAATAGCGCTCGGCCGCGTGGCGGGCGACCACGTGCGCGGCCTCGTGGCCCAGCACGGCGGCCAGCTGGTCGTCGTTGTCGACCAGCTGCACCAGCCCCGAATTGACGCCCACATGGCCGCCCGGCAGCACGAAGGCGTTGGGCACCGGATTGTCGAACACCACATAGTCCCACGGACGGTCAGCCAGGCCCGCGGCCGTGACCACCCGCTGGCCCACCCGCTCGACCCGGGCGTTCAGCCGCGGATCCTGCGAGATCTTGCCGGTGCGCAGCGCCTCGTTCCACGCCTGCTCGCCCGAACGGGCCAGGGCCGCGTCGTCGACCACCGCGAACTGGTCGCGACCGAGCTCGGCGTTGTAGGCGCAGGCGGAAAGCGCCGCCGTCGACGCCAGGACGGCGAACAGGGCAAGCGACGGGCGGCGAAGCATGGGCGGCTCGGGGGCTGGTTGGTCTGCGCCCCGACTTAAGTCGGCTCGGGGCGCGCTTGCAACCACCGGGTCATAGGGGTCTTCCCTTGCGCGTCAGCGGCGCAGTTCGAGAATGTCGAGCTTCGACTCCTGCTGAGGCCACGGCAGCACCAGGCGGTAGCGGTTCGCGCCGACCCGCTCGAACACCCCGGCCTGGTCGCGTTGCGGGTCTCGGCGGTAGGTCGCGCGCCCCTCGCGGTCGCCCCAGGCGACGGCGCCCAGGAACACCTGGCGGCGCGGCGCGTCGGGATAGAGGTTGCCGGCTTGGCGCTGCGAGCCGGTGGTCTTTTCGAGGATCAGGTCGCCGCCCGGGGTCAGCTCCACCCGGCAGCGGAACCAGCCGTAGGCGACGTAAGGCAGGCCGCGCCCGTCCTGGCTGCCCAGCTTGATGGTGCGGCAGCGATAGGCGCCCGGCGTCGGCTGCGGACGGGCCAGGGCCGCGCGCGGATCGACCAGCGGGCCCAGCGCCCGCAGTTCACGCCCGTGACCGCCCCGGCGCGCCTCCGAAAGCGCCGCGTCCCAGGCCTCGTCCAGCCGCTCGATGCGCCGCACGTCGTCGCGGCTGGCGTCGCGCCGCCAGTCGCCCGAGGCGGCCCAGGCCGGGGCGGAGAGGGCCGGAGCGGCGGCGGCGAGGGACAGGACGATGGCGGCGACGGCGCGCATGGGCGGCTCCTGGGAACGTCGAAGGAGCGTGGATAACTCCCCAGACCTCGGAGCGGTTCGTTCAGCGCGCCGCGGCGATCGTCCGCGCCAGGTGCCTGGGATCGACCGGCTTGCTGAGGATCGGGGCGTCGCGCAGGTCGGCCCGCACGCCCTGGTCGCCATAGCCGGTGACGAAGGCGAAGGGCACGCCGCGCTCGCGCAGCACGTCGGCGGCCGCGAACGAGGTGCCGCCGTCCAGGTTGACGTCCAGCAGGGCGAAGTCGACCTTCTCGCGCCGCGCGGCCTCGACGGCGCTTTCGGCCGAGACGGCCGGGCCGGTGACCTCGCAGCCGAGGTCGGTCAGCAGGTCCTCGACCAGCATGGCCACCATGATCTCGTCCTCGACGATCAGAACGCGCATTCAGGCGGCTCCTCGGGCCGGTACGGCGTTGGCGGCCGGCTTGCGACGAAGACGGGCGACGATGGCGCAGGCCACCCCGTCGGGCTGGTAGTCGAGCGTCGCCTCGCCATCGAGCTCCAGGGCCAGGCCCCGCGTGATCAGGCGGCTGCCGAAGCCCTGGCGCTCGGGTGGGGAAACCAGCGGCCCGCCGCTCTCCTTCCAGCCCAGCCGCAGGCGCTCGTCCTCGCCCTCGCCTTCCCGGCTCCAGCCGATCGCGACCTGGCCGGCGGGGGTGGAAAGGGCGCCGTACTTGGTGGCGTTGGTGGTCAGCTCGTGCAGGGCCAGCGACAGCGACAGGGCCGTCTTCGGCGACAGCCGCACCGAAGGTCCCGACAAGGTGAAGCGCGTGGCGTCGCCGTAGGATTCGATCAGTCCGGCCAGGATGTCGCGCAGGTCCGCGCCCTCCCAGCTTTCGCGGGTCAGGATGTCGTGGGTGCGGGCCAGGGCCAGCAGGCGGGTGGTCAGGGACTCGCGGGCGTCGCCCAGGTCGGCGGCGTTGCGCAGGGTCTGGCCGGCCACCGACTGCACGGTGGCCAGGGTGTTCTTGACCCGGTGATTGAGCTCGTTGACCAGCAGCCTCTGCAGCTCCTCGGTCCGCTTGCGCTCGGTGACGTCGCGCATCACGCCGGTGAAGAACCGCCGTCCGCCCGAGCGCCATTCGGCGATCGAAAGTTCGAGGGGGAAGGTCGAGCCGTCCTGCCGGCGGCCGAACACCTCGCGGCCGATGCCGATGATCCGGCGCTCGCCGGTGGCGCGGTAGGTCTCGAGATAGCCGTCGTGCCCCGCGTGATGCGGCTCGGGCATCAGGGCCTTGACGTTGGACCCGATCATATCGGCGGCGGTGTAACCGAACAGCCGCTCGGCGGCGGGATTGAACGCCTCGATGCGGCCGTGCTCGTCGATCACGACGATCGCGTCCACCGCCGTATCGACGATGGCGCGATAGCGGGCCTCTTCGCCCGCGCCGCCGGCCTTAGCTCCACGCCCGCCCATGGCCGGCTCTCCTGTCGTCCAGGAGAGCCTAGCCTATGGGTTTAGCAATAGCCAAGGCCTCGCGGAGGGTAAGTCTCAAGCTTCTTCGGATTCCGAAGCCGGAGCGTCGCCGCCTTCGAAGCTGCGCGGGGCGCGGCGACGACGGGGCTTCTTGACCTCTTCGCCGGCGGCCTCGGGGGCCGGAGCGGCGGGGGTCTCGGCCGCCGGAGCGGCTTCGGCCTCGACCTTGGCGGCCTTCGGCTCGGACTTGCGGCCGAGGAACGCCGGGGCGTGGCTTACCGCGCCGTCCTGGCCGCGCAGCACCGGCGAGCTTTCGCTCACCGAGGCCTCGCCGCCGCCCAGCGGGGCGGCTTCCGGCTCGATCACGGCCAGCGGATCACGCTCGCCGCGGTCACGGTCGCGATTGCGGTCACGATCCCGGTCGCGGCGCGAGCGGCGGCCTTCGCGGGCCTCGCCCTGGAATTCGCCGCCTTCGGCCGCCGGACGCTCTTCGCGCGGCTGGCGCTCTTCGCGGGGACGGTCGTCGCGCGGCCGATCATCACGGGGGCGGTCATCACGGGGGCGATCGTCGCGGTCGCGGAAGCGGTCTTCGCGGGGACGGTCGTCACGCGGGCGGTCGTCACGGGGACGATCATCGCGCGGGCGATCATCACGGGGCCGATCATCACGGGGACGGTCGTCGCGGCTGCGGTCGCGGTCGTCGCGGTCGCGCCAACGGTCGCGGCGCTGTTCGCCCTGGCCCTGGCCATCGCGGGGACGGTCGTCGCGGTTGCGATCGCGGTCACGGTTCTCGAAGCGGTCGCGGTTGCGGTCGCGGCGTTGTTCGCCCTGACCTTCGCCGCCCTCGCCGCCTTCAGCGCCCTCGGCGGGCGTCTCGACGGCGGCCGGGGCCTCGACGACTTCTTCCGGCTCGGCCTCGAAGTCGATCTCGTACGCCGAGTAGGCGTCCTTGCCGATGATGTCGCTGACCGAACGATTCGGCTGGATGGCGCGCAGCACACGGAAATAGTGCTCGGCGTGCTGCAGGTAGTTCTCAGCCAGCACCCGGTCGCCGGACGACGAGGCGTCGCGGGCCAGCTGCTGGTACTTTTCATAGACGCTCTGGGCCGCGCCGCGGACCTTCACGCCGTCGGGACCGTTCGAATCGAAGGCCCGGTTGGCGTTGTGCTGCTGTGGCTTGCCACCACCGCCCCCGCGGTTGTTGCGGCCACGCTGGCGCTTCATGCCCTTGAAATCTCTCATCTTCTCTTCTGAACCTGTCCGACCGGGAAGCTTTGCCTCGATCGGTATTCGGTCTCTTGAGACTGGGTGGGCCCGTCTCGGGCTCGCCTTCGATGTTCTTGAGACCTGGGTTTCCGTAGAGTCTCCGTCCGGATCGGGCGCGGCTTTCGGCCTCGTCGGCCGTTCGCGCCTGCCGGATGCGTCTGGCGACCGTCGAAACGACCGCTCTTCCCGTCACCCGGCGATTTGGAAGGAGACCCCTTTCGTCTAGCGCCTCACGCGGCCGTTTCCAAGGGGTTTTTGAACCCCGTGACAACGCGGTCGTGGGTGGAGAGGTCCTTGACCGTCCGCACGTTCTGCGCGCCGGCCGCCTTGAACAGGATCTCGACGTCCGCCGACTGGTCGAAACCGATCTCGACGCAGAACAGGCCGCCGGGCTTGAGCACCCGCAGAATCTCGGGCGCCAGGGCGCGATAGGCGCTCAGGCCGTCGCTCCCGCCGTCCAGCGCCAGGCGCGGCTCGTGGTCGCGCACTTCCGGCTCCAGGGTGTCGATATGGGCGGTCGGGATGTAGGGCGGGTTGGACACCACCACGTCGAACGACGCATCGCCCAGGCCCGTCGTCCAGTCGCCGCGCATCAGCGCCAGGCGACCGTCGAGATCCAGGTTGGCGGCGTTCTCGCGCGCCACGGCCAGGGCCTCTTCGGAGATGTCGATCCCCAGGCCCTTGGCGGCCGGACGCTCGGCCAGGATGGCCATCAGCATCGAGCCCGAGCCGACGCCCAGGTCCAGCAGGTTGAAGGCCATGGTCTCGGGGAAGGCCTTCAGCACCTCGTCGACGATGACCTCGGTCTCGGGGCGCGGGGTCAGCACGTCCTTAGTCACCGACAGCAGGATCTTCCAGAACCCCTTGCGGCCGATGATGTGGCTGACCGGCTCGCGGCGGGCGCGGCGCTCCAGGTAGTCGTCCAGCGTGGCCACCTGCTCGGCGGTCAGCTCGCGATAGGGGTCGGTGATGATGTCGGTGCGGCTGACGCCGGCGGCGACTTCCAGCATCAGGCGCGCGTCGATGGCGGGCTGATCGATGCCGGCTTCCTTCAGGCGCTCCTTGGCGCCGTTCCAGGCTTTGACGAGAGTGAGGGTCATGGCGGCTCCAATAGCGCGTCGCGGCGGCGAGGGCGAGATTGCAGATGGATTAGCGTCGGCGATGCGCCGTTGCTTGTCCGGACCTGCCATGGACCGCCCCCTCGGCATGAACCGCTTTTCACGTGACACCCGGCGACCGGGTCGGAACAGTCGCGGTCGAGTTGAGGGGGAAGACGACGTGCTTCGTTCGATCATCGCGGGTCTCGCCGGCTGCGGCCTCGTCGCCCTGGCCACGCCCGCCAGCGCCACCTTCTCCATCGCCGCCTGCGACGCGCAGAAGACCTGCGGGGTGGCGGTCGCCACCAACAACCTGGCCGTCGGCGCCAGCGTGGCCTACGCCGAGGGCGGCGTCGGCGCGGTCGTCACCCAGTTCGAGACCAATCCGCACTACGGCCCCAAGGGCTTGCGCCTGCTGGCCCAGGGCCAGGATCCGCAGAAGGTCGTCGCCACTCTGCTGGCCGAGGACGGCGGCTTCGAGGACCAGGACCAGAGCTGGCGCCAGGTCGCCGTGGTCGCGGCCGACGGACGGGCCTTCGCCTTCACCGGCGACAAGGCGGCCGCCTCCGCCTGGGCCGGCCACCAGGCGCAGGCCGGCTACAGCGTCCAGGGCAACGGCCTGGAAAGCGCCAAGGTGCTCGAGGCGATGCAGGCGGCGTTCGCGCGGACCGCCGGTCCCCTGCCCGATCGCCTGCTCGCCGCCCTGGAAGCCGGCGAGGCGGCGGGCGGCCAGACCACCGGGCGGATGTCGGCGGCCCTGCTGGTCCGCACCGTCGAGGGCGGCTGGAGCGACGTCGACCTGCGGGTGGACGCCTCCGACGCCCCGATCGCCGACCTTCGCCGGCTGCTGAACCTTCGCCAGGCCAACGAGCGGCTGGCCGGCGCCGAACGCGCCGCGCGCCGGGGCCGTCTGGACGCCGCCAGAAGCGACATCGCCGTCGCCATCGGCCTGGGCGGCGACTGGGACCGCGTCTGGCGCCGGGCCGCGCGCCTGCAGATGTCGATGGGCGACCGCGCCGCGGCCGTTCAGGCGCTCTCGGCCCTGCATCGCCTCAATCCGAAATGGGCGGCGATGGAGCGAGACGATCCGCTGTTCGCCCCCGTGCGCGAGGACCCCGCGCTGACGCTATGGCGCTGAGCGCTCGCCCTCAGGCCTCGACCACCACCGCATCCCCCTGCCCCACCGAACCGCCTTCGGTGACGTTCAGGTAGATGCCGCAGAAGGTGTGGCCGTAGTTGTCGAACAGCGCCTTCACCACCTCGATGTCGCGCTCGGCGGTGATCGGATCGACGTGGGTGGCCGCGCAACGGACGATGGGCTTGAGAACCTGGGCGGTCGCCGCGCCGACGCTCACCGTCTTTCCCGTCCAGTCGTTCTCGGCCCAGGCCGGCCAGCCCTCGACATAGAGATTGGCGCGGAAGCGCAGGGGATCGACCGGACGGCCGACCTTTTCGGCGAGGTCGCGCACGCTGGCCAGGTTCACGATCGAGACGAAGCCCGACTTGCTGTCCATGAACCGGTGCGCGCCCGGCCCCTCCAGCACCCGCAGCGGACCTCTCGCCTCATCGCCCAGCAGGGCCGCCAGCCACGCCTCGAAACCGCGCCGCCCTTCCTCGCCGCGCAGGTCGCCGGCGAAGGCTTCCAGCCCCTCGGCCGAGGCGGTCAGCACGCCGCTTTCCTCGTCATAGGCCGTGCGCGCCTTGGCCACCTGCGGGATCTTGGCCAGCACGGTGAACTTCATCTTCGACAGGTGGCCCGGCGCGTCGGCGTCAAAGCCGCTGGGACCGTCCTCGACCGCATAGAGCCGGTCGCACGGGAAGCAGGCGCCCGCGCTCAGCGTCGCCGCCTCCAGGCGCTCGGGCGTAAAGCCCTTGACGGGATGACGATAGAGCGAGGCGACCTGGGCTTGCATGGCGGCAAGGTGGTCGCGCAGCTGAGGCTTGGCAAGATCAAGGAACGCAGCGCCCGCTCGCGAATTTCCCAAGCCCGGGAGGCCCGTTCATGACCGACACCGCGCCGCGACGCCCCATCCGGTCGTGGCTGGCCACACGGCCCTATCACCTCGCGCCCTGGATCCTGCTGCTGGCGGTCGCGCCGTTCGCCTTCCCCAAGCGGCTGGAGCCGGTCGAGGAGCCCCACGCCCCGCCGCCCGGCCTGTCGGAAGACCGGACCATGCCGCCCGACGAGTTCGACGCCGCCGAGCCCCGGCGCGGCCGCGCCGCCCGGCATCCCCATGGCATTCCCCTGCTCGGCTGGCGCGACATCCTCTGGCGCACCGCCCGCGAGATCAGCGTCGACAAGCTGCCCTCGGTCGCCGGCGGCGTGACCTTCTACACCCTGCTGGCCCTGTTCCCGGCCATCGGCGCCTTCGTCTCGCTCTATGGCCTGTTCGCCGACGTCGGGGCGGTGGAGAAGCAGTTGCAGGAGATGGCCACCGTCTTCCCCGCCAGCGTCGTCCAGATCGTCGGCGAGCAGATGCTGCGCCTGGCCAGCCAGGAGGGAAGCAAGCTGGGCCTGGCCTTCGTGGTCAGCCTGCTGCTGTCGATCTGGAGCGCCAACGCCAGCATGAAGGCGCTCTTCGACGGGCTGAACGTCGCCTATGACGAGGACGAGAAACGCCACTTCGTCGGCAAGACCCTGCTGACCTACGGCTTCACCCTGTGCGCCCTGGTCTATGCGGTGTTCATCGCCGCGGTGCTGATCGCCCTGCCGATCGCCTTCGAACGCCTGGGCCTGGGCGCGATCGCCGCCCTGTGGATCCCGCTGCGCTGGCTGACGGTATGGCTGGTCACCGCCCTGGCCTTCGCCATGCTCTACCGCTTCGCCCCCTGCCGGGCCCGTCCGCGCTGGCGCTGGGTGGTGCTGGGCGCGCTGTTCGGGGCGGCCGCCTGGCTGATCGGCTCGCTGGGCTTTTCGCTCTACGTCAACCGCATCGCCCACTACGACGCCACCTATGGCCCGCTGGGGGCGGTGATCGCCTTCATGGTCTGGGTGTGGTTCTCGATCATGACCGTGCTGATCGGGGCCGAGCTCAACGCCGAGATCGAGCACCAGACCGCCCACGACTCGACCACCGGCCCCGAAAAGCCGATGGGCGCGCGCGGCGCGGCCATGGCCGACACCGTCGGTCTGGCTTTCCATCCCTGGGAGATGATCAAGCGCGAGGCCGGCACGGTCAAACGCATCGGCGGCCGCTACTGGGGGCACGCGACGCGGATGGGCCGCAAGGAACCGCCGCCGCCCGAGCCCTGAGGCCTCAAGCCCCGGGCTTGGCGCCGCGCGCGACCCATGGCTTAGCTCGCGGCCATGATCTTCGCCCCCGCCCTTCCTTCCGAACACGACGCCCTCGTCGCCCTGGTCAATTCCGCCTATCGCGGCCAGGGCGCCCAGGCCGGCTGGACCACCGAGGCTGGCTATATCGACGGCCAGCGCATCGACCTGGAAAGCCTGCAGGCCGACCTGGCCGCTTCGCCGGACGCGGTGATCCTGACCGCCCGCGATGAGGCGGAAGGCCCGATCCTGGGCTCGGTCTGGCTGGAGCCGGCCGAGCCGGGCGTCTGGTACCTGGGCATGCTGACCATCCGCCCCGACCTGCAGGACCGGCAGCTGGGCCGCACCCTGCTGGCGGCCGGCGAGGCCTTCGCCCGCGAGCGCGGCGCGGTCCGGATGCAGATGACCGTGGTCCACATCCGCGACACCCTGATCGCCTGGTACGAACGCCGCGGCTACGCCCTCACCGGCGAAACCCGCCCCTTCCCCCACGGCGACGACCGCTTCGGCAAGCCGCTGCGGGACGATCTGAGCTTCGTGGTGATGGAGAAAGCCATCTGATCCCTCTCCCCTTGCGGGAGAGGGTGGCCTCCGAAGGAGGTCGGGTGAGGGGTCGCACGCACAGAAACGCCGCGAAAGCCGATCAGCTTTCGCGGCGTTTTGCGTCTGAGAGACCCCTCATCCGTCGGCTTGCGCCGACACCTTCTCCCGCAAGGGGAGAAGGGCCTTAGTCTTCCAGGCTCGCCAGGCGCGCGGCCTGGTCCTCGGCGATCAGCGGGTTGATGACGTCGTCCAGGGACTCGCCCTCGATCACCTTGGCCAGGTTGTAGAGGGTCAGGTTGATCCGGTGATCCGTCACCCGGCCCTGCGGGAAGTTGTAGGTGCGGATGCGCTCGGAGCGGTCGCCGCTGCCGACCTGGCTCTTGCGGGCGTCGGAGCGGGCGTCGTCCAGGGCCTGGCGCTGCATGTCGTAGAGCCGGGCCTTCAGGTTCTTCATCGCCTTGGCGCGGTTCTGGTGCTGGCTCTTTTCCGACGACGTCACCACCACGCCCGTGGGCAAGTGGGTGATGCGCACGGCCGAGTCGGTCTTGTTGACGTGCTGGCCGCCGGCGCCGGACGAGCGGTAGGTGTCGATCCGCAGATCGCTTTCCTTGATGTCGATCTCGACGTCCTCGGCCTCGGGCAGCACGGCCACCGTCGCGGCCGAGGTGTGGATGCGGCCTTGGGCCTCGGTCTCGGGCACGCGCTGCACCCGGTGCACGCCGCTCTCGAACTTCAGCCGGCCGAACACGCCGTCGCCGGTGATCGAGGCGATGATTTCCTTGTAGCCGCCCATCTCGCCTTCGGAGACGCTGTCGACCTCGACCCGCCAGCCCTGGGTGACGGCGTAGCGCTGGTACATGCGGAAGAGGTCGCCGGCGAACAGCGCCGCCTCGTCGCCGCCGGTGCCGGCCCGCACTTCGAGAATGGCCGAAGCGTTCTCGTCCTTGTCCTTGGGAGCCAGCATCAAGGCCAGCTCGCGCTCCAGGATCGGCAGGCGCTCGTCGAGAGCCTCGATCTCGTCGCGGACCATGGCGGCCATCTCGGGATCGGCGGCCATCTCGTCCAGCTCGGCGCGCTCGGCGCTCAGCTTGGCCAGGCGTTCGACGGCCTCGGCCACCGGCCGCAGCTCGGCGTGCTCCTTGGAGAGCTTGACGATCTCGCCGCCGTCGGTGGCCGCGCCCATGCGGGCCTCCACTTCGCGGAAACGGTCGAGAACCTGGTCGAGGCGGGCCTGGGGCAGTCGCAAGGGAAGAGATCGCACGGCTGAAGGATGGGGCCGGCTTCTCTAGGCCCTTTCCGGGGGGAAGGGAATGGAGGCGCGGCCAAGCCGTCGACTGCTGACGCCCACCGCCATCAGTATCGTTTGAAAACTCACAGGACTGGCGCTAGCTAGTCGTAGAGCCGGCCGCGCGCCGCGGCCTGCCCAGGGAAACGCCCATGTCCTTTTCGATCCACCACGTCACGGCCACCGCCTTCACGCGCGGCCTGACCACGCTATCGAACCTGCTCGACAAGGCCAAGGCCCATGCGGAAGCCGCCGGCGCCGACCCGGACGCCTTCGTCCAGGCCCGTCTGTTCGAAGACATGCTGCCGCTGGCCGGCCAGATCCAGCGCGCTTCCGACGCGGCCCGCGGCGCCATGGCCCGCCTGAGCGGCGGCGGCGCCCCGCCCATGACCGACGACGAGACCACATTCGCCCAGCTGCAGGATCGCGTGGCCCGCAGCCTGGCCTATGTGCAAAGCGTTCCGGCCGAAGCCTTCGAAGGGGCCGAGACCCGCGAGGTGGTGTTCCCCGCCGGCCCGCTCACCCTGGGCTTCACGGGGCTGGACTACCTGCTGGAGTTCGCCCTGCCGAACTTCCAGTTCCACGTCGTGACCGCCTACGACATCCTGCGCCATCACGGCGTGCCGCTGGGCAAGCGCGACTACCTGAACCTGGGCGCGGAACGGGTGCGGGCGGCCTAGGGCCGTCCGACCGCCTTATCGCGTCTTCCAGTCGGCCAGGGGCGTCGAGGCCTGCGCCGCCAGCGCGGCCTCGGCGGCCGCGTCACCCAGCACCTTGGCCTTCAGGAAGGCCACACTCAGCGCCGAGGCCTCGGGAAAACCGAGCGCCTGAGGCTGGTAGGACATGCTGTGGCCGACGCCCTTGCCGACCCACAGGTACTTGGCCCCGGCCGCGCTGGTGTCGAACGGATAGAGGTGCTCATGCCAGTCCTCGATCATGCCCGGCAGGACGTCCTTGTCGCCGGTGATCATCAGCATGGGTCCCTTGACGCCCTGGTAGGCGGTCGGACCGATCAGACCCTTGATGACGCCCGGGCTGGAGAAGCACAGCACGGCCTTGGTGCGCGGGTCCTGGGCCGGGATCATCCCCTCCAGCGCCCCGCCCCGGATCAGCGACATCAGCGAGCCGTAGGAGTGGCCGGCCGAGGCCGTCGGCAGGCCCGGCGCGGCCTTGGCGGCGTAGTCGGCGGCGGCCGCCAGGTCGGCCAGGCGCAGCGGGAAGGCCGCACGCAGGTCGAGGCGATTGGGGTTCTTCTGGGAATCGACGTGCAGCGGCGCGACCACCATGAAGCCGGCCTGGCTCCACAGGTCGAACAGGGCGCCGTAGGCGGCCGGCCAGCCGCCCGCCCCGTGCGAGAAGATCACCACGCCCTTGGGCGCGTCCGGGCGCACGATGGTCAGTTCGACGTCGCGGTCGCCGACCTTGAGGGTGGTGGTCGAGGTCGCCGCCGCGGCGTGCGCCAGGGCCGGCGCGGCGGCGAAGGCCAGGGTCGCCGCCAACAGGCCGCGGCGGTTGAGGATAAGCTTGGTCACGGAAAGCCCCACAATCGTTTAGCGAGCAGGCTTCGCCGGTTCGCGTCGATTGTCCAGGCTCAGTAGGCCGGCCGCACCTCGATGGCGCTCACCTGCCTGGCTGAGCGCGAGGGCTTCCTGTCGCCATCCACCACCACCCGGTAGGGGCCTTCGCGGGCGTCCAGCGGCTGGCCGTTCTTGCGGTCGGCGATGACCACCGGATTGTCGCGGTAGAACGGGTCGGTCTCGGCCAGCGACAGGATCGAGGTGTAGCCGTCGGCCGCCTTCACGATCACTACCTGGTTCAGGTAGCGGCCCATCAGCCGGTCGCCGTGCACCACGCCGGCCTGGACCAGGGCGGCGTTCAGCAGCACGCCTTCGTAGACGGCGCTCTTGCCGCCCTCGACCATGGTCGCCTTGGCTCGCGGCAGGGCGGCGAAGTCGGCCGGGGTCAGCACGATGCTGTCGCGGCCCTGCACGGTCACCTTGATGTCCTGGGCCCAGGCCGAAGGTGCGAAGGCGGCGGGGGCGAGCGCCAGGACGGTTGCGGCGAGGGCGGCGGCGAGACGCATCGAGGAAACTCCAAAGGACCCGACGATGTGATCCCGCGCGGCGCGCCGGCGCAAGTCAGTCCGTCTTGCAGTTCGACGGCGCTGCAAGACGCTCGTCGAGCTTCTGGTCGATCCGCGCCAGTAGGCGCAGGCCATAACCCAGGGCGATGAAGATCAGGAACTTGTCCAAACCTCCTTCATCAGGAAACCGGCTCGGGTCCAGCGTGTGCGCTGTCGTCCTGAACGCGCACACCGCCGCATAGACGAAGCACAGCGCTCCGAAGAGCTTGGCGAACCTTCGAAAAACCCTCTCGCCAACGTCTGGCATACAGCTCTCCCCCTTGGGAGGCCAAGCTTGGGAGACGGTCGTCGCCGAGTCCAGTAGCAAGACCCCTCAACCGCGCCAGGCGAAGACCAGGGGCTTGCTGATCAGCGCCAGGTCGCGCGGCGCGGTCTTGGGCGCATGGCCGCCGCCGAAGATCGTGGGGTAGAGCGACACGACCAGCAGCACGGCCATGGTGATGTTGAAGCCGCGCAGCACCGCCGGCCGGTCGAGGAACCGGCGCAGGGCCATGCCGAAGCCGGCCCAGGCGGCGCTGCACGGCGCGCCGACCAGCATGAACAGGCCCGCCAGCATCGGCACGACCAGGATCGAACCGCCCTCCGGCGCATAGGTGGTCACCGCGCCCAACGCCATGGCCCAGGCCTTGGGATTGACCCACTGGAAGGCGGCCGCGGCCCAGAAGCCCATCGGCTTGCCGCCGGCCTCGCGCTCAGACACCCCCTTGGCCGTGCCGATCTTCCAGGCCAGCCACAGCATGTAGCCCGCCCCGACCCAGCGCAGGATCTCGTGCAGCACCGGCCAGGCCTTGAACACGCCCGACAGCCCAAAGCCCATGGCCAGCACCATCGCCCCCAGGCCCAGGCTGATCCCCAGGATGTGCAGGATCGTGCGGCGGAACCCGAAGTTCGCGCCCGATGCCAGCAGCATCATGTTGTTGGGACCGGGCGTGCCGGCGGTGGCGAAGGCGAACAGCACGAAGGCGAGGATCAGTTGCGGGGTCATCGGGACCTCCCTGGACAGGAATGTCACGGTGATGATTTTGATTGATCTATGAGTCAAAACTTATATTGATACAGTGACAATATGAATGGAGCGCCCGATGGCCGCCGCCTGGACCCCCGCCCTGCCCGATGGCGACGCGCCGATCTACGAGCGCCTGGTCGAGGCCCTGCGCGCCGACGTCGCCTCGGGCGCCCTGCCGGCCGGAACCCGCCTGCCGCCGCAGCGCGACCTGGCCCACCGGCTGGGCCTGGGCCTGGGCACCGTCACCCGGGCCTATGTCGAGGCCGAGAAGGCCGGGCTGGTCAGCGCCCATGTCGGCCGCGGCAGCTTCGTCAACGCCCCCGGCGCGATCGGCTCGCCGCGCCGCCGCGAGGGCCCGATCAACCTGTCCCAGAACGTCGCCCTCAACTGGCCGGCCTCGCGGGTGATCGGCGAGACGATGCAGCGCCTGCGTCGCCGCCCCGACCTCGCCGATCATCTGGACTATTCGCCCGCCGCCGGGCTGGAGCGGCATCGTCGCGCCGCCGCCGAGTGGCTGGCCCGCAGCGCCGGCTTCGAGACCGCCGACTGGCGGCGCCTGGTCTGCTGCGCCGGCGCCCAGCAGGGCCTGGCCCTGGCCTTCGGCGCGGTGGCGCGGCCGGGCGACGCGGTGCTGTGCGAGGCCTCGACCTTCCACGGCATCCGCGCCCTGGCCGCCCACGCCGGCTATCGTCTGAAAGGCGTGGCCATGGACGACGAGGGCCTGAGGCCCGACGCCCTGGAAGCCGCCGTCGCCGCCACCGGCGCGCGGGTGGTCGCCGTGCTGCCCACCCTGCAGAACCCCACCGGGCGGATCATGTCGCTGGCCCGGCGCGAGGCGATCGTCGCGGTCGCCCGCCGCCTCGACCTGATCCTGATCGAGGACGACATCTACGGCGCCTATGCGCCCAGCGCCCCGCCCCCCCTCGCCATGCTGGCGCCCGAGCGGACGTTCCACGTCTCGGGCGTGTCCAAGACCCTGGCCCCGGGCCTGCGGGCCGGCTTCGTCATCGCCCCCGACGACGCGGCCCTGGAGCGGATCCTCGAGACCATGCGCGCCATCGCCTACGCCCCGCCGGGCTTTGGCATGCTGATCGCCGGCCAATGGATCGAGGACGGCACGGCCGACGCCATCCTGGCCGAGATCCGCGAGGAGACCGCCGCCCGCGTCGCCCTGGCCCGCTCGATCCTGGGCAACGCCCTTTCCGGCCCTGCCACCCCGACCGCGCCGCACCTGTGGCTGCCGATGAGCGAGCTGGAGGCCGAGCGCCTGGCCGGCCGCGCCCTGCGCGGCGGCGCCGAGGTCACCCCGCCCGCCGCCCCGATCGTCGAGCCGGGCCTGGTCACCGGCGTGCGCCTGGCCCTGGGCGCGGCGGCCGACCGGGTCGAGCTGGAAGAGGGCCTGCGGATCGTCGCCGCCGCCCTGACCGACGTCGACGAGCGCGCCAGACCGGTGATCTGAGACCAGTGATCTGAGGCCGGCGATCTGAAGCCGCTCCCCTCCGGAAACAGGAAACCCGGCGACGCATGGCGTCGCCGGGTCCTTGCGTCACAGCCGAAGGCGCGAGCGCCTACTGCTGGTACATGCTGGCGCTGCTGGCGCCGCCCTTGGTCTTCAGGCCTTCCTGCAGGCGCTTGACGAAGGCCTCGATATTGGCCCGCATCGCCGCCTCGTTGGCCTTGCGCAGACGCTCGACGGCCAGCAGGGACTCGCCGAAGTGAGCCGTGCCCGTGGCCGCGACCGTGTCGTCGAACACCGGCGCGCCGCCGCCGACCGGGATGGCGCTGTAGCGCACCTTCGAGGTCACCGACATGTCGATGCCGGCCATCGGCCGCTGCAGGTCGACGATGCTGGCCTTCAGTTCCAGCGAAGCCTTGTCGCTGCTGTCGGCCAGATAGTTCAGGCCCTTCAGCGAGGTTTCCAGCGCCAGCTTGAAGTCCTTGTCGGAGACGTTGGACATCCACAGCGGGTTGGTCTCGCCGCCGCCCTGGACGGCGGCCACGCGGAACGCCTTGTAGCCCGGCGCGCCGGGAGCGGCGGCCGGAACCGTGCTGGCGGTGATGGTCATCTGCTCGGGCTTGGAGGCGCTGGCGCAGGCGGCCAGGGTCAGCAGGCCCGCGCCGACCAGGGCCGCGCGCGAGACGCGGGCGAAAGTGCGGAGCGCGCTCACGGCGTGCCGCTCGCGGCCGGGGCGGCGGCGGCTTCAGCCGCGGGCGCCGTGGCGACTTCCGGCTCCAGCACCACCTTCAGCGGGTTGGGCGTCAGGTCGTTGAGCGCGCCGCTCGAGGCGTCGACGCCCATGCCGATGATGCCGCCGGCCAGGACGTTGCCGGCCAGGGCCGCACCGCCGCCGCCGCTCATCTTGCTGACGACTTCCGAAGTGTGGGTCTTGTAGCCGGCCTTGGTCACCGTGACCGTGAAGCCTTCCTTGCGGGGCAGCTTCAGGGTGCAGGGCGTCGACGGGCAACTGAAGCCCGTCGAGGTCTTCACCTCGGCCGGCGGCGAGGATTCGACGGTGAAGGACTGGGTGGTGCCGCGCGTGACGGTGGCGCACGCGCTCAGGGAGGCCGCCGCCAGGAACAGCGACGCGCCGCGAAGATAGGTGTTCATGTAGCCCCCAACTCAAAGTTACAGGGCTCAACCTAGACGCGGTCAATTGCACAGTCTAGCTGCAACATAGTGTTGTTATCGAAATAATTCAAACCGACAAGAGGCGGCGGCAGCCCGCACACCCTTGAAAAGTTGAAGCTTTTGCGACGACGCTGGCGCGAGGCCTTCGCGCCGTCCGCTCTACTCCGCCGCGATCGCCTTGGCGGCCTGGGCCGCCTGCAGCTCGGCGGCCTTCTTCTCCACGAGCTCGACGATGTGGTCGATCATGCCCTCGTTGGACTGCTTGTGGTCGGGCTTGCCGGCCATGTAGACCATGCCCGCCCCGGCCCCGCCGCCGGTGAAGCCGATGTCGGTCATCAGCGCCTCGCCCGGGCCGTTGACCACGCAGCCGATGATCGACAACGACATCGGCGTGGCGATGTGGGCCAGGCGCTCTTCCAGTTGCTCCACCGTCTTGATGACGTTGAAGCCCTGGCGGGCGCAGGACGGGCAGGCGATGATGTTGACGCCACGGTGGCGCAGGCCCAGCGACTTCAGGATGTCGAAGCCGACCTTGATCTCTTCCACCGGATCGGCGGCCAGGCTGACGCGGATGGTGTCGCCGATGCCGGCCCAAAGCATCGAGCCCATGCCGATGGCGCTCTTCACCGTGCCGGTGCGCAGGGCGCCGGCCTCGGTGACGCCCAGGTGCAGCGGGCAGTCGATGCGTTCCGACAGCTGGTGATAGGCGGCCACCGTCATGAACGGATCCGACGCCTTCACGCTGATCTTGAACTCGTGGAAGTCGTGGTCCTGCAGGATGCGGGCATGGTTCAGCGCGCTCTCGACCATGGCGTCGGGGCACGGCTCGCCGTACTTCTCCAGCAGTTCGCGCTCCAGCGAACCGGCGTTGACGCCGATGCGGATGGAGCAGCCGTGGTCCTTGGCGGCGTTGACGACGTCGCGCACGCGGTCAGGGCTGCCGATATTGCCCGGATTGATCCGCAGGCAGGCCGCGCCGGCCTGGGCCGCCTCGATGCCGCGCTTGTAGTGGAAGTGGATGTCGGCCACGAGCGGCACCTTCGCCTCGCGGGCGATGGTCTTGAAGGCTTCGGTGCTGTCGACGTCGGGGCAGCTGACGCGGACGATGTCGGCGCCGGCCTCTTCCAGCTGGCGGATCTGATTCAGCGTCGCGACGGCGTCGCTGGTCAGGGTGTTGGTCATCGACTGCACCGAGATCGGCGCGTCGCCGCCCACCTCGACGCTGCCGACGCGGATCTTGCGCGACTTGCGGCGCTCGATCATGCGCCAGGGACGAACGTGGGTGTGGTCAGCGGCCATGGCGCCAATCTAGTGGGTCTTGGTGACGGATAGAAGGCCCGAGCGCGAAGGCTTCGACCAAAGACCCTATTGCGGCTTGGCCGGCGCCGGGGCGACGGGCTTGGGCGCAACCGGGATCAGCTTGGCCAGCGGCGTCTGCGGGGCCGACAGGCGCGTCGTCAGCACCCCGCCGACGAACACGTCGACGGCGCCCGGCTCGGCGATGTCGGCCACCAGGCCTGGCGTGCGCGGGGCGCGGAAGGCGTCGCCCGCCGACAGCCAGCGGGTGAAGTAGACCGCGCCGTCGGCGCCGCGCACCACCAGCGAGGTCGACTTGCGGGCCTGCAGGATCACGCCCGACGAGTCGGCCGCAGCCGCGCCGTATATCGCGCCCTTGGACTTGAACGGCGCGCCGAGATTGGCGATCGCCTCGGGCGCGGCCTGGGCCTCGGCTTCCTTGCGGGCCTTGGCGGCGGCGGCCACGGCGTCGGCCGAACCGCCGGCGGCGGCGGCGGCTTCCAGGCCGGGGGTCACGTAAGGCGTCGGGGTGGTCGACTCGACCGGAGCCGGCAGCGGCGCGCCGAGCGACACCGAGCCGCCCCCGTCACCACCAGCGCCGCCGGCGGCGACGGCCGTCGGGGTGCTGGGCGGAACCGCGCCGGCGGCCACCTGGGCCTTGGGCTCGGCGTCATGGGTCATGGCGCGCTGGGCGACGTTCCACAGCACGATGGCGCCGCCGACCAGCAGGCCGCCGGCCAACAGCAGGCCCAGGCGCGGGTCGCGCTGGCGATGCACGCCGATCGGCGCGCGCAGGGGCTCGACGTCGTCGTGGGCTTCCAGCTTGAAGCGGGCCACGGCCGCCTCGGCGTCCAGGTGCAGCAGGTTGGCCACGGCCTTGATGTAGCCGATGGTGAACGGCCGCGAGGGCAGTTCGTCCAGGCGCATGTCCTCCAGCGCCTCGACATAGGCCTGGCGGATGCGGGTGGCGTCGGCCACGTCCTGCAAGGTCATGCCGTGGAACAGGCGGGCGGCGCGCAGGGCTTCGCCCAGGTCGACGCCGTGATCGACCGAAGGCTGACCGGCCGTCACGGCCCCAGCCTCGTCCCGGTCGCCCTCGGCGACCAGACTCAAATGACTCACCCTGCCCGTGTCGAGCGGCATGACGAACAGATCACCCCAGAAAATTCGCGTCGCACGAGAGTCCGACCGATCTTGCGCCGACTCTAGCCGGCCTTTGTTAACATTTGATTGTGGATATCAAAGTAAGTAGCCGGATTCAATGCACTAAACTTGGCCGCAAGGTTAACGCGCCCTCAGTCTAGACGGCGACATAGAGCTTCCTGGCCAAGGTTTCGATCTCGCCCCGCAAGGACCCGCCGGACCCTTTCAGCAGAGCTTCGACGTTGCGGCGGGCGGCCTCGCGGTCGCAGGACAGCACCATCTGCTTGACGGGACCGATGCCGGCCGGGGGCATCGACAGGCGGTCGAAACCCAAGGCCACCAAGGCGAAAGCCTCCAGCGGACGACCCGCCATCTCGCCGCACACCGACACCGGCGTGCCAGTGTCCTCGCAGGCCTGCTGGATGGTCTTCAGCGCGCGCAGAGCAGCCGGCGACAGCGGGTCGTAGCGGTCCGACACCCGCGGATTGCCCCGGTCGGCGGCGAACAGGTACTGCATCAGGTCGTTGGTGCCGACCGAAACGAAGTCGGTCATCGGCAGCAACGCGTCCAAATGCCACAGAAGCGACGGGGCCTCGACCATCGCCCCGACGTCCAGGCGGGCCGGCGCGGGGCGGCCGCGCTTCAGGGCCCAGGCGACTTCCTGGTCGACGAAGGCGCGAGCGGCGCGGAACTCGTCCACATTGGCCACCAGCGGGAACATGATCCGCAGCTCGCGGCCGGCGGCGGCCTTGATCAGGGCGCGGATCTGCAGGCGCAGAAGGGCCGGACGGTCCAGGCCCATGCGCACCGCGCGCCAGCCCAGGGCGGGATTGTCCTCGCGCTCCAGCTCCATGTACGGCAGCAGCTTGTCGCCGCCGAGGTCGAGCGTGCGGAAGGTCACCGGCATGCCGTTGGCGGCCTCCAGCACCTTCTCGTAGAGCGACGTCTGGGCCTCCAGCCGCGGCATCTCCTCGGCGACCATGAACTGGAACTCGGTGCGGAACAGGCCGATGCCCTCCGCGCCCGTCTCGCCCAGGATGTCGAGATCGACCGCGAGCCCCGCGTTCATCAGCAGGGTGATCTTGGAGCCGTCGCGGGTGAAGGCCGGCGTGTCGCGCAGGCGGGCGAACTCGGCCTTGCGCTGGGCGCGGACCTCCATCCGGGCCTTCAGGGCCTTCACGACGTCGGGGCGCGGGCGCAGCCAGGCCTCGGCCGTCTCGGCGTCGACCACCACGGGGTCGCCCTCGCTGACCCGATCGCGCAGGCCGGCCAGGCGGCCCACGCACGGGATGTCGAGCGCCCGGGCCACGATGCCGGCGTGGCTGGCGGCCGAGCCTTCTTCGAGCAGAATGCCCTTCAGCTTGGTGCGGTCGTATTCCAGCAGGTCGGCGGGACCCAGGTTCCGCGCGATCAGGATGGCGTCTTCGGGCAGTTGGCGCACGGCGTGGACGTCGCCCGACAGGTGCCGCAGCAGCCGGTCGTTGAGGTCTTCCAGGTCGTGCAGCCGCTCGCGCAGATAGGGGTCGCGGGCTTGGCCGAGGCGCGCGCGGTGCTCGGAGCGCACGCGCTCGACCGCGGCTTCCGCCGTCAGGCCGGAGCGCACGGCCTCCTGCAGGCCCCGGTTCCAGCCCCGGTCGTGAGCGAACAGGCGATAGGTGTCGAGCACCTCGTAGCTGGCGCCGACCAGGCCGTGCTGGCCGTCCAGCATCTCGTCGATCTGGGTCTGCAGGGCCTCGATGGCCCATTTCAGCCGGGCCTCCTCGGCCAGGGCGTCGTCCGACAGCAGCTGTTCGGGGGCCACCGGCTGCTCGTGCAGCACGGCCACGCCATAAGCCAGCCCCTCGGCGAAGCGCGCGCCCTTCAGCCGCTCGGGCTTGTGCGGGGCCAGCTCGACGTCCTTGAGCTCGTCGGCGCCCAGAAGCTCGCTGGAGCTGACCATCTCGGCCAGCACCATGGCGATGATCTGCAGGTCCTCGACCTCCTCGTCCTCATAGACCCGCTCGGTGCGGTTCTGGACGACGAGCACGCCGATGGCCCGGCCGCCGCGCAGCAGCGGCACCGCCAGGAAGGCGTGGTAGGGATCTTCGCCCGTTTCCGGACGATAGGAGAACGACGGGTGGCTGGCGGCGTCCGACAGGTTCAGCGGCCGGCCCAGGCGCATGGTCTCGCCGACCAGGCCTTCGCCCGGCTTCATCCGGGTGACGTGAACGGCGTCGCGCGACAGGCCCTCGGTGGCGAAGAGCTCGAGATCCCCCGAGGCGCGGCGCAGATAGATCGAGCAAACCTCGGCGACCATCGAGACGGCGATGGTGCGCACCACCATGTCGAGCTTGGCCTGGGCGGGTCCGCCGCCGGCCATGGCCTCGCGGATCTGGCGAAGCAGGCTTCTGGGTCCTCGAACGGCGATGCCGGGGCCTGCCATGTCGCCTGTCGTGCGCTCCCTTGGTTCCGACGCGTCGAAGCACGTCGTCCTGTCATGCGCGCTATAGCAGATTTCGCGCGCCGCACAGTGAGCGCGGTGTTTTTCCTCGACCCTTAAGCGCAAAAAACGCCGCCCCTCCGGAAAGGGGCGGCGTCTTGCCTAGCTTGTCAGCGGTCAAGCTTTAGCGGCGCTGACCGTAATAGTCGTAGCGGCTGTCGTAGCGATCGCGATGGTCGCGACGGTCGTAGCGGTCGTTATAGCCGTAGCGGGTGTCGCTGTAGTACGGGCGACGCTCGTCATAGCGGCTGCTGTAGCGGTGATGACGCTTGTCCTTGGCGGTGGCCGCGCCGATGGCGCCGCCGGCCAGGGCACCGACCGCGATCGCGCCGCCGTCGCCGTCGCCCAGCATGGCGCCGGCCGCGCCGCCCAGAACCGCGCCCAGGATGGCGCGCTCGGTCTTGTTGCTCTTGCCGCGATCGCCGGCGAAGGCGGCCGTGGCGGGCAGGACCAGCGCGCCGGCGATGGCGGTGCTGATGGCGATCTTGCTGAACTTACCGATGGTCTTCATGGCAGTGCTCCTTGTTCCAGAAGCGTCGCCAAACCCGGAGGCGGCGCTGTTGAGGACGTTTATGAGCCTTGCCGTTTGAACCCGACCTGAACGCGCCTGTTCATGTTGGTGTCAGGTTTTTCCAGAGCTTTTCAGCGCTCCCGGAAGAAGGTGGAGCTATTCCCCCGCGTGCGCCGCCCCCGGTCGATGCAGCCGCACCGACCACAGCACGCCGGCCAGCATCAGCACGATCGCCGACCACTCCAGCACGTGCGGCCAGCGGCCCTCGTGCAGAAAGCCGTAGAGCAGGGCGAACAGGGTCTCGAACACGATCAGTTGGCCCGACAGCGACAGCGGCAAGAGGCGGCTGGCGCCGTTCCACAGGCCGTTGCCGATCACCGAGGCCCCGATGGCGACGGCGAAGCTGACCATCCAGAACCAGCCCCAGGCGGCCGGCGGATGAACTTTGCCATCCATCAGGAAGGCCGGAACCACCAGCACCAGCGACAGCAAGCCCGTGACCAGGCCCGTCAGCAGCGACCATTCGTGGCTGCTGAACTTCGGGGTCGCGGCCAGGCGGCGGGCGTTCCAGACGGCGTAGGCGGTCCAGACCGCCAGGGCCAGGGTCGCGCCAAGCACGCCGAGGATCAGCTTGCCGACCGGGACGTCCGACGGCGTCGTGAACACCGCCACGTTGATGCAGACCCCGCCGGCGATGATCAGGGCCAGCGGCGCGGCCAGGGCCCGCAGTGGGGCCCCCTCGCCTTTCCGGGCGCCGGCCAGGGTGATGGTCACGGGCAGCAGGCCGATGATCAGCGAGGCCAGGGCCACCCCCGCCGTCTGCACCGCCACCGACAGGCCCACATAGTAGACAAGGTTGCCCAGCAGGCTCAGCCCGGCGAGATCGCGCCAGTCGCGGCGGTCCATCCGCGCCATCACCGACGTCCAGCTCGGGGCCAGCAGCACGGCGGCGGCCAGGCCGTAGGCGATGTAGCGACCGGCGGTCATCTGCAGCGGCGTGAACGCCTCCAGCAGCTTCGGCGCCAGGAACACCCCGCCCCACAGGGCGCCGGCGACGAGACCGTAGAGAAGACCGAGCAGAAGGTTCCGGGGACTGATCATGACCCCGGACCTAGCAGGCGCGTGAAGCCCTGGCTTTGGCGAAAACTCCCGAAGATCGGGCGAAGGCTCCCGCCCGCGCCCGATCCCGGCGGCTTCTAGCGCCCCGCCTCCAGGACGGCGATACGCTCCAGAGCGAGGGCCAGTTCGGCCTCCGCCCGCAGCTTGTCGGCGACGGCGCTGGCCTGGACGACGCCCAGCACTTCGCCCGCCAGCCGCCCCGCGTCGACGATGCTGCGCGGGGCGGTCGGAGCCGTGGAGATCACCACCCCGTCGCGCACGGTCTGGACCAGTTCGACATAGTGCGCGCCGGTCATCACGCCGTCGGTCCAGCGGATCAGCAGTTCATAGGGATGGATCCTGGTCTCAATCGTAATGACCGGCTCAGGACATGACTTCGCGGTTGGAGTTGCGACGCCAGTTCACCCCGTCCGAGAAGCAAAGTTCGGCGCCGCCGGTCAGGTCGGAGACGTAGATCTCGGCGCCCGCGCCGATGGCCGGACTGGGCGCGGTCGACCGGATGTAGGTCGGATGCCGGATCGGAACCGAAGCGGTGATCGCCCCTGCCCCCACACGCAGCCTCTCGAGGCCCTTGCGCGTCACCAGCACGTCGGTGTCGGTATCCGAGCCGAAGACGACGCCGGAGCCGTTCGAGGCCTGGACGCGCCCGAGGGTTTGGCCGCCGCCGACCTCGATCAGACCGCCCGACGTGTCGTTGCGCACCCGGATAGTCGCATGGCCGGGCGTGTCTAGCGGCGGCGCGTCGCCGATCGCCAGGTTGCCCGCCTCCGAGACCCCGGCCCCGTTGCGGAACTTGATGAGGTAGTCGGTGAAGGCGGCGTTGGTCGCCGAAAAATCGATCCCGGCGGCGAACCTGCCCTGGAACAGCACCCCTCGGTCGACGGTAACGTTCTCGCCGTCCGCCGGATCGGACACCAGGTTGAGCAGCGTGCCGACCCTGGCCGGCAGCACGACATCCTTGAACAGCCGGTAGGCGAAGATCGAAAGGCCTACGCGGTTACCCGAAATGGGATTGGCGTTGTCCGATCCGGCGCCGGCGTAGACGTCGAGCTCCGCGCCCATGACCGCGTAGGCCGGATCTTCGCGATAGGCCCTGATCTCGTCGCCGGCGGCCGCCGGCGAGCTCAGGACGATCTTCTGCCCGTCGCTGTCGGTGAAATCGGTCCCACGCTGCAGCGCCACTTTGTTCTTCAGCACCACGACCTTGCCGGGGACATGGTTCGGGACGTCGAAATGGGTCTGCCCGGCCGTGGCCGTGAGGAGTTCGGGCCACTCCTTGCCCTCGCCGAGCACGCCCCAGGCGCGGCCGCCATGCCTGGCGTTGCCCTGGCAGAACACGCCCGAGCCCTGGCCGTGATAGGAGTAGTTGTCGGTCACGAACAGACCGCCCAGTTCGTTGCAGTAGGTCACGTTGGCGCCGACCTGGTTGTAGCCGTGCACGGCGGCGTTGACCGGCGCGTCGGCGTCGCCGGACGAGCCGCCGGTATAGTCCGAGACCTTCTGGCCGTAGATCGCGCCCAGCACGCCGCCCGGCTGCTGCTGGCGTTGCACGACGGCGAACTGCTTGTCGACCGCGCTATCGGCCGAAGGCAGGAAATAGCTGCCCCAGCCCAGAAGCTTGTCGGTTCCGGTAAAGCCGAAACCGGCGCGGGCCGCCGTCGCGTCGGGCGACAGCAGTATGGGTTTCATGAAGTCGGAGACGGGTTCGTCGGTCATCCTTGGAGCTCCTTTTGTTTGGAGCCACCGCACTGCGCGGGGGCGTTGGAGCCCCAAGAGCACCATCCTCCCACGCCAGATCGGGACGTAGGGCCGGGGCTAGCGCCGCCCCTTGCGCCAGGCCGCGGGCGTGACGCCCAGCACCGCCTTCATCCGCCGCGTCAGGGTGCTCTGGTCGCCGTGACCGGTGCGGACGGCGATCTCCGCGACGGAGAGGAGAGGATCGTCCAGCAGGCGCTGGGCGGCCCGCAGCCGCGCGTCGGTCAGGGCGGCGTGCGGGGTCGCGCCGTAGGCGGCGGCGAAGCGGTCGAAGAAGCGGCTCTGGCTCATGCCGGCCTCTGCCGCCAGGTCGCGGACGGTCAGCGGCTGGTGGTAGCGGGCCTCGATCATCGCCGCCGCGCGGGCCAGGCGCGGATCGACGGCGATCGGGCCGCTCGACAGGCCGCGCAGCAGGAGCGGCGTCCACAGCCCCGCGACGCCGTCGTCGATCCCGCCCGGCGCCTCGCCCGACAGGAACGACAGCAGGCCGCGCACCGGGCTGGTGACGCAGGCGAACGGCTTTTCGCGCAGGCGCTCGAACGGCGCCATCAGGGAGGACCCGATGTCGGCCACCACGAACAGGTTCTCGCCGTCGGCGGCGCAGACGTGGCGCGTGCCCGGCGGGATCACCGCGGCGCTGCCCGGATCGACCCGGCCGCCCCGGCCGTCGATCTCGATTTCCAGCACGCCACGGCGCGGCAGCACGATCTGGTCGAAGTCGTGGGCGTGCGAGATGGCTTCGACGCTGTAGCGGCGAAAGGACAGCTCGGCGGGGGCGGTCAGGTCGTGGCCCATGACCTCACTATAGCGAACTCAGCCGTGACCCGGCAGGGCCAGAGGCTCCTCGGCGTCCATGACCAGGCGGCGGGCCTGCTCCAGAGCCGCGTCGATGTCGCTCTCGATGAACTCGACCTGCAGGTCGGTCAGCGGGTGCGGCGCGGCGACGACGTCGCGCAGGTAGTCGCGCTTTTCCGGCTCGGTCATGGTCCACCAGCCGACGGTGTGGCCTTCCTCGATCACGGCGTCGCCCATGGCCAGC
The DNA here is from genome assembly GCF_059415485.1 of Caulobacter sp. GW821-FHT10C03. Classification (NCBI taxonomy): domain Bacteria; kingdom Pseudomonadati; phylum Pseudomonadota; class Alphaproteobacteria; order Caulobacterales; family Caulobacteraceae; genus Caulobacter; species Caulobacter sp. GW821-FHT10C03. The sequence continues at coordinate 349,375 of NZ_JBWKNI010000003.1, read as the reverse complement.
AGGTCGTCGGTGTCGAAGATCGGCTGGCCGGGCTTTTCGGGGAACCATTGGCCGTCGTCCGGCAGCGCCTGGTCCAGCTGGCGCAGCAGCGCCGCCAGCCACGGGCTGACCAGCAGCGGCTTTTCGTAGCCGTCGCCGAACTTGGCGCGCAGCAGCAGGTCGTAAAGCAGCTCGAGGCCGGCGTCGCCGTGGAAGGTGACGGTCTTGGCGGCGGGATCGAACTTGAAGACGTCGGACATGGGACTCTCGAAGGCTGGTGCGCCTTCATAACGTCAGAGCACGACGTTTAGGCAACGGCGATCCCCCTCGCCCCGCCTGGGACGAGGGGATGCGCGTTCTTACAGCTGGTCCAGGCCGTACACGGCGTGCAGGGCGCGGACGGCCAGTTCGGTGTAGGCCGCGTCGATCAGGACCGAGATCTTGATCTCCGAGGTCGAGATGACCTGGATGTTGATGTTCTTCTCGGCCAGGGCCGCGAACATCGACTGGGCGACGCCGGCGTGCGAACGCATGCCCACGCCGATCACCGACACCTTGGCGACGTCCTCGTTGACGGCCACGTCCTCGAAGCCGATCTCGACCTGGGCGGCGCGGACGATCTCGACGGCGCGGGCGGCGTCACGCTTGCCGACGGTGAACTCCATGTTGGCGGTGTCGGCGCTGCGGGCGCGCGACTGCACGATCATGTCGACGTTCACATTGGCGTCGGCCAGACGGCCGAAGATCTGCGAGGACACGCCCGGATGGTCGGGCAGGCCCAGCAGGGTGATCTTGGCTTCGTCGCGGCTGTAGGCGACGCCCGAGACGATGCGCTTTTCCATGATTTCTTCCTCGTCGCAGACGATCGTACCTTGGCCCGGGGCTTCGCCCGGCTCGACGAAACTCGACAGCACCCGCACCGGGACGCGATGGGCCATGGCCATCTCGACCGAACGGGTCTGCAGCACCTTGGCCCCCAGCGAGGCCATTTCCAGCATCTCTTCGTAGCTGATCTTGGCCAGGCGCTTGGCCTTGCTCTCGATCCGCGGGTCGGTGGTGTAGACACCATCGACGTCGGTGTAGATGTCGCAGGCGCCCTTCACCGCGGCGGCGATGGCCACGGCGCTGGTGTCCGAACCGCCACGGCCCAGCGTGGTGATGCGCTGCTTGCTGGTCACGCCCTGGAAGCCGGCGATGACGGCGATCTCGCCGGCCTCGAAGCAGGCTTCCAGGTTCTGGGGCGGAATGTCCTCGATGCGGGCGCTGCCGTGCGCCTCGTTGGTGAGGATCGGCACCTGCCAGCCCAGGAACGAGCGGGCCTTATGGCCCATGTTGCGCAGGGTCATGGCCAGCAGGCCGGCGGTCACCTGCTCGCCCGACGCCACGACGGCGTCGTACTCGTCGTCAGACGCGGGAAGGCCCGCGGCGGCGCGGCCGGCTCCGTCCGTCCAGGCGACCAGCTCGTTGGTCTTGCCCGACATGGCGGAAACGACGACGGCGACCTGCTTGCCCGTGGCGACTTCCGCGGCGACCAGGCGCGCCACCCGGCGGATGCGCTCCAGGTCGGCCACCGAGGTGCCGCCGAACTTCATCACCAGACGTGACACGTCTCTAAATCCTCGAACCAAAGCGGTTTTTTCTTGCGCCTTCGCGGCCGGAACCCGTCCTTCCGCGCAAGCCCGCGCCTTCTAGCGGGGCCTTGGCGCAACGGCAATGTCGCGGATGTGTCTTTTTTCTCGGGATGGGGCGAGGATTTGACGCAGGGTGCAACCTGACTGACTATCTACCTGTCCACAGACGATCGGAAAGCGCCATGTCGCCCGAGGTCGAACGCCTGCTGGCCGGCCACACCACCGTCGCCGGCAAGATCCGCGCCCTGGCCGCCGCCGGCTACAAGCGCGCCGACATCGCCCGCATCCTCGGCAAGCGCTACCAGCACGTGCGGAATGTGCTGGAGGAGGCGCGTCCGGCTGAGACGCTCGCGCCGATAGGAATGGCGGAAGGCGACGCCGGAGCCTTTGTCCACGATCGGCCGAAGAGCTACCGATTGGAACTCAGGAACGGATCGCTGACGCTTCCACCCGAGGTGCTCGCGGCGCTCGGCGCTGGAGCGAACGGCGTGATCATCGCCGAGCTGGATGGCGAGTTCTTCAAGCTCATCAGCCTTCCGGAGTCCGTGCGTCGTCTGCAGAACTGGGTGGCGAGCTTCGCTATCCCCTCCGACAAACTGGCGTCCGACGAGTTGATCGAAGATCGCCGCCGAGAGGCCGCCCAGGAGGAAGAGGAAGCCCGGGCCTGGGAGGCTCAACGCCGCCATGACGACTGAATTCATCATGGACTGCTCCGCCGTCCTGGCGATCCTGTTTGGCGAATCCGGCCAGGATCGCGCTGCCGCGGCGCTCAAGGACGCCCGGATATCCACCGTCAACCTGGCTGAAGTGGTCACCAAGCTGATCGAGCGCGGCGCAACGCCTTCGGACGTCGAAGGCCGCCTCTCGACGCTGGCGCTGAACATCGCTGACTTCGATGGCGATCTCGCCATCCAGGCCGGCCTTCTCCGCGCCGCCACCCGCCACAAGGGCCTGTCGCTCGGCGACCGCGCCTGCCTCGCCCTGGCCATCAGGGAAGGTCTCCCGGTCATGACGACCGATCGGGCCTGGAGCGATCTGGACCTGCCGGTCGAAGTCGTGCTCATACGCTGACCATGACTCAGAGCGCCCCGAATACGCCCAACTGGAGCATCGACCCCGCCGACGTGGCGCGGTTCTCGGCCATCGCCGCCGAGTGGTGGGACCCGAAGGGCAAGTTCGCGCCGCTGCATGTGTTCAACCCCTGCCGGCTGGGCTTCATCCGGGAGCAGGCGCTGGAGCGCTTCGGCCGCGACGGCAACGAGCGCGCGCCGTTCGAGGGCCTGTCCCTGATCGACATCGGCTGCGGCGGCGGCCTGCTGAGCGAGCCGATGGCGCGCCTGGGCTTTTCCGTCACCGCCATCGACGCCTCGGAAAACAACATCAAGACCGCCGCGGCTCACGCCGCCGAGCAGGGTCTGTCCATCGGCTACCGCCCGGCCACCGCCGAGCAGTTGGTCGCCGAGGGCGCGGGTCCGTTCGACGTGGTGCTGACCATGGAGGTCATCGAGCACGTCGCCGATCCGGGCGCCTTCCTGCGCACCTGCGCCCAGTTGCTCAAGCCCGGCGGCCTGATGATCGTCGCCACCCTCAATCGCACGCTGAAGGCTTTGGCGCTTGCGAAGATCGGCGCCGAATACGTGCTGCGCTGGGTGCCGCCCGGCACCCACGAATGGAAGCAGTTCCTCAAGCCCGAGGAGCTGCGCGCCTTCCTGGCCGGCGAGCCGGTCGAGATGCACGGCCCGTTCGGCGTCGCCTACAACCCGCTGACCGGCCGCTGGAGCCGCTCCACCGACGTCGACATCAACTACATGATGACGGTCACCAAGCCGGCGGCGTGACGCCGAACGGGGTTCGCGGTAAAACTGCGTCATGTCCGAGACTGGACCGCTCATCATCAGCGACCAGAAGATCCTGTCGAGGATCTATGAATTGGCGCGCCAGCTCGGCTGCACGCCACATGAAGCCGTTCGCATAGCGGTTGAGCGAGCGCTCGAACAGGAACGCATCAGGGCCGCCCTGAAAGAGGCTTGACGCCGGGCGGCCGCGCGCCAACCTCCGGCTGTAACCCTGGAGTACTCCCCATGTCCGCCCTGCTGCTCGCCCTCGCCGCCGCCCTGCCCTCGCTGGCCGGGGATTTCGACGGCGACGGCAAGGCCGACCTGGCCCGGCTGGAGCCGCGCGGCGGGGCGCATGTGCTGGTGGTCGAGCGCGGCGCGGCACCCGGCAAGCCCGAGACCATCACCCTGGTCGCCGATACGGCCAACTTCTTCATCGCCGCCCAGCCGGCCGGGACCTATCCGACCACCTGCGCCAAGGACGTCGGCGCGCCCTGCGCCGCCGACGAGCCGCGCCAGGTCGAGCTGAAGGCCCCGACCCTGTCGTTCGGAACCGAGGAAGCGTCCATGGCCGTGGCGGTCTGGACCGGCGAGCGCTTCGCCGTCACCTGGCTGACCGACTGATCCCAGTCCTTTTTCGAGACCTTTTCCGGGAACCTTGACCTTCGCTGCGGCTTATTTCGCCGCAGGGACTTGGAACCTGGATCGGCGCCTCTCGTGGGGCGGAGCGCCCGATCCGTTCGTCGGAACGGAGACTTCCCCATGACCTCCCGTCGTCTGGCCTGGCTGATGGCCGGCGCCGTCGCCATCACCTCGGCCGCGCCCGCCATGGCGCAGTACGAAACTCAGAGCGATAGCGCCTACCAGCAGCAATTGCAGACCTATCAGCAGCAGCGCTCGTCCTACGAGGCCCGCCGCGCGGACTACGACAGCCGCCAGGCCCAGTACGACGCCGACCGGGCCGCCTATGAGCGCGCCCGCGACGACTACGACCGCCGCTATGGCCGCGGGGCCTATGACCGCCGCTATCCCAGCGAAGCCAGCCGCTGGCGCACGCCGGCCTACCCCACCAGCGGCGACTACTACGCCGAACAGCGCCAGTTCGAGGCCGACCGCGCCGCCTACCAGCGCACGCGCGACGCCTATGACCGTCGCAACGGCCGCGGCGCCTACGACCGCCGCTACCCCGACGAGGCCCGTCGCTTCGCCACCAGCGGCCAGAACTACGACTCCCGGGATGTCGCCGACTACGACGCCCAGCGCCGCCAGTGGGAGAGCGACCGCGCCAGCTATGAGCGGGCCCGCGACGACTACGACCGCCGTTACGGCCGCGGGTCCTATGACCGGCGCTATCCGGACGCGGGCGACCGCTACGAGACCGACCCCTACGCCGGCCCTGCCCCGCCGCCCGTCTATGGCGACAACACCAGGCCCTCGGGCGGCAGCTACAGCGACCCGTGTCGTGACGACGCCAAGCGCAACGCCACCGCCGGCGGGGTGATCGGCGCCCTGGCCGGGGCGGTGATCGGCTCCAACGTCGCCGCCCGCAACGCCAAGACCGAAGGCGCGGTGCTGGGGGCCGTGGTCGGCGCCGGCGCCGGCGCGGTCATCGGCAACTCGACCGCCAAGGCCCGCTGCGACACCCGCGGGCAGTACTGGTCCTACGACGACACCGTGCCCTATCGCGAAAGCGCCGACTATCGCGACCGGGCCGGCGGTTATTCGGAATGGAACCGCTACAACGAGCGCAAGTGCCGCCTCGTGCAGGCCCCGACCGAGTACCAGGGCCGCACCGAAAGCCGCTACGTCCGCGTCTGTCCCGACAGCGACGGCCGCTACCGCGTCGACGGCTGATCCACACCTGAGTTCCCGCGTCGGGCTCTCGACATAGAACCGACGCGGAGCTTCGGCGTTATCCCCCGCAAGGGACATAGAACAACACTCTCAACGGAGGTCGCCATGCGCGCCCAAATGAAAACCCTGATCGTCGCGGTGAGCCTGGCCTTCACCGCCTCCACCGTCGCCGTCACCGTCGCCGAGGCCCAGCAGCGCCGCGAACGCGTGCTGGTCTGCAAGAGCACCAAGAAGTCGCGCAACAAGGGCACCGTGATCGGCGGCCTCAGCGGCGGCGCGCTCGGCGCGGCCGTGGCCGGCAACGGCGCCAAGACCGAGGGCGCGATCCTCGGCGGCGTGGTCGGCGCGGTCGCCGGCAACCAGATCGCCAAGCACAATTCCAAGAAGAACTGCCACTACGAGTACCGCTACCGCTAAGCCGGAAGCGACGAGCGGCGGCAAGCCGCTTCGAAAGGTCGAGGGGCCCGTTCGTAAGGACGGGCCCTTTTTCGTTTCCCTTCGCCTCCCGGCGCGTTGGAGCACGATGGCGCTAGACCCCTACATCCTGTTTCTCCTCGGCGTCGGCGTGATCGTGCTGCTGGTCGCCTGGCTGCCGATGGCGCTGCGCAACCTGCCCCTGTCGCTGGCCATCCTCTGCGTCGTCATCGGCGTCGTGGTGTTCCACGCCGGCGGCCTGCCGTTCCGGCCCGATCCCCTGCGCTTTTCCACCCTGACCGAGCGGCTGACCGAACTGGTCGTGCTGGTCTCGCTGATGGGCGCGGGGCTGAAGATCGACCGCCGCCTCGGCTGGAAGGCCTGGAGCTCGTCCTGGCGGCTGATCGCCATCACCATGCCCCTGACCATCGCCGGCGTGACGCTGATCGGCGTCTACGGACTTGGATTGGGCCTGGCCTCGGCTCTGCTGCTCGGCGCGGCCCTGGCCCCGACCGACCCGGTGCTGGCCTCCGACGTGCAGGTCGGGCCGCCGCGTTCGGGCGAGGACGGCGAGGCGCGCTTCGCCCTGACCTCCGAGGCGGGGCTCAACGACGGCTTCGCCTTTCCGTTCGTGCACCTGGCCGTGGCAGCCGCGGCCGGCGGCGGCCCTCTGTCCGCCGAGCGCCTGGGCCACTGGCTGGCCGTCGACGTCGCCTGGCGGATCGCGGCCGGGATCGCCGTGGGCTGGGCGGTCGGCAAGGCCCTGGGCTGGATCACCTTCAAAGCGCCCCGCGCGCGCCTCTCCGGCACGGGCGACGGCCTGGTGGCGCTGGGAGCGACCCTGTTCGCCTACGCCGTGGCCGAGGCGGCCCACGGCTACGGCTTCCTCGCCGTGTTCATCGCCGCCCTGGCGCTGCGGGCCACCGAGCGCGACCACGAGTTCCACGAGGCCATGCACGACTTCGCCGAACAGGTGGAGCGCCTGCTGATGATGCTGGTCCTGGTCATGCTGGGCGGCGCGATCGGCGGCGGGCTGCTGGCGCCCCTGACCTGGAAGGACGCCGGCCTGGGCCTGGCGCTGCTGCTTGTCGTGCGGCCGCTCGCCGGCTGGATCGGCCTGCTGTGGGCGCCGCACTCGCGCCGCGAACGGGCGATCGTCTCGTTCTTCGGGATCCGCGGGATCGGCTCGTTCTACTACCTGGCCTGGGCCCTCAACCACGGACCGTTCGACGACTGGTCGCGGCTCTGGGCGATCACCGGCTTCGTGGTCCTGGTCTCGATCCTGATCCACGGCGCGACCGCCACGCCGCTGATGCGCCGGGTCGACGACTGGCGGCGCGGCGCCGGCCTCATGGGACCCAAGGAACGCGGCGAGCCTAGTTGACCTGCGTCTTCTTCGGCGGCGCGGGCGGCAGGGCGGCGACCTTGACGCCGTCCTCCAGCAGGGCCTTCACCTCCTTGGGCGAGGCCTCGCCATAGATGCCCCGCTCCTCGGACTTGCCCTCGTGGATATCCCGCGCCTCCTTGGCGAAGCGGTCGCCGACATAGTCGAAGTTCTCCTCGACCTCGCGGCGCACCTCGCTCATGGCGGTCATCATCATCTCGCGCATCTTCGCATCCGGCTCGGGCGCGGAGCGCTGGGCCTTCGTCCCCGCGACGGCGGGGGCCATGATCTGCTTGCGAACCCCGGTCGAGCCACAGACCGGGCACTCGACGAGGCCACGGGCGGCCTGGTCGTCATAGTCGCCCGACGAGCCGAACCAGCCTTCGAACTCATGTTCGTGATCGCAGGCGAGGGCGTACTTGATCATGACGTCATTATGGGCTCACGGCCCGACGAAGTCGCGGGCGTTGGTCAGGACCGGGATGGCCGCGCGCGCCTTGTCGGCGGCCGCCAGGTCGAGATCGGCGATCAGCACGCCCGGCTCGTCATGGTCAAGCATGCCGATCACCTCGCCCCAAGGGCCGATGGCGATCGAGCGGCCCCAGGTGCCGCGCCCATCCTCGTGGAAACCGCCCTGCGCCGCCGCGATGACGAACGAGCCGGTCTCGATGGCCCGGGCGCGCAGCAGGATGTCCCAATGGGCCTCGCCGGTCGGACGGGTGAAAGCGGCGGGCGCGGTGATCACCTTCGCCCCCGCCAGGGCCAGAGCCCGGTGCAAAGCCGGAAAACGCATGTCGTAGCAGATGGTCAGGCCGGTCGGGCCCAGGGGCGTGTCGACCACCACCGCCCGCTCTCCGGGGGTGTAGACGGCCGATTCCCGCGCCGTTTCTCCAGTCGGCAGCTGCACGTCGAACATGTGCAGCTTGTCGTAGGTGGCGACAATCGCGCCGCTCGGGTCGATCACGGCCTGCCTGTTGGCCGCCTTGCCGTCCTCGCGCAGCACCAGGGCCGAGCCGACGTCGATCCAGACGCCGTATTCCCGCGCCAGGGCCTGCAGGCCGCGCACCACCACGTCGTCCTCCAGCGGGACGAGGGTCGGCAGCAGCTTCTCCTTGTCCTTCTGCAGCACGTTGACGCCCTCGGGCGTCAGGATGAACGCAGCGCCCGCCTCGGCCGCCTGCCGCACCAGCGGCGCGACATGCTCGAGCGCGGCGGCCTGGGTGGCCGGCGTACGCGTCTGGACGAGGCCGACCCGGACCGTGGTCATGCGGCCAGCAGCGGGTCGAGCTTGCCCTCGCGCTCCAGCGCCATCATGTCGTCGCAGCCGCCGATGTGCTGCTCGCCGACGAAGATCTGCGGGAAGGTGGCGCGGCCCGAGCGGTCGATCATCTCCTGGCGCAGCTTGGGATCCATGCCCGCCTCGATCTCGGAGAAGTCGGCGCCCTTGTCGTTGAGCAGTTTCAGGGCGCGGGCGCAGTAGCCGCAGAAGGGACGGGTGTAGATGGTGACCTTGGCCATGTCGGTTCCAAAAGCTCGGATTCCAGCCCTCATATAGGACGGGTTCGCATTTCTGTAACGCGCGCGACGACAGTCAGGTCGACAGCCGAGGCTCCGGCCGCCAGCAGCGCCCGCGCGCAGCCCTCGGCGGTGGCTCCCGTGGTCAGCACGTCGTCGACCAGCAGCACCCGTTTTCCCTCGACCAGCAAGCGCTTGCGGTCGGGCACGGCGAAGGCGGCGGCGACGTTCCGGCGGCGGCCGTCGGCCGACTTGCCGCCCTGGCTGGCGGTGTCTCGCCTGCGCACCAGGGCGTCTGCCAGATAGAGCCGCCCCGCCGTGCGGGCCAGGGGCCGGGCGATCTCGGCGGCCTGGTTGTAGCGGCGGCGCAGAAGCCTCGCGCGGTGCATCGGCACGGGAACCACCGCATCGGCCTCTTCCAGCAGGTCGGGCGCGGCGCGCGAAATCCAGCGGGCGAACAGGCCCGACAGGTCCGTACGGTCGGCGTGCTTCAGCTTCAGGATCAAATCCCGCGAGTGCTCGTCGTAAAGGCAGGCGGCCCGGGCCCGCGCGAAGGTCCGGGGCCGAGCCAGGCACAGGGCGCACAGCGGCTCGCCCTGGTCGAACGGGAACGGCGCGCCGCAGCCGTCGCAGACCGGCCCGTCGAGAAAGACGATACGGCTCCAGGCCCCGGCCGACAGTCCGGAGGTCAGGGCCGGCTCGCCGTCGAAGGCGCGCGGCGGCAGGATCAGGTCGAGCAGGCCCCTTCCGATCCCCGTCAGGCGCGGGCCGGGTTTCCATTGCGCAAGGAAATCGCCATGTTCCGCCCGCATGACCAGTTCGCCCCTCCTCTTCGACCGCGACCTTCTCCGAGCCCGCCTCAACCGCGCCGCGCCCCATTTCGGCCAGGCCGGCTTCCTGAAGGCGCGCGCCGCCGGTGACGCCGTCATGCGGCTGGAGGCGATCCTGCGGGAGTTTCCGGTCGCCGTCGATCTCGGAAGCCGAGACGGCGCTTTCCGCCAGGCCCTGTCGGAAAGCGATGCGGCGGCCAAGATCGGCCTGCTGATCGACACCGATCTTTCGGCCCGCATGCTGGCCGGGCGCGGCGGCCCGACCGTGGTCGCCGACGAGGAACGCCTGCCGTTCGGCGACGAGACGCTGGATCTGGTGGTCTCCACCCTGGCCCTGCACTGGACCAACGACCTGGTCGGCGCCCTGATCCAGATCCGCCGCGCCCTGCGGCCCGACGGCCTGTTCATCGGCGCCCTGTTCGGCGGGGCCACCCTGACCGAACTGCGCCAATCGCTGATGGCGGCCGAGGACGAGATCGCCGGCGGCGTCTCGATGCGCGTCTCGCCCTTCGCCGACACGGTCGACGCGGCGGGCCTGCTGCAACGCGCCGGCTTCACCCTGCCGGTGGCCGATGTCGACCGGGTCAAGGTCCGCTACGGCCACCCGATCGCGCTGCTTCAGGACCTGCGCCGCATGGGCGAGACCAGCGTGCTGCTCGACCGCTCGCGCAAGCCCCTGAGCCGCAAGGTGCTGTTCCGCGCCCTGGAGATCTACCAGGAGCGCTTCGCCGAAGCCGACGGCCGCGTGCCGGCGACCTTCGAGATCGTCACCGCCACCGGCTGGGCGCCGCATGCGAGCCAGCAGAAACCCCTGCGGCCCGGCTCGGCCAAGATGCGGCTGGCCGATGCGCTGGGGGTGAAGGAACAGCCGGCGGGTGACAAGGCGGGCTGAGGCGGCGAAGACCCCCTCCGGCCCTCCGGGCCACCTCCCCCAGAGGGGGGAGGATCTAGTTCAGCAGATGCTCCCCCTCTGGGGGAGCTGTCGCGGAGCGACTGAGGGGGTCTACCCCGAACCTCAGCTCACCAGCCAGGTCGCCGCCGCGCGGGCCTTGGCGTCCGTGGCCGGCGCCACCACCACCGCCCCGTCGCGGTGCATCAGATAGCCGCCCTTCCGCGCCCGGAACGAGACGCCCTTGCCGGCCAGGCCCTTCACCCGAACGAAGTCCGCCGCGCGATCGGCGAGAGGATCGGGCTGCGCGGCCACGACCTTGTCGCCCTCGATCCGCAGGCCATGACCCGGTCGCAGGATCGGCTCCAGCGTCACCTGGCCGTGCGGCCCAAGCTTCTGACGCAACTGGGTCGTCGCCAGCGCCCCGTCGCCCACGCTCACCACATCGCCCTCATAGCGCAGGAACGCCCCCGGCCGATCAACCGGCGAAAACCGGTCCGGGATCTCGCCCGCCCCGGCCGGCACGCCGAAGTCCGGGGTCCCGTCCGGCTTGTAGTACAGCCGCTGCACCCGCGTGTGGCGGTTGGGGTCGAACAGGGGGTTGCCCTTGATCGCCTTGTAGTCGCGGCCGTGGAAAACCAGGACGTCGCGCCCCTGCTCGTCCACCGTGAACGAGTTGTGGCCAGGCCCCCAGACGCGGGTTTCCTCCGACGAGACGAAGACCGGGACCGGCGACTTGCTCCACGAGGCCTCGGCCATCAGGTCGGCGTCCGCGTCGGCGGTCAGCAGGCCCAGGCAGTAGCGGTCGTCGGTGGCGCTGGCCGAATAGGCGATGAACACACGGCCGTTGCGGATCAAGGCGGCGGGTGCCTCGGCCACCTTGTAGCCCCGGGTCTCCCAGTCGAGCGTCGGCACGGTCAGGCGAACCGGCGGCCGGGCCAGGGTCAGGGGCGTGGCCAGCGGGGCCAGGTAGAGGTTGCTGTTGGTCTTGATCCCCGGCTCGGTCTGCGCCCAGCAGATGTAGCGCACGCCCTTGTGGCTGAAGACCGTGGAGTCGAGCGTGAAGGTGTCCCAAGGCGTCTGCAACTGGCCCAGCAGGCTCCAGCGGCCCGACAGGGCGTCGCGGTCCTGGCAGCGCAGCACATAGGTGCGGATGTGGAACGGCTCGCCCGCGTCGCCGGCGGCGAAGTACATGTGCCAGTCGCCGTCGAGCCAGTGCAATTCGGGCGCCCAGATATAGCCGCCCAGCTTGCCTTCCTTGGGCCTGCGCCAGATCACCGCCTCTTGCGCCGTGGCCAGCCCCGCCAGGGTGCGCGACCGGCGGATGATCAGCCGGTCGTATTCCGGCACCGAGCCGGTCAGGTAGTAGAAGCCGTCGGTGTGCTTGAAGACCTGGGCGTCGGCCCGCTGGCGGACGACGGGATTGAGCAGCGGTCCGGCCGAAGCGGGCGCGGCGACGGCGGCTCCAGAAACGGTCAGGGCCCCGGCCCCCGCCAGCATCAGGCGCCGCGAAGGCTGCAAGTCGAAAGTCACCGCTCGTTTCCTCGGACGTTTCGCGCCTTCGCGCTATTTGTCTGAGTTAAAGCACATCCCGCAGCCAGGCGACCAGCGGAAGATCGGCCGGCGGCATGTCGTAGTCCGACAGCTGGGCGGGCTTCACCCAGGCCATCGCCTTGTGCTCCCTGGCCGTCACCTGCCCCTCCCAGCGCCGCAGCAGATAGAGCGGCATCAAGAGGTGGAAGGTCTCGTAGGTGTGCGAGGCGAAGACGAAGGGCGCCAGGCAGGCCTGGGCGACCGTGATGCCCAGCTCCTCGTGCAGTTCGCGGATCAGGCACTGCTCGGGCGTCTCGCCCTTCTCGACCTTGCCGCCGGGAAACTCCCACAGGCCGGCCAGCGACTTGCCCTCGGGGCGCTGGCAGATCAGCACCCGCCCGTCGACGTCGATCAGGGCGGCGGCGGCGACCAGGACGATCGGACGGTCGGTAGGCGGGGCGACAGGCGTGCTCATGCCCGATCCATCGCGGGCTTCGCCGGGGTTGGCAACTCCCGCCGCGCATGGGGCGTTGCCCTTGGGCTATTCAAAGGAGGAACCCCATGGCCGTCGACGATCGTCTGGTGAAGAGCGGCGACCTGATCGGCACGCCGGTCACCGACGCCAAGGGCCACAAGCTGGGCGTCATCCGCGAGGTGTTCGTCGACCGCGACGCCGGCATCGGCCGCTATGTCGCCGTCGAGCCGGCCGGCCTGTTCACCGGCGGCAAGTACCATCCCCTGCCCTGGCGCGTGCTGACCTTCGACGACAAGGCCGAAGCCTACGCCGTCGAGATCACCAAGGACCGCTTCAAGGACAGCCCCGCCTACGACCGCGACCAGCTGGCCAAGCCCTCCCACGGCTGGGCCGAACAGGTGGAGCGGTATTTCGAGGGGTAGCAGTTTGAGCTCCCTATGACCCCTCTCTCTTAGAGAGAGGGAGGGGCCCGCCGCGAAGCGGTGGGAGGGTGAGTGGTTTCGCCGCTCACAGGAAAATCCCAATTCCTCTGCTTGAGAACACAGGACGGCCATGCCGAAGCTTTGGGCATGGACAGGACCGCCTACGCCCGCCGCCTTCGCCAGCGCCAGACCCTGGCGGAAAAGACGCTCTGGACCCTCGTCCGCAACCGCCGCCTCTCAGGCTTCAAGTTCATGCGGCAGATTGCGATCGACCGCTATTTCGCGGACTTCATTTGCGAGGCGGGCAAGCTGATCGTGGAACTCGACGGCGCCGCTCATGACGGCCGTGAAGACTATGACGATCACCGCACCTGTACGTTGGAGCAGCTTGGGTACGTGGTCTTGCGGTTCAACAACGAGCGTGTCCTGGCCGATCCCAGCGGGACAGCCGACGACATCCTGGCCGCGCTCCGATCGGCCAGGCCGTAACCACTCACCCTCCCACCGCCTGCGGCGGCGGGCCCCTCCCTCTCTCTAAGAGAGAGGGATCGGTTTGTGGCGACGTCCGACTAGGGCCGCGAACCGAAGTTGGCCCTTCCGCTCCTCTCACCCCACCTTCACCGAGCCCAGCACCGTCTCCACTTCCGGCAGTTCGGCGGCGAAGTAGTGCTCGCTGGGGGCCAGGAACAGTACGACGTAGAGCTTGCCGTTCACCTCGGCCACCTGGGCGGCGCCGGAGATGTCGAGGCCCTCCTTGGTCTTGGCCTTGAGGTCGAAGCGCAGGCCGTCGGCCGAGCCCACCTTGGCCGGGCGCAGGTTGTCGGTCTCCACGCGCTGGTAGTCGAGGGCCGCGACGCTGTCGGTGACGAACTCCACCAGCTCGGTCGGGGCCATGCCGGCGCGATAGGTCGGGGTCGGGCGCTCCTTGGCGGCCGGCTTGACCATGAACTCGCCGGGCGCGAGGCCGTCGGTCACGTAGAGCCGGTTCAGCAGCGGGCCGTCCATCGACAGCAGGCGCACCTTGGCCGGGCGGGCGAACATGATGGCGCTGATGTCCGACCACTCGTGGCCGAGGGTCACGGTGGCCGTGCCGATCTTGTAGGGACCGGCCGGGGCCGAGGTGACGCTGACGCAGGCCGACAGGCTCATGAGCAGGGCGGAGGCGGCCAGCAGGCGAACGACGTTGGTGCGGATCATGTCGCGCTTCCTTCGGAGAGTTTCTTGAGGCTGGCCTCGACCAGCCAGCGGTCCTGCGCCTGGGGGGCGCGGGCGAGATAGGTTTCGTAGGCGGTCTTGGCGCCCGGGCGGTCGCCGGCCTGCAGGGCCAGGTCGCCCAGGGTGCGCCAGGCGGCGACCGGGGCGTCGGGATAGGTCCCGGCCTGGGCGTAGGCCTTGCGGGCCAGTTCCAGGTCGCCCTCCCCGCGTCGCTGGCGATAGGCCTCGGCGCGATAGAAGGTCAGCAGGCCCTGGTCCTCGCCCTGCGCCGCCAGGCGGTCGATCAAGGCCAGGCTCTGGCCGTAGTCGCGCCGGCGCAAATCATCCTTCAGCCAGGCCGCCAGGTGCGGGCGGATGACGGCGCGATAGGCCTTGCGATCGGCGGTGGAGGCCTTGGTCGGCGTCCGGGCGGCCAGGTCGTCCAGCGCCTTGACCCGCTCGCTGCTGACGGGGTGGGTGCTGAAGATGTTGGACCGGGCTTCCTGGTCGCGCACCCGCTTGAAGCTCGACGATCCGGTCTCGGCGATCAGCGAGCGCCACAGGGTCGCCCCGGCGGCCGGGTCGTAGCCGGCGGCCACGGCTCGCTTGAAGCCCAGGCCGTCGGCCTCGACCTCGTTCTCGCGCGAATAGCCGAAATAGGCGGCCAGCTGGCCCAGATAGAGCAGGTCGTTCAGCGCCCCGGCCGCGCGCATGATGTCATTGGCGCCCTGGGCCGAGCCGGCGTTGACCGCCGCCCCCATGGCCACCGCCGCCACGGCGAACTGCACGGCCATGGTCGCGCCCAGCCGGGCCTTCAGCGTCCGGTAGGCCTCGATCGAGTGGTTCTCGGCGAAGTGCCCGACCTCGTGGCCCAGCACGAAGGCCAGTTCGTCCTCGCTCTGCACCCGCAGCAGCAGGCCCGACCACACCTCGCCATAGCCGTTGGGGGCCATCTGGGCGTTGAAGAACGGCCGGTCCATCACATAGACGCGGATGTCGCCCTGGTACTCGGGCGCCAGCTTGGCGACGACGCCGGTGACATAGGCGTTCAGCGCCGGGTCGCGGTTACGCTCGACCGACTGGCGGGCCGCCAGCTCGGCCTTTTCGGACAGCGCCCAGATGCCGCCCTCGTCGGAGGTGTCGGTCGGGCGCAGGTGCGGGGCGCGGGGTTGGGCTCCCGCCGGCGCGACCGCCAGGACGGCGGCGGCCAGCAGGGCCAGGCCCTTCGCCCTGGGGCGAAGGACGCGGGGCATCAGAGCGGCGCGTCCTTCAGCAGGGCCTTGGCGAAGGTCTCCGCGCCCTCGGGCGAGCGCATGTCGGAGTCCGTGCCGGCCACGGCGACGTTGAACCACACCACCTTGCCGGTCTTCAGGTCGACCAGCGAGGTGAAGGCGTATTGCTGGGCCATCGGCATGCTGACGCCCAGCAGGGCCGCGCCGACCATGGCCGCCTTGCGGCCGCCGCTCGAATAGGCGCCCCGGCCGTAGGTGAACAGGGCGTAGTCGGCGTCATAGGCCTGGGCCAGGGTCTGGGTTCCGTTCCCCAGCGTCCAGTCGAAGCTCTTCTTGGTCGGCAGCGAATAGAGGCCGTAGTTGAAGCCGCGGATCGAGTTGCCGACGGCCTCGTGCAGGCGCAGCAGCTGCAGGGCGCGCGGGTCCTCGACGGAGGTCGGATCCAGCGAGCGGAAGACGTGCGACTTGGCCGTCGCGGCCTCTTCCAGTTCGCGTTTGATGTTGCCGCGCGCCTGGGTCGACCAGTCGGCGCGCGCCTCCTGGATGCCGGTGACGGTCAGCAGGCCAAGCTCGATGTCCGGCTGGACGATCAGGATCTTGGCGCCGGCCGCCGGCTTGGTCGGCGACTTGTCGGCGAGACGGGTGTTGGTCGTGGTGCAGGCGGCCAGAAACAGGCACGCCGTGACGGCGACGCTACGGAAAACGGACACGGTGAGCCCCCAGATATGCCCCCGACTGTTTCAACCCCGAAACAGTCCCTCGCACGCATAGCGCTGCTATGCGGGCTCGTCGAGAGCAATCTTGGCGAGAGCGGCGCCCAGCTGCTCCACCATCTCCGAGGTGGTCGCCCACGAGCACATGAAGCGGGCCGAACCGTCCAGGAAACGGTAGACGAACCAGCCCTCGCCGCGCAGCCGATCCAGCGCCGCGTCGCTCATGTCGACGAACAGGCCGTTGGCCTCCACCGGGTGCAGGATCGGATAGGGCATCAGCGCCGCCAGCTTCTGGGCCATGGCGTTGGCGTGCGCCGCGCGGGCCGCCCAGGGGCCGGTCCCGCCGGTCTCGTCCAGCAAACCGAGCCACGGCGCGGCCAGGAACCGGCCCTTGGAGACCAGTTGGCCGGCGTGCTTGATCCGCGAGTCCAGGCGGCGGCGATGGGCCGGGTTCAGGAACACCACCGCCTCGGTCGGGGTCGAGCCGGCCTTGGTGCCGCCCATGACGAGAATGTCGACGCCCAGGCGCCCCACCGCCTTCAGGTCGAAGCCGGCCGCCACGGCGTTGGCCAGCCGCGCGCCGTCCAGGTGCACGCCGTAGCCCTTGGCCTTGACCGGATCGATCAAGGCCTTCAGCGCGGCTTCCGAATAGACCGTGCCGTACTCGGTGGCCGTGGTCAGCGACAGGGCCGCGGCCGGCTGGCGGTAGGAGACGTCGGGCTGGGCCAAGGCCGCCTCCAGCGCGGAAAGCTCGATCTTGCCCGACGCGCCCGGCAGGCCGATCAGGCCCACGCCCTGGCCGAAGAAGCCCGGCGCGCCGGTCTCGTCGGTGCAGATGTGGGCGTGCTCGTGGGCCAGCACCGCCTCGTGCGGCGAGGCCAGCAAGGTCAGGGCGAAGGCGTTGGCCGCCGTACCCGACGGCATGAACTTCACCTCGGCGTCCGCGTCGAGCGCCGCGCGGATGCGATCGCCGGCCGCCTGGCTGACATGGTCCGTCCCATAGCCCGACGCCGTCCCGGCGTTGGCGGCGACCAGCGCCTCCATCACCTCGGGCATGGCCCCGGCGACGTTGTCGGAAGCGAAGTCATAGCGGGCGGCGGTCATGGGCGATCACTCAGGAAAGGAACGCCGCCTCGATGCCGGGGCGGCGTCGCCTTTTCAAGGCCGGTCTTCTCAAGCCTTGACGCGCCAGGAGACCAGGGCGACGCGATTGTCGGCCGAGGGACCGGCGACATCGACCACCAGGCCCAGCCCCCGCCGCGGCCTCGCCCGCCCCGGCGATTTGTCGAGCTCACCGAACTCCAGGGCGACGAACTGCGCCCGCTGCAGCGCCAGATCCCTGAAGCCCTGCAGCCGCTCGGCCTCGTCGATGTGGCCGGAGACGCGGACGGAGTCGCCGTTGCGGGGGTTCGGACGGTTCTGGAATGCATGGACGGCGGCCTGGATATCCTGCCAGTCCATGCCCTCGGAATCGCCCCGCCCCGGCTTGAAATGGACAGGGAACGGCTTGCTCCAGCCCGTTTCGGCCGCCGCGATCGCCGGCGCCGCGACCAACCCGGTCGCGCCGATGATGAATACCCGTCGCTGCATGCGCCCCTCCTCTTCACGGTGAAGGTCGGGCGCGCACAACCTGACGTCAAGTCGGCGTCGTGCTACCAGGCGACCATCGCCATGCAGTTGCGCTGGTCGGCCTTGTCGTTCGGATACATCGGCTCGGCCGCCACCTCGATGAAGAACCGTCGGCGCGGCACGCCCGCGGCCACCAGCGTCTCGACCACCACCTGGGCGCGGTTGAGGGCCAGCCGCTTCAGCCCGGCCTTCAGCTCGACGCCGTCGGCATGGCCCTTGACGGAGATCCGTCCGCCGAAACTCCCCTCGGCCGGATCGAGCATCCTGGCGGCCAACTCAGGAATGTCCTCGACACTCCTCTGATCGATCTCATACCCGCCGGGCTTGAAATAGACGATGGTGAAGGGGATGGGCCAGGAGGTGGCTGCGGCCCTGGTCACGGCAAGGCCGGACAGACCCGCCGCCAGGGCCAGAACGTCTCTCCGCTTCATCGCTCCCCCTCGAAGCCGCCCTCAGGCCGCCCCGTTCAGACGACCTGAGCCGCCCGCAGCGCCCGGATCTTCGGCCACAGCATGTTGACCGCCAGGCCGGCCAGGACAAGCCCCGCCGCCAGCAGTTTCCAGCCCGGCAGGCCCTCGCCCAGCAGCAGGGCCGAGGCGCTCATGCCGAACACCGGCACCAGCAGGGCCATCGGCGTGATGGTCGCGGCCGGGTGGCGGGCCAGCAGCCAGCCCCAGGCGCCGTAGCCGAACATGGTGTTGCCCACCGCCTGCCAGGCGACGGCCAGCCAGGTGCCGAAGCCGGCCTCGGTCACGCCCTTGACCATGGCCGGCAGGCCTTCCAGCCACAGGGCCATGACCAGCAGCGGCGGGATCGAGAATAGGCTGGCCCAGACCACGTAGCCCAGCATGTTCACCGGCCCGGCCTGGCGCGCGACGATGTTGCCGCAACCCCAGCTGAGCGCCGCCAGCAGGCCCAGCGCCACGCCCAGCGGGGTGGCCGAGCCGCCGCCATGGACGGCGATGATCGTGATCCCGACGACGGCCAGCAGCAGGGCGACGATCTGGAAGCCCCGCACCCGCTCACGATTGATCTGCATGGCCAGGGCGATGGTGAAGAACACCTGGGTCTGGAGGATCAGCGAGGCCAGGCCCGGCGAGATGTGGCCCTTCATGGCCACGAACAGCAGGCCGAACTGCCCGGCGCCGATCAGCAGGCCGTAGCCGGCGAGGTTGAGCCACGACACCGCCGGCTTCTTGACGAAGAACACCAGCGGCAGCAGCACCAGGGTGAAGCGCAGGGTGGCGAAGGTCAGCGGCGGCAGGTGGTTCAGCGCCTGGCGGATGACCACGAAGTTCGTGCCCCACACCGCCACCACCGCCAGGGCCAGAAGGAAATGGCGAAGCGGCAGGGAACTGGGCATGGGGGCACTCCTCGGACGGCCGCTAACTAGGCCTTGGAAATGCTGGAGGGAACCGGCGGCTGGGCCAGAAGCGCCCCCTTTTTCTCCGTGCATCCCCGCGGAGGCGGGGATCCAAGCCGAACTGGCGACCGTGCCTGAATTCAGCGCTCCGTCCGGACAGCCGGTTCGCGGCGGAAAGTCGGCTTGGGTCCCCGCCTTCGCGGGGATTTGACGGATGAGGTGTACGTGGTCGCCACAAGGCGCGCGCCGTATCGTCCGACCACTGAATATTCAACCCGCATCCTCACAGTAAACGCGCCCGCAATCACTGTGACACCGTCATGAAGTTTTCGCGAAACCCGCAGTCCACACGGTCAAGTTTAGCACCTCGTTAGGTGTGAAACGGTCATTCCCCCTCGCGAGTGGAGGGCGTATTCCGATGTTCACCTTGCGCGACACGGTTTCTTCCTTGGCCCCGGCGCGGGCGGAAGACCTGGGCAAGACCTTGTACGAACGGTTCCGAGAGGAGCCGGACACCCTGATCGTCCCGGTGCTGGACGCCGACGACCGGCCCGTGGGCCTGGTCGAGCGCAACGCCTTCTTCCTGCGGATGGCGGCCGAGTACGGCCGGGCCCTCTACGCCAACCGGCCGATCGAGGTGCTGATGGATTCGGAGCCGCTGGTCGTCGAGGCCGACGTCGAGCTGGCCGCCTTCACCAGCGACAGCCTGTCCTACCGGGCGTCCGACCTGCTGCGCGGCTTCATCGTCACCGACGGCGGCCGCTATCTGGGGGTCGGCACGGTGATCGGCCTCTTGCAAGCCACCAGCGAGACCAACCGCCAGAACCTGCACGCTCTCGCCGAGGCCAAGGCCGACGAGGAGCGCGCCCGCACCTTCATGAGCGCGGTCGTCGAGTCCATTCCCTCGATGGTGTTCGTCAAGCGCGCCGACGACCAGAGCTACGTCCTGCTCAACCGGGCCGGCGAGAAGATCCTCGGCTACAGCCGCGAAGAGATGATCGGCCGCACCGACGACGACTTCTACGACCCGATCCAGGCGGCGATCTATCACGCCCGCGACGCCGAGGTGATCCGCTCGGGCGACATCAAGGTGATCGAGGAAGACCTGATCCCCCGCAAGGACGGCGCGACCGCCATACTGCGCACCAAGAAGATCGCCATTCTCGACGCCGATGGCCGCCCCGAATACCTGCTGGGCATCTCCGAGGACATCGCCGAGCGCAAGCGGGCCGAGGCCCAGATCGCGCGCCTGGCCCATTACGACCCGCTGACCGAGCTGCCCAACCGCCTGCTGTTCCAGAAGGACCTGTCGGACGCCCTGGCCCGCGCCGCGCGGCGCGAGGACCTGGTGGCCGTGCACTGCGTCGATCTCGACCGCTTCAAGGTGGTCAACGACACCCTGGGCCATCCGGTCGGCGACGCCCTGCTGAAGGCCGCCGCCGAACGCCTGCGGGGCTGCGTGCGCGAGGGCGACACCGTGGCCCGCCTGGGCGGCGACGAGTTCGCCGTGGTCCAGACCGGTCTCAACGACCTGACCGGCGCCACGCGCCTGGCCGCCCGCATCGTCGAGGCCCTGGAGGCCCCGTTCGACCTGCGCGGCCACCAGGTGGTGATCGGCGGCAGCGTCGGCGTGGCGGTCTCGCCCGACGACGGCCTCGACAGCGACGAGCTGCTCAAGAAGGCCGACATGGCCCTCTACCGCGCCAAGGCCGACGGCAAGGGCACGTTCCACTTCTTCGAGCGGGCCATGGACGAGCAGCTTCAGGCCCGCCGGGCTCTGGAGCTGGACCTGCGCCGCGCCCTGGCCGAGGGCCAGTTCGAGCTCTTCTATCAGCCGCTGTTCGACCTCGAGGCCGATCGCGTCACCGGCTGCGAGGCGCTGCTGCGCTGGCGCCATCCCGAGCGCGGCATGGTCTCGCCCGGCGAGTTCATCCCGCTGGCCGAGGAGATCGGCCTGATCGGCGCCCTGGGCGACTGGGTGCTGCGCGCCGCCTGCGACGAGGCCGCCCGCTGGCCCCAGCACGTGCGTCTGGCCGTGAACCTGTCGCCCGCCCAGTTCCGCGACCGCCGCCTGGCCGCCACCGTGGTCCAGGCCCTGGCCGCCTCGGGCCTGGCCGCCGAGCGGCTGGAGCTGGAGATCACCGAGAGCGTCCTGCTGCAGGACAGCGCCCAGAACACCGCCATACTGCACGACCTGAAGGCCCTGGGCGTGCGCATCTCGATGGACGACTTCGGCACGGGCTACAGCTCGCTGAGCTATCTGCGCAGCTTCCCGTTCGACAAGATCAAGATCGACCAGACCTTCGTGCGCGACATCCTCGACGACGCCGACGCCCTGGCCATCATCAAGGCCGTGCTCGACCTCGGCGCCAGCCTGGGCATCACCACCACGGCCGAGGGCGTGGAGTCCGAGGAACAGCTGCACGAACTGCGCCGCCAGGGCTGCGGCGAGATCCAGGGCTACTTCATCAGCCGCCCCAAGCCGGCGCTGGAGATCGCCGCCCTGCTGGGCGTCGAGGCGGCCACGCCGCGCGGGCTGTCGGAGGTGGTGGCGTTCTCGGCGATGCCCCCTCAGTCGGCTACGCCGACAGCTCCCCCAGCGGGGGAGCATCTCGAAGAACGCCGCGCCTAGAAGATCCTCCCCCTCTGGGGGAGGTGGCCCGGAGGGCCGGAGGGGGACGGCGGCTACTGAGTTCGCCCCCCTCCCGTAAAATCCCCGCGAAAGCGGGGACCCAGGCTTTTTCTGAAACGCATAGCGCTCGACGATAAAACACCTGGGTCCCCGCTTTCGCGGGGATTTCACGGATTTGAGAGGGAGGCTCACTTCCCCCTCAGTCGCTTCGCGACAGCTCCCCAGAGGGAGAGCATCTAGTGCGCCAAACCACCGCAACCCCTTGCGTTTCTTGGCCCGCCCTTGACTTCGCACCTGCAATATCCGATATGAGCCTCGCGCCAGCCGGCGCTATCGGTGCTCCAGCCGCGTGACGGACCCCAGCGGGTTCAGCCTGTCGAGCGCCCTGAAAGCTTCTCATAGACCGCCCGTATCACGCGGGGCGCTCCCCACCGACCCGCCGCCAGGCGAGCCGTGCGAGGACCGCGCGCGCCGTCTCGCGACCGTATGAAAGATACGTCCGTAGTGACTCAATTCACTGACCTTGGCCTGGCCAAGCCGATCCTCAAGGCCCTGGCCGACAAGGGCTACACCCAGCCCACCCCGATCCAGGCGCAAGCCATCCCCGTCGTCATGAAGGGCCGCGACCTGCTGGGCATCGCCCAGACCGGCACCGGCAAGACCGCCGCCTTCGCCCTGCCGATCCTGCACCGCCTGGCCGAGGACCGCCGTCCGGCCCCGCGCCGCGGCTTCCGCTGCCTGGTCCTGTCCCCGACCCGCGAACTGGCCACCCAGATCGCCGATAACTTCAAGGCCTACGCCGCGCATCTGGGCCTCTCGGTCGCCACCATCTTCGGCGGCGTGAAGTACGGCCCGCAGATGCGCGCCCTGGCCGCCGGCGTCGACGTCGTCGTCGCCACCCCGGGCCGCCTGATGGACCACCTGGGCGAAAAGAGCGCCACCCTCGGCGGCGTCGAGATCTTCGTGCTCGACGAAGCCGACCAGATGCTCGACCTGGGCTTCGTGGTGCCGATCCGCAAGATCGCCAGCCAGCTGCCCAAGGACCGCCAGAACCTGTTCTTCTCGGCCACCATGCCCAGCGAGATCGGCAAGCTGGCCGGCGAGCTGCTGAAGGACCCGGCCTCGGTGTCGATCACCCCGCAGGCCACCACGGTCGAGCGCATCGACCAGTCGCTGATCTACATCGAAGCCCAGCGCAAGCGCCCGCTGCTGGCCGAACTGCTGTCGGACCGCAGCGTCGAGCGTTCGATCGTCTTCACCCGCACCAAGCGCGGCGCCGACCGCGTGGCCAAGTACCTGACCGCCGCCGGCATCGAGGCCGCCTCGATCCACGGCGACAAGACGCAGGGCCAGCGCGAGCGCGCTCTCGCCGCCTTCAAGGCCGGCGAGGTCAAGGCCCTGGTCGCGACCGACATCGCCGCCCGCGGCATCGACGTCAACGACATCAGCCACGTCTTCAACTACGAGCTGCCCAACGTGCC
Organism: Caulobacter sp. GW821-FHT10C03; assembly: GCF_059415485.1. NCBI lineage: Bacteria > Pseudomonadati > Pseudomonadota > Alphaproteobacteria > Caulobacterales > Caulobacteraceae > Caulobacter > Caulobacter sp. GW821-FHT10C03. The sequence goes on along the minus strand of NZ_JBWKNI010000003.1, from coordinate 326,370 downwards.
GGAAGCCTATGTCCACCGGATCGGCCGCACCGCCCGCAAGGGCAAGGACGGCGTCGCCATCAGCTTCTGCTCGGACGACGAGCGCAGCCTGCTGAAGGACATCGAGAAGGCCACCCGCCAGAAGATCCCGTCCTTCGACCGCCGCAACGACAAGGCCCTGGCGGCCGCCGCGGCCGTCGCCGACAAGCTGGCCCCGGCCGAGAAGTACGTCGACCCGCGCAAGGCCGACCCGCGCAACAACGTCCCCTCGGAACTGCGCCGCAAGCGCAACCGTAACGGCGCTCAAGGCAAGGGCGGCCAGGGCGGCGGTCAACGGGAAGGCCAGGGCGGCGGCGAAGGCCGTCAGGCCCAAGGTCGTAACGAAGGCCGCAACGGCGGCGGCCGTAACGGCGGTCGCGGCGCCCAGGGCGGCGGCGGTCAAGGCCGGGGCGGCCAGCAGGCCGCCGGCGGCGCCAAGCAGGGCGGCGATTTCCGCGGCCCCAAGCGCGGCGGCGTCCAGACGGTCGAGACCCGCTGGAGCCCGATCGACTGATCGGCTTGAACTGACCTGAAGATATCGGCCGCCTTCCTCCGGGAAGGCGGCCTTTTCTTTGCCTGCCCGTCCCTTGAGCCATGCCCCGGCCACCCCCAGGGTCGAGCCCGGTCGCCCCCGCGACGAAAACCACAACCCTGGGCCGCCCCGTACTGCGACGCTTGCGCGCAGGGTGGTCCCTCGACCCTTGCAACCGGTTGGGCCGTCGGATCATTGTTCGCCCGGACCCGGCTTTAGGGGAGCCGGTGGGAGGGACCAGACGCCATGCCGCAAGGCGACGGGCGAAGCTTGCCTGCGTTCACGCGTCTAGCCGGGGGCGAAATGGCCGAACGCGTCCGCGCGTTCGACTGGTCGCGCACGCCGCTGGGCGCGCGCGAGACCTGGTCTCCCAGCCTGAAGCTGGCCGTCGACATGCTGCTGGCGACCAACTTCCCCATGGCCCTGCGCTGGGGTCCCGAGTTCATCCTGGTCTATAACGACGCCTATGCGCCGGCCCTGCGCGAGCGTCACCCCGACGCCCTGGGCCGCGCCTTCACCCAGCATTCCGACGAGTTCCGGGCCACCCTGTTGGGCATCCACCAGGACATCCTGCGTGGCGAGAGCGGCGGCTACGCCCTGGAGCGCATGCCCCTGCAGGTGCAGCGCGAAGGCGGCGAGGCCCGCCTGGCCCACTTCGCCGTCAGCTACAGCCCGGTGCCCGACGACACCGCCCCCACCGGCGTCGGCGGGGTGCTGATCTCGGCCGTCGAGGTCACCGGCGCGGTCGAGACCGAGAAGGCCCTGCGCGACACCCAGGCCCGCTACAACATGGCGCTCGGCGCGGCCGGCGGGGTCGGCGCCTGGGAGTGGGACATCAAGGCCAACAAGGTCTACTGCGACGCCCGCTACGCCATGCTGCACCAGGTGGACCCGGCCTTCGCGTCGCTGGGCCTGCCCGCCCAGCGCTTCACCCCCGCGGTCCACGACGAGGACCGCGACCGGGTGGCCGGCGTCGCCCTGGCGGCCATGCAGACCGGCGGCGACTTCTCCGACGAGTTCCGCCTCGTCCAAGCCGACGGCTCGATCCGCTGGGTCGTGGCCAGCGGCCATTGCTATCTCGACGCCGACGGCAATGCCGACCGCAACGCCGGCGTCGTCTTCGACATCACCGAGCGCAAGGCGATGGAAGCCGAGCTGCTGGAGGCCCGCCTCGACCGCGACATCGCCATGGAGGCGGCCGGCATGGGCCGCTGGGACCACAATCCCAGCACCGGCCAGCGCTACTGGGACAAGCGCTCGTGCGAACTGTTCGGCGTGGCCGAGCCCGGCCCGGACAGCTTCGAAAGCTTCCTGACCCTGGTCCACCCCGACCACGTCGAGGAGGTCCAGGCCGCCGTGACCGCCGCCACCGATCCCGCCGGCGACGGCCTGCTGAACGTCCAGTACCGCACCGTGCGCGCCTCCGACGGGGCCCTGCGCTGGATCGAGACCTTCGGCCGGGCCTATTTCGAGCGCGGCCAGTGCGTGCGCTTCGTGGGGGTCGGCTGGGACATCACCGATCGCAAGACGGCCGATCGCCGTCTGGCGTCGCAGGAAGAGACCCTGCGCCTGGCCATCGAGGCCGCCGACGTCGGCACCTGGGACCTCGACATCCGCAACGACGTGCTCACCTGGTCCGACCGCTGCTACGCCATGTTCGGGGTGCCGCTGGGTACGCCGGTGGTGCGCGAGGACTTCTACACCAACCTGCACCCCTCCGACCGCGGCGAGGTCCGCGAGGCCCTGCGCCGCACGCTCGACGGCCGCATCCGCGCCGACTACGACGTCGAGTTCCGGGTCATCGGCCGCCAGGACGGGGTCGAGCGCTGGCTGTCGGCCAAGGGCAAGGCCTTCTTCGACGCCGAGGGCAAGCCGACGCGGATGATCGGCACCACGGTCAACGTCACCGACCGCAAGCGCGCCGAGCTGCACCTGCGGCTGCTGGTCAACGAGCTGAACCACCGGGTGAAGAACTCGCTGGCCACCATCCAGGCCATCGCCGGCCAGACCTTCCACGCCGCCCGCTCGCTGCCGGCCGCCCAGGAGGCCTTCACCGCCCGCATCATCGCCCTTTCCGAGGCCCACGACGTCCTGACCCGCGAGAACTGGGAAGGCGCCGACCTGATGGACGTCATCGATCGCCTGACCGCCCTGCACGGCGGCGGCGACCGCTTCGTGCTCGACGGCCCGCCGGTGCGGCTGTCGCCGCGGCCGGCCCTGTCGCTGTCGATGGCCCTGCACGAGCTGGCGACCAACGCGGTCAAGTACGGCGCCCTGTCGCGACCCGGCGGCCAGATCCTGCTGTCGTGGAGCGTCGACTATGCGGCGGTCCCGCGCCTCACCCTCAGCTGGATCGAGCGCGGCGGCCCGCCGGTCGAGGCGCCCACGCGGCGCGGCTTCGGCTCGCGCCTGATCGAGCGGGGCCTAGCGGCCGAGCTGTCGGGCGAGGCGCGCATCGAGTTCCGCCCCGAAGGCGTGGCGTGCACGATCACCGCCCTGCTCGACTGCTGAGCGCCCGCCAGCCCGCCTTCAGCCTCCGCGCGCCGGCGACGCCCAACACCACGAGGCCGACGGGCGCGATCGCCAGCAGCCAGACCAGCGCGATCAGCGACAGCTGCAGCAACGACTGGATCACGATCCACGGCTTGGATTCCGGGGAAATATCCGCGCGCTCGAAGCTGTAGGGATCGGGCATGGGCGGTCGATCTTTCCAGTCGCCGCCCCCGGCTTGCCCCACCATAGGCCGTTCGCGAAAAGGTTGAACCCTCGCGCGGACAATATCTGTGCAAATTCACGAAAATCCGGAAAGTCAGGCCGCCAGGCGCAGGACCTTGGCGATCTGGGCGTCGCTACGGCGCAGGGCCAGCAGCGCCAGCAGGGCCACCGCCAGCGGCGCCAGGCCCCACAGCGGCAGGCCGGCCACCGACAGGCCGACGAAACCGGCGAGCAGGGCCGAGATCGCCACCTCGGCCAGGGTCGCAAACCATGAAGCCCCGCGCCGGCGCTTGAAGTCCGCCCGCTTGCCCGGCTTCTGGTGCCAGACATTGATCAGCCCGCAGGCCCAGGCCGCCAGGCCCGCGCCGACGGCGGTCCAGAAGGCGGTGGCCGGCGCCAGCCAGGCCAGCACCGCCAACGGCGCGGCCAGCAGCAGGGCCACCGGCAGCAGGGCCGCCGCCAGCTTGGCCCGGCGCAAGCTGCGCACGGCGGCCGGCGACACGGCCAGCAGGTCCGGGCTCTCTTCGGCCGACAGGGTGATCCAGGCCAGACTCCCGGCCACCTGCCCCGCCAGGAACACCACCACCCCGGCCCCGCCGGCCAAGGCCGCGCCTCCGCCGTGGGCGGCGTTGCGGCTGAGGATCACGGCGGTCGGCACCAGGTACAGCACCCTCAGCAGCACCTGCGACAGCAGGCCGGCGTCGCGCAGGATCAGCCGCAGCTCCTTGGCCAGGGTGGCGGCGAACACCCCCTTGGCGAAGGCCCGGTCGCGGCCGCGCGCGGGCTTGGCGGCGCTGGTCTGGGATCCTTGCGTCGCGGCCGCGGCGTCGGCGAACCGCCGGCCCAGCGACAGCGCCGACAGGGTGAAGGCTCCAACCCCAATTGCCAGAAGCGCCAGCAGCGGCAAGGGCTCGCCCAGCATGGCCTTCAGCGGCAGCCAGGCGATCGGCGGCAGCTTCAGCCGGCCCTCGGCGGTCTCGCGCGCCAGGGTCTGGAACAGGCTCTCGCTGGCGCCCTTGCCCAGGATGGTGCGGATCTGGCTGGTCAGGAAGAAGGCCGCGCCGACCAGGGCCGCCAGCACCTGGGCCACCGTGCGCGTGCGGCGCGGGCCGATCAGCGAGAACAGGGTCATGGCCAGCGACAGGCCCGCCGCCGTCGCCAGCAAGGCCAGGGCCGCCAGCACGCCGAACAGGCCCAGCCATTCGGGATGGCCCAGGATGATCGCCGGCCCGACCAGCGGCGTCAGGAAGATCAGGAACACCGTCATGACCCCGGCCGCCACGCCCAGGGCGCGGACGAACAGCACCGTCCGCGGCGGGATCGGCGAGGAGAACAGCAGATCCAGGTCCCCGCGCTCGTAGAGCGCCTCGCTGGCCGCCGCCAGGGTCTGCGACAGCATCAGGGTGAAGGCGGTGGCGCAGCAGGCCAGGGCGATGGCCGCCGCCATCGGGACCATCGGCATGTCCAGCTTGCGCAGCACGAAGCCCAGCGAAACCCCGCCGCTCAGCATCACCAGCAGCAGGATCGAGCCGCCGATCCAGGCCCCGATGCCGGCGCCGACCCTCTTGCCGGTCAGGCCGCGCCAGTAGAGGCGGATCTCCTGGGCCAGCAGCCAGGCGACCGAGCCGGAGCGCAGCAGTCTCACGCCGCCGCCCCGTCGGACGTCAGCTGCAGGAAGACGTCTTCGAGCGTGCCGCCGTCCTTGCCTGCTTGGCCGCGCAGCGTATCGAGCGTGCCCTCGGCCAGCAGCCGTCCGCCGGCGATGATGCCGATGCGGTCGGCCATGCGCTCGGCCACTTCCAGGATGTGGGTGGTCAGGATCACCGTGCCGCCGGCGTCGACGCGGGCCTGCAGCATGTCCTTGACCAGCCGCGCGGCGGCCGCGTCGAGGCCGGTCAGCGGCTCGTCGAGGATCAGCAGCCGGGGATCGTGGATCAACGCCCCGGCCAGGGCCACCTTCTGCTTCATGCCGCGCGAGAAGCCCTCGCAGCGCCGCCGCGCCTCGCCCGCCAGGCCCAGGGTCTCCAGCAGCTCCAGCGCCCGGGCCTTGGCGTGCTTGGGCTCGACGTTCCACAGGCCGGCGACGAACTCCAGATATTCCAGCGGGGTGAGCCGGTCGTAGATCATCGCCTCGTCAGGCGCCCAGGCGGTGATGGCCTTGGCCGCCGCCGGATCGGTCCGGGCGTCGATGCCGAAGATCTCGATGCTGCCCTTGTCGGGCTTGGTCAGGCCCGCGACCATCCGCAGGGTGGTGGTCTTGCCCGCGCCGTTGGGCCCGAGCAGGGCGTAGAGCTCGCCCGGATGCACCGTCAGGTCCAGCTCGCGCACGGCGGGCTTGGCGAAGGTCTTGTCCAGCCCCCGGACGATCAAGGCTTCGGTCACGCTGGCCCCCGTGCAATGCGGCGGGCATGTGATCGCGATTGGGGGATGGGCGCAAGGTTGGGTGGTCTGCACACGCAAATCCTCCCCCTCTGGGGGAGGTGGCCCAGAGGGCCCGAGGGGGCCAGCGCGGCCTCGGCCGCTACCCCCTCAGTCGCTCCGCGACAGCTCCCCCAGAGGGGGAGCATCCAAAGGACGTCACCCCGCCCGCGTCTCGACCTTCACGCCCGTCGTCAGCATCTTGTGCACGGGGCAGGCCTCGGCGATCTCCATCAGCCGCTGGCGCTGGGTCTCGTCGAGGTCGGCCGGCAGGGTGATGACCCGGTCGAAGACGTCGGCGGGAACCTGGCCCGGCAGGCGACGCCAGGTGGTCTCCACCCGCACCTCGCCCAGGGCCCAGCCCTTGCGCTTGGCGTAGAGCCGCAGCGTCTGGGTGGTGCAGGCCGCCAGGCCCGCCGCGACCAGGTCGTGGGGATTGGGGCCGGTGTCGAGCCCGCCTTCGGACGGCTTGAGGTCGCCGGCGATACGCGAGGGGCCGGCGGTGATCAGGATCTGCACGCCGCCATGGCCGCTGTCCTCGGCGATGGCGGAAGGGCGGGCGACGTCGGTCATGAGCGAATCCTCGCGGGTTGGGAGGCCCAACCTAGGCGTCCCATGCGGCATCGCGCTTGTCGAAATCCGTCCCCCCGACGAACCTTCGAAGGATCTTAAGCGGCCGCGCCGGCCCCGACCTTGAACAGGTGGGTGGCGCCGCGCCAGACCTCGACCTCGTTGCAGCCGCGGTGCATGTCGAACAACTCGCCGGCGCGCAGGCGCGCGGCGTTGTCGTCGGCGCAGGCCGTGACATCGAAACGGGGAACCGAGCCGTCGCGCTCGACGCAGAAGAAGGTAAACACCTGCATGGGAACGATCGTCCTCATCAGGCGGGACCGGGTCCATGTTCGATGGGCGGGGCCGCAGCGCCAGCTGACTTCCGCAACCGGCTCTTGAAAACCCAATATAATGAACGCAAAGCGATTCACCATAGGGGTTCGGTTTCTTAACAGGACTCAGTTGGGGATGAATCCCGTCTTGATGGGAATCCTCGCCCGGAACCATGGTTCCAATTTGGCGCGAATGCGCTTTCCCTGGACGTCATCACGCACTAGGTTCGCCACCTTTCGCAAACGGCGACGTTAAGAGACTCATGCCCGCGCACTATCTCGACTTCGAGCGACCCATCGCCGACCTGGAAGCCAAGATCGAAGAGCTTTCCAAGCTTTCCGAGACGGCTGGCCCCGGCGCGTTCGACAACGAGATCGTCGCCCTGCGCGAGCGCGTGCAGGTTCTGCGCAAGGAAGCCTATGCCGGTCTCGACGCCTGGCAGAAGACGATGGTCGCCCGCCACCCGCAGCGGCCGCACCTGCGCGATTATGTCGCGGGCCTGATCGACGAGTTCGTCGAGCTGCGCGGCGACCGCAAGTTCGCCGACGACCAGGCCATCGTCGGGGGCCTGGGCCGCTTCCGCGGCATGCCCGTCGTGGTCATGGGCCACGAGAAGGGCCACGACACCACCACCCGCCTGAAGCACAACTTCGGCATGGCCCGCCCCGAAGGCTACCGCAAGGCCGTGCGCCTGATGGACATGGCCGAGCGCTTCAACCTGCCGGTCCTGACCTTCGTCGACACCGCCGGCGCCTATCCGGGCCTTGGCGCCGAAGAGCGCGGCCAGGCCGAGGCCATCGCCCGCTCGACCGAACGCTGCCTGACGCTGGGCACGCCCATGGTCACCACCATCACCGGCGAAGGCGGCTCGGGCGGCGCCATCGCCCTGGCCGGCGCCAACCGCGTGCTGATCCTCGAGCACTCGATCTATTCGGTGATCTCGCCGGAAGGCGCGGCCTCGATCCTGTGGCGCGACGGCGGCCGGGCCAAGGACGCGGCCACCAACATGAAGATCACGGCGCAAGACCTGATCAAGCTGCGCATCGTCGACCGCATCGTGGAGGAACCGGCCGGCGGCGCCCATTCGGATCCCGAAGCCGCCATCAAGGCCGTCGGCGACGCGGTGGAAGACGAACTGAAGAAGCTGTCGGTCCTCACCCCCGCCGAACTCAAGCGCCAGCGCGCCGATCGCTTCTACGCCATCGGCCGCGAAGGCTTGCAGTAGCCGTGAGCGGCGACGGCGATCCGTTCCTCGGAGAAACCGTCGGCAAGAAGCGCAAGGGCTCCTCGGGCCTGGACGAGGGCATAGCGGCCGGCTTCGAAGTCCTGACGGACGCCGCGCCCGCCCCTGTCGCCCTGTTCGGCGCGCTGGTCGTCGGCGTCGGCCTGCTGGGCTTCCTCGCCTGGAAGGCCGTCGAACGCGCGGGCGGCAAGAAGAAGATCGGCTGACGCAGCGCCTCGGGTCTCAGTCGCGCCGCTCGTGGGTCAGGGTGATCGTCTGGTCGATCTTCACGCGGTCCACGACCAGGCTTCCGTTCTTCCAGCCGTGGATGACCTGGGCCCGGTAGTCCTCGACGTTGAGCGCCAGGCACTGGACCCAGACAAGCGCGCCCTCGCAACGATCGACGGACCAGAACCGTCCATCCTTCAGCCACGCCAGACAGCCTGTCCCCGCCTCCGGGCACTCCAGGGCGAACCCCGGAGCCGGCTGGTCGGCCGCCGCCCTCAGCCGCGCCAGCAGCCAGGCGCCCCGCGCGGCGCTTTGAGCGTCTTCGGCGCGGAAGAATGGGGTCTTGTCGATCACCAGCCGGGCGCACTTGGCCCGCCGGCCCCGCCGCCAGTCGCCGCCGGGCATGTCGTCCGCTCCGTCCGCCAGGAGGTGGTAGAAGGTGGTCGCGGCGACGTCGGTGACGACCACGGGCGTGTCGGCGTTCCAATCGCCGTCGTCCGCCTCGTCCGGATCGCCCACCACCGGCGCGAACTTGAAATCGACCGAGGTGGCCTGACAGACATTGGGTTCGTTGCTGGGCCGCGGCGTCGTCCAGTAGTCGAGCGTGGACAGCACGACCCTCGGCTTGTGGCCGCTGGGGCGGTAGCCGTCGATCAGCACGTCCGACAATTGCCGCAGCACCCGGGCCTTCAAGGTCGCCGACGGGATCTGCCGAGCCTGGCTCTTGGTCAGGGGGGCGGGCTCTCCGCCGGCCCAGGCCGGTCCGGCCAGCGCCAGGGTCGCGATCATCAAGGCGCGAAGCCTGCTGCGGGCTCTACTCATGGCGGCAATCTGCCGGGCGCTCCGGGCCACCGTCAAGCTTCCGCCGGCAAGCTTCCATTGGCAAGCTTCCATTGGCAAGCTTCCGCCGCCCACGAAAAAGCCCGCCCCGGTCTCCCGGGGCGGGCTTCGTCGTTTCAGGCTCTTTCGAACCCGCCGATCGTCAGACCAGCGAACCGTGGCACTGCTTGAACTTCTTGCCCGAGCCGCAGGGGCACGGACCGTTGCGGTTGGTGCGGTCCCAGCCTTCCGGCAGCGCCGAGACCGGCAGGGCCTCGCGCTGCTGCGGCGACAGGCCTTCGGGCAGAGCGCCGGCCAAGGCCGCGTTCTCGCCGGTCAGCGGGTCCAGGTGCACCGGGATCAGGTTTTCCGGGGTGTGCAGGGGCTCGGGCTCGGCATAGGCGATCTCGACCGTCATCAGCCAGCGGGTGGTGTTGCTGCGCAGGTCGCCCAGCAGCTTTTCGAACAGGCTGAAGGCTTCGGTCTTGTACTCGTTCAGCGGGTCGCGCTGGCCGTAGCCGCGCAGGCCGATGACGTTGCGCAGGTGGTCCAGGTGCATCAGGTGCTCGCGCCACTGCAGATCGATCATCTGCAGCAGGAAGCTCTTTTCCACCGAACGCATCTGCTCGGGGGTGATGATCACTTCGCGCTGGGCGGCGTACTCGTCGGCGGCCTTGCCGATGCGCTCGCGGAAGACCTCGTCGTCGACGCCTTCCTCGGCGGCCCATTCCTTCAGCGGCAGGTCGAGGCCCAGGATCGCCTGGACGCGCTCGTGCAGGCCCTCGATGTCCCACTGCTCGGCGTAGGCCTTCGGCGGCACGTGACGGGCCACCAGGTCCTCGACCACGTCGGTGCGCATCTCGGCGATGACTTCCGACAGGTCGCTGCTCTCCATGAACTCCTGGCGCTGCTCGAACACGGCCTTGCGCTGGTCGTTGACGACGTCGTCGTACTTCAGGAGGTTCTTGCGGATCTCGTAGTTGCGCTGCTCGACGCGGGTCTGGGCCTTGGCGATGGCGGCGTTCAGCCACTTGTGGGTGATCGCCTCGCCGTCCTGGACGCCGAAGGTGCGCATGATCGCGTCCAGGCGCTCGCCGGCGAAGATGCGCAGCAGGTCGTCTTCGCACGACAGGAAGAACTTCGAACGGCCCGGGTCGCCCTGACGGCCGGTGCGGCCGCGCAGCTGGTTGTCGATGCGGCGGCTCTCGTGGCGCTCGGTGCCCAGAACGAACAGGCCGCCGGCGGCCAGGGCCGCCTTCTTGGCGTCGGCGATCTCGGCTTCCAGCTCGGCGCGATGGGCCAGCTCGTCCTCGTGCGAGACGGTGATGCCCAGGCCCCGCTGCTCGATCTTCCACTTCGACAGGCGCAGGTCGATACTGCCGCCCAGCTGGATGTCGGTGCCGCGGCCGGCCATGTTGGTGGCGATGGTCACCGCGCCCGGCACGCCGGCGTCGGCGACGATGCCGGCTTCCTGCTCGTGGAAGCGGGCGTTCAGCACCTGGTGCGGGATGCCCTTCTGCTTGGCGCCCTTGTTTTCCCACTCGTAGGCGTCGAGCAGCTTGGACAGCTCTTCGGACTTCTCGATCGACACGGTGCCGACCAGGATCGGCTGGCCGCGGCTGTGGCAGTCGGCGATCTGAACCAGGATGGCCCGGTTCTTCTCTTCCTCGGTGCGGTAGACCTCGTCGTCGTCGTCGATGCGCTGGATGACGCGGTTGGTCGGGATTTCGCTGACGCCCATCTTGTAGATGTCGTCGAACTCCTGCGCCTCGGTCGAGGCCGTGCCGGTCATGCCCGACAGCTTGGTGTAGAGGCGGAAGTAGTTCTGGATGGTCACCGAGGCCAGGGTCTGGTTCTCGGGCTGGATGGCGGCGCCTTCCTTGGCCTCGATGGCCTGGTGCAGGCCTTCCGACAGGCGGCGGCCGGTCATCATGCGGCCGGTGAACTCGTCGATCAGGACGATCTCGTCGGCCTTGACGATATAGTCCTTGTCGCGCGTGTAGAGCACGTTGGCCCGCAGGGCCTGGTTGACGTGGTGCACGATCGAGATGTTGGCCGCGTCGTAGAGGCCGGCGGTGTCCTCGGCCAGGTGGCCGCCCGAGATCAGGACCTCTTCGATCCGCTCCTGGCCCTCTTCGGTGAGGATGACCTGCTTCTGCTTCTCGTCGTGGTCGTAGTTGGTCTTGTCCTTGATGAGTTCCTTCACCAGGACGTCGATGGTCTTGTAGAGCTCGCTGCGGTCCTCGGTCGGGCCCGAGATGATCAGCGGGGTGCGGGCTTCGTCGATCAGGATCGAGTCGACTTCGTCGACGATCACGTAGTGGTGGCCGCGCTGGACCATCTCGCCCACGTCATAGACGAGGTTGTCGCGCAGGTAGTCGAAGCCGAATTCGTTGTTGGTGCCGTAGGTGATGTCCGACTTGTAGGCGCGCTGGCGGTCGCCCTGAGACAGGCCGTTGACGATGATGCCGTACGACAGGCCCATGAAGTTGTAGAGTTGGCCCATCCACTCGGCGTCGCGGGTGGCCAGGTAGTCGTTGACCGTGATGACGTGCACGCCCTTGCCGGCCAGCGCGTTCAGATAGGTCGGCAGGGTGGCGACCAGGGTCTTGCCTTCACCGGTGCGCATTTCCGAGATGCCGCCGAAGTGCAGCACCATGCCGCCGACCAGCTGCACGTCGAAGTGGCGCATGCCCAGCACGCGCTTGGAGGCCTCGCGCACGGCGGCGAAGGCTTCGTCGAGGATGTCGTCGAGGGTCGCGCCCTTTTCCAGGCGGTCCTTGAATTCCTGGGTCTTGGCCTTCAGGGCCTCGTCCGACAGGGCGGCCATCGCCGGCTCGAACGCGTTGATCTTGGCCACGCGGCTCTGCAGCGTCTTGACCTTGCGTTCGTTGGAGGAACCGAAGAGCTTTTTGGCGAAGCCGAGCATGCAGAAAGGATCCGGAGCGAGAACTAGTGAGGCCGGCGCTAAGGCTTGTGGGCCTTCACTACGGTAATGACGTTGCGCCGGGTTTCGGAAAACCACTGAAAACGGCGCGCGCGCGAGACTTAAGCACCGCCCCTCCCAGTGTCAACGAAGGCCCGGCCCGCCTCGACGTCGAAAAACACCGATAGGCCAAGCTTGCCCGCGCCACACGAATTATGCCCGCAGCGCGCGCCGGCGCGACGCCGAAACCGCTGGAAGCGCCTGGAGTTCCATCCGCTTGGCCAGAACCGGACGGCCCGACACGAAGTTTAGACCCAAAGGCCGCCGAAACGGCTTCCCCTTTGGCCTGACGCGCTCTAGAGCGCTTTTCTTGAGTTCAGCGGAGAACCGCGTCCGATGCACCCCGTCCGCCCCCGTCCGTTTCTGGTCGCCGCCGCCCTCGGCCTGGCGCTGCTGGTCGCCGCCTGCGGCCGCGGCGGGGTCGACGAGCGCCCGCCCGAGCCCGGCGACACGGCCGTGGCGCGGGTCGACGGCCACGCGGTCTGGGCCTCCGACGTCAAGCGCGAGGCGGTGGCGCAGGGCCTGATCGGCGAGGGCGAGCCGCTCGACGTCTCGTCCGACCTCTTCCGCCGCGTCCTCGACGAGGTGGTGGACCAGAAGCTGCTGGCCTCCGAAGCCATGCAGCGCAAGCTCGACAAGGATCCCGTCGCCCAGCGCCGCCTGGCCGCCGCCCGCGAGCGCATCCTCGGCGACATGCTGGTCGAGGGCATGGTCGAGAAGGCCGTCACCGAGGACAACATCCGCGGCCTCTACGCCGAGCAGCAGAAGCTGGCCAAGCAGTCCGAAGAGATCCGCGCCCGCCAGATCCTGGTGCCCAGCCAGGCCGAAGCCGAAAGCGTCAAGAAGCTCTTGGCCACCGGCGCCTCGTTCGACGCCCTGGCCATGGAGCGCTCGAAAGACGAAGCGACGCGCTTCAAGGGCGGCGACCTCGGCTACTTCACCGTCGACGTCATGCCCGAGGCCTATGCCGGCGCCCTGAAGGACGCCAAGGCCGGCGACCTGATCGGTCCGTTCCACTCCGACGGCCAGTGGGTGGTGCTGCGCGTCGAGGACAAGCGCCTGGAAGCCCCGCTCAGCCTGGAAGAGACCCGACCGCAGATCGTGCGTTTCCTGACCTACGACCAGGTCCGCGACCTGCTGGAGAAGCTGCGCTCGGGCGCCAAGGTGGAGATGCTGGTCGGCAAGGGCCAGGACGTCCCCGGCGCGCCGCAGGAGCCGGCCTCCGCTCCGGCCGGCGCCGCCGCCCCCGTTTCCGACCTCGACAGCGCGCCGCCCGCCTCGGCGCCCGCCCAGACCCCGGCCAAAAAATGACCCGCAAGCCTGCAAAGACCCCGACCAAGACCACCGCTCCGAAGGCCGCCGAAAAGACGCCCGCGACCACGACTCCGGCCGAGATCGTCGGCCAGGTCGGCGCCAGCGTCGGTCAGGCCCTGGACCGCGCCCTCGATCCGCTGGCCTCGGCCCTGAAGCGCGCCGGCCTGCGCCGCGCCCAGAAGTCGGCCGGCGAGACCCCCGCCCCGACCGCCGCCCCCGCGACGCCCGCCGCCGCGCCGGGCAAGCCGGGCCTGGCCGTCTCGCCGCTGGTCGTGCCGTTCCCGGCCATCCCGCCGATCGCCGGCGTCGAGATCGCCACCGGCCGCGCCGGCTTCTACAAGCACGAGCGCCCCGACCTCTTGCTGATGCGCTTCGCCGAGGGCACCTCGGGCGCCGGCGTCTTCACCCGCCACGGCGTCGGCTCGGCTCCGGTCGACTGGTGCAAGCGCCAGCTGGCCGCCAGCGGCGGCGCCGACGTGCGCGCCCTCGTGGTCAACGCCGGCTGCGCCAACAGCTTCACCGGCAAGCCGGGCGCCGACGCCGTGCGCCGCGTGGCCACCGCCGTGGGCAAGCGCTTCGACTGCCGCCAGCGCGACGTGATGATGGCCTCGACCGGCGTCATCGGCGTGATCCTCGACGACAGCAAGATCACCTCCAACCTGCGCGAGGTGGAAACCCGCCTGACGCCGGACGGCTGGGCCGCCGCCGCCTCGGCGATCATGACCACCGACACCTTCCCGAAAGGCGCCTACGCGACCGCCGTGATCGACGGCCACGAGGTCAAGATCGCCGGCATCGCCAAGGGCTCGGGCATGATCGCGCCGGACATGGCCACCATGCTGGCCTTCGTCGCCACCGACGCCGCCATCGCCCCGGCCGCTCTGCAGACGCTGGTCTCTCTGTACACCCGCACCACCTTCAACTGCGTGACGGTGGACGGCGACCGCTCGACCAACGACACCCTGCTGCTCTTCGCCACCGGCCAGTCGGGCGCGCCCAAGATCAGCCGCCCCGGCGACAAGCGCCTGGCCGACTTCCGCGAAAAGCTGGAAGGCGTGCTGCTGGATCTGGCCCTGCAACTGGTCCGCGACGGCGAGGGCGCCACCAAGTTCGTCAAGATCACCGTCAACGGCGCCGAGAGCCCGCTGTCGGCCCGCAAGATCGCCCGCACCATCGCCGAAAGCCCGCTGGTCAAGACCGCCTTCGCCGGCGAGGACGCCAACTGGGGCCGCATCGTCATGGCCGTCGGCCGCGCCGACGAGCCGGTCAACCGCGAGAAGATCAGCGTCAAGTTCGGCGACCTCTACGCCGCCCGCGACGGCCTGGTCTCGGCCGAGTACGACGAGGCGGCCATGAGCGCCTACATGAAGCACCAGGAACTCGAGGTCACCGTCGAGGTCGGCGTCGGCAAGGGCAGCTCCACCGTCTGGACCTGCGACCTGACCAAGCAGTACGTGGCGATCAACGGGGATTATCGGTCGTAGGCTCGCTCAGGGCCTCGTCCACCTCGCGTCGAACAATCACTCCCGTCATTCCCGCCCTTGTGGCGGGAACCCCTCTATCAGCCGCAAAGGCGGATGGCGCGGATCGCTAGCGATCCGCCTCACCTCCTAGTGCGAGCGGAACCAGGGTTTCCCGCCACAAGGGCGGGAATGACGGGAGATAAGGACGAGAGACCTTACGGCCGATCCAACTGGGCCCCGGCAGCTTCTCATGCGGCTAGGGCGGCGGCCGGCGCCCGCCCACCCTATATGCGGCAAGATCGACGCCCCCCGACCGATCTTCGCAGCAGAGAAGCGCGCCATGAAAATCCTGATCGTCCTCACCTCGCACGACACCCTCGGCGACACCGGCAAGAAGACCGGCTTCTGGCTCGAAGAGCTCGCCGCGCCCTACTACGTGTTCAAGGACGCCGGCGCCGAGATCGTCCTGGCCTCGCCCAAGGGCGGGCAGCCGCCGCTCGATCCCAAGAGCGACCTGCCGGACTTCCAGACCGACATGACCCGCCGCTTCCAGGCCGACGAAGCCGCGCTGGAGGCCCTCGCCAAGACCGTTCCGCTGGACGCCGTCGACGCCGCCGATTTCGACGCGGTCTTCTATCCCGGCGGTCACGGACCGCTGTGGGACCTGGCGGAGTCGCCCGCCTCGATCGCCCTGATCGAAGCCTTCGACCGCGCCGGCAAGCCCCAGGCCCTGGTCTGCCACGCACCGGGCGCCCTGCGCCACGTCAAGGCCGCCGACGGCCGCCCGCTCGTGGCCGGCCGCAAGGTCACCGGCTTCACCAACGGCGAGGAAGACGCCGTCGAGCTGACCGACATCGTGCCATTCCTGGTCGAGGACATGCTGAAGGAGAGCGGCGGCCTCTATGAGAAAGGCCCGGACTGGGCCCCCTATGTCGTCACGGACGGCGACCTGATCACCGGGCAGAACCCCGCCAGCAGCGACGCCGTCGCCCACGCCCTGGTCGAACGCTTGGCGCGCCCGTAAGGGCTCGCTCGCACTAAGACGATACGAGTATTGATCGAGTTCGATTAAACGGACTTGAGCGAGAGATCGAAAGTCCTTTGGTCGGGGACGGCGCGATAATATCGCATGGACCGCTCCCCGACGGCCTGCCGGATCCAAACCTCATCTTCTGGGCGACACTTTGCGCCCAACACAATGCCTGTGATGATCCGAGGATCAAAGTCTATGGCACTATGAGCACCTCCCGCGAGGAAGGCTCTCCATTCCTGCTCATAGCTCCAGAAATCAGCCTTTGTAAGTAGGGCATCGGTGATCTCGTCTCTCACCCCCTCGGGCTCCAAAAGACCCGCAATGGTTGGCCGCGCCTCTTGGTATTTTACCTTGAAGAAGGGTGGCAAGCCCTCCCGGGGAGGCTCCGCACAGGTCTCGAAAACCACCGCAATTCCCCGATGATTGTTGGCGTAGTGGCTCCACATGAGGACACTTTTGATGTTCTCAGTCAGGCAAAAGACGCCAAGCTTACTGGCATTCAAACGAGCCCCATCACTGACCATTTGGGCAAAATCCGTCAGACTTTTACCGTTTAGACCGGCCCTTGCCAGCCGCTCCACCTCCGGAGGAGGCATGGGTGTCATGACTCTGACAAACCGCGCGATTAGTGCATCAAAGCCTGCTTCCAGTTCCTCCTGTGTGTCGGGCAAGAGAGGCACCGGGAGGCAATCGAATGGATCATTGAAGTCCAGCGCGCTTGGGAAATACGCTTTTCCTTCAAGCAATTGCATCAAACGATCCTGCCACGTGGGCTTCAAACCCGGTGCCAAGCTGAGGTATTTGAACAGCGGTGCCAAAGGCACGTTCGCAATTGTTTCCTGCTCCATACTAGCGCTCCTCGCTCCGCGCCCGCACCTGCGCCAGCGTGTGGTCCACCAGCAGTTCCCCGTCCTCCCACACCGTGACCATGGCGTCGGTCCAGCCGGCTTCCACCGTCTCGTCTTCGCCGACCGCCACCGTCCGGTAGTCGCCGGCCGCATTGCGCTGGAGCATCAGCCGCCCGGCCTTGGAGCGCTTGCCCGGGTCGGTGACGGGGTTCTTGCTGACGTCGATCCAGACGCCGTCGACCTTGGCGGCCGAGCACTTCAGGGCGAAGCGCTGGGTGTCGCGGTCGAGCTGTTGCAGCAGGCCGCCGCCCATGCCGAAGGCGATGTTGTCGGCGCTGAAGCCGTCGGCGATCACCCGCTCCAGGATCGCGGCGATGCTGACCGGATTGACCCCGTCGCCCTGGATCACCCGCACGTGGTTCAGCACCTTGTAGCCCTTGGCGTTGACCGTGCTGCCGAAGGCCTCGTCGAGACGCTTCAGGGTCTCGGCGACGATGCTGACGGGGTCGCCGGAGTCGGGCCGCACCACCAGGGTCGCGCCGCTGGCGATCACCTCGTCGCGCAGTTCCTGGCCCCAGATGCGGCTGACGGCGTCGAACAGGTCGTAGCTGTCGGACACCACGGAGAAGAGAGCGCCGGGCTTGCCGAAGCTCTTGAGCATGTTGCGATAGGCGTCGGCCTCGCGGTCGCGGCCCCAGCTGGTGATCGTGCTGTGCTCGGCGGCCGGGATGGAGAAGGCGGCCATCGGCTCGTTGTACCAGGCCCGCCCGGCCTGCACCGCCGCCAGGGTGTCGCTGCCCAGGAAGTTGACGAGGTGGGCCAGGCCGCCGATCGCCGCGCTCTCCCGGCTGGAGACGCCCCGCGCCCCGAAGTCGTGCAGCTTGAACGGCAGCTGGCCGGCCGGATCGTCGCTGGTCTTCTCCAGCGCCGCGCGAAGGGTCTGCTTGACGCCCCAACTGGTGGTGGCGACGGTCACCGGATACCAGACCCGCAGCAGCAGGGTCTCCAGGTACGACGGCAGCCAGAAGCACTCCGGGTCGGTGTTCTCGATGGTCATCAGCGCCTGGTGCGTGGGCACCACCGTCCCCTCCGGCACGGCGCGGATGCGCACCGGCAGGCGGCCGCCGTGCACGTCGACGATCCGCCGCCAGCCGGCCTCGTTGAACGGCTCGCCATGCGCCGCCAGCAGCTCGGCGGCCTCGTCGACCATGGCGTGGGTCACCTGCCTGGCCAGCGCCGTCTTCAGGATCGCCTGCAGGCCGAAGAAGACCGTGCGGTCGTAGCGCCCGCCCCGGCTCTCCACATAGGAGAAGGCGCCGGTCACGCCCGGCGGATATTGCAGCCAGTGGCTGGCCTTGTAGCTGTCGGTGTCGAGGATCAGGTTGTCGAACATCGCGGAAGCTCCTTCGCGCGGGGTGTGACCGTCTCGTCTCTCGGGGCGGTTTCGTGGATTTGATCTGAAAACGCCGTCAGGCGGCGCCGACGAAGTGTTCGAGGATGTGGAAGTGGTCCTCGAAGAACTGCTCCTCCATCAGCAGCGCCTCGCTGACGGGAACCCAGCGCGCCTGCTCGGCGTCGTCGGATCCCTTCACGCGCGGCAGCGGGCCGGCGGGGAAGTCGAAATGGAAGGCGTGGGTGATGGTCCGCCCGCGCAGCGAGCGGTCGGGGTGGTCGAACACCCGCGCGGCCTTGATCGAGCCGCGCAGCACGGCCGGCGGGATCTTAAGCCGCGTCTCCTCGTGCAGTTCGCGGATCGCGGCGGCCTGCACCGTCTCGCCCTGGTTCACGAAGCCGCCCGGCAGGGCCCACAGTCCCTTGCCCGGCTCGGCCCGGCGGCGCACCAGCAGCACGTGGCCGGAATGCACGACCACCGCGTCGGCGGTGACGAAGGTCGGCGGATAGGGCGCGGCGGCCCAGGCCTGGCGATAAGTCTTGATGAAGGCGTGCTCGCGGGCCAGCTGGGCGTAGGCGGGCGAGCCATCGCGGAAGGCGCCGAGCATCTCGAACACCGGCCCGGGCACGTTGGCCTCCACGAGGCGCAGCCCTCCCGCCTCGCCGGCGAACAGCCAGTCGCGCAGTTCGGTGGCCGACAGCACGTCGGCGTGCTGCACGTCGACCAGCTCCCACTGCGGAAAGGCGGCCAGGTAGGTCGCGGTGGCGTCGTCCTTGTTGCGGCCGATCAGGCCGACGGTTGCGCCCTCGTCCGCGCCGTCACGGGCCACGGCCTCGGCGACGATGCGCTGCACGTCGCCCACCCACAGGGTGTCGCCATAGAGGCGGTCGCGCAGCGGCGCCACGATCAGCCGGGCCGCGTCGTCGCCGGCCGCGGCGCGGATCATCACGGCCCGCTCGGCGGCGTTGAAGGGGTTGCGGATGGTGCGGGGCTGGCCGGCGCTGCCGGTGAGCACGATCACCTTGCGCGCCAGGCGCATGGCGTGCCGCAGTACGGCGGCGTGGCCGTTGTGGAACGGCTGAAAGCGTCCGATCAGGACGAGATAGTCGAAGCGCATGAGACTCCCTCACGCCGATGTCCGCCGCCGGTCTATCCGGCGACATGGGTTATGCTAACTTTGAGCAAAAGGTGTTGTCAACCCGGACGTGCAGGGCTCGCCTTCTTTAGGGAAACCCTCTCTCATGGAGAGAGGGAGGGGCCCGCGCCGCAGGCGTGGGAGGGTGAGTGGGTAGGCGAAGCCCCTGGACGATCTTGGCGCTGTTGCGGGCGATGTGCCGGCACGCCGGCTGAAGGTGTAACCACTCACCCTCCCATCGCTACGCGATGGGCCCCTCCCTCTCTCTAAGAGAGAGGGTTTTCGCGCCTGCCATCCGCAACGGATCCAAGCCGCCCCTGTGGTGAGATCCCCTCTGTCAGCCACAAGGGCGGGAATGACGGGCGGATAGGGAGCGGGCAAGGAGACCTCAGAACCCGTAGAGCGCCGCGTATTCCGCGTCCTTGGCGGCGATCTGCTTGGCGCAGTCGACCATCACCTTGGCCTGTTTCCAGGTGGCGTCGTCCTGCATCTTGCCGTCGATCATCGCCACGCCCGAACCGTCGGGCATGGCCTCCAGGATCCTTTTCGCGAAGGCCACCTCGGCGGGGTCGGGGCTGAAGACCTGCTTGGCGATGGCGATCTGGCTGGGGTGCAGGCTCCAGGCCCCGGCGCAGCCCATCAGGAAGGCGTTGCGGAACTGCTGCTCGCAGGCGACCGGGTCGTCGATCGCCCCGAACGGACCGTAGAACGGCTTGATGCCGTGGGCCGCGCAGGCGTCGACCATCTTGGCGAAGGTGTAGTGCCAGAGGTCCTGCTGCACGCTGGCGCGGGGCGATCCGTCCGTATGCGGATCTTCGATCACCCGATAGCCCGGATGGCCGCCGCCGACCCGGGTGGTCTTCATCGCCCGGCTGGCCGCCAGATCCGCCGGCCCCAGCGAAATCCCCTGCATGCGCGGGCTGGCGCCGGCGATCTGCTCGACGTTCATCACCCCCTCGGCCGTCTCGAGAATGGCGTGCAGCAGGATCGGCCGGGTCACCCCGTGCTTGGCCTCCAGCGAGGCCAGCAGCTGGTCGATGTAGAAGATATCCCACGGCCCCTCGACCTTGGGCACCATGATCACGTCGATCCGGTCGCCGGCCTTCTCGACCAGGGTCGCCACCTCGTCCAGATGCCAGGGCGAGTTGAGGCAGTTGATCCGCACCCACAGCCCCACGCCCAGGGCCTTGAAGTCGACCTCGCGCGACAGGGCGATCGTCCCGGCCAGGGCCGCGCCCTTGGCGTCGGCGGGGATGGCGTCCTCCAGATTGGCCAGGATCACATCGACGGTCGGGGCGATCTCGCCGACCTTGGCCCGCACCTTCTCCAGATGCGGCGGCACGAAGTGGATCATCCGCTCGACGCGGGCGGGCAGCTCGCGCCACGGCGCCGGCGCGCCGATGGCCAGGGGTTTGAAGAAGCCTCGGGCGGTCTTCATGCGCGTCTTCCCTGTGTTCTTATTTCGCAGTTGCGAGAAGACTGCGGCGACGCGGCCAGGGGGTCAAGGGCGACGCGGAGGAAGGCCTGCGCTCGCTACTGCGCGTCGAACTCGATCCACTCGCCATCCTCGTTGCGCACCCAGCGCTTGTTGACGCCATAGATCCTGATCTGGGCGCCGGCGCCGTGATCCACGAACTCGACCAAGTGCTCGGCGAACCAAAAGCCCTCGTCCAGATCCTCAAAGAAGACGTTCAGCGCGTAATCGCGCTCCATGACGCCGACAACATCCACGCCCGAGATGCTCGGAGTCGTTTCGCCGCGAACGCTGCCGATCTTGCCGGCCAAGCCCAGGCGCTCGACCTCTGGGGAAGGACGGATGCGTACGTTGTCGCCGAATGTGATGGAGGACTCTAGCATAGCTCGACAATGCGTCGGCCGGGTCACGACGCGCAACCGCCCGGGGCTCAGCTTTGCGCCGGCCTCGGCGGCGGCGCCTCGTCCGGATCCTCGCGCCCCAGCTCGTCGGCGGCGTCGTTCTGCGAGACGTGGGTCGCCGCCTTGCCCCTGGCCTTGCGCGCCGCGCGCGGCTCCAGCCGCAGGGCCGCCCGCGCGTCCTCGCCCTCTTCGCCGAACAGCCCCCGCAGTCGCACGTCGCGCTGCGGATAGGGGATCTCGATCCCGGCCCCGCGCAGGGCGTCGTCGATGGCCCAGGTATAGGCCGCGAAGATCGCCGCCGGCCGGCGAACGGCTTCGACCGTCGGCCAGACGATCAGCTCGAACTTCAGGGCGTGCTCGCCATAGCCCACCAGCCACACCTGGGTGCGGCGCACGGCGTCGTCGGCGCTGGTGAAGGGCACGCTGCGGGCGGCCTTCAGCACCGCCTCGCGCACCGTCTCCTTGTCGACCCCGAAGGCGGTGACGAAGGGCACGCGGATGCGGCGGGTGGTGTTGCGCAGGGTCCAGTTGATCACCTGGTCGTTGACCAGCACCGAGTTGGGCACGATCACGTCGGTGGCGTCGTTGGTGCGGATCCGCGTGGCGCGCGGCCCGATCTCGTGCACCACCCCGCGCGAGCCGTTCGACAGCTCCACGAAGTCGCCCACCGCGATCAGACGCTCGAACACCAGGCTTACGCCCGAGGCGAAGTCCTTGATCACCCCCTGCAGGCCAAGCCCGACGCCCACCCCGACCGCCCCGGCGAACACCGTCAGCGAGGTCAGGTCGATGCCCATGGTCGACAGGCCCGCCAGCAGGCCGACCACCACCAAGCCATAGGTCGTCAGCTTCTCGACCACATACAGCGACGAGGCGTTGTCGGCCGCCCGCGCCCGCAGGCGACGCAACCCCGCCGCCGCCAGCCGCGCGGCCAGCAGGGCGGCGATGACGATGACGATGCCCGCCCCCAAGCCCCCCACCGTGATCGCCGACTTGCCGAGCTTGACCAGCTCCAGGGCGTCCAGGCGTTGCAGCGGGTTGTCGGTCATGGGGTGGAGTTTGAGCCGTCGTCGGCGCGGCTTTCAAGCCCCGCCGCCGCAGACCCCCTCCGGCCCTCCGGGCCACCTCCCCCAAAGGGGGAGGATCTATCGCGCCGCGCCACTAAGATGCTCCCCCTCTGGGGGAGCTGTCGCGGAGCGACTGAGGGGGCCGGCGCCAGCCGGCTACCGCCCCACCATCGCCAGCCCGGCCTCGGCGTACCGCTCGCCCTCGACCGCCGTCTCCGGCACCGCAGCGGCGATCTTGGCCAGGTCGTCGGCGCTCAACACGACGTCCACAGCCCCGATGTTCTCCTCCAGCCGCGCGACCTTGGTCGTGCCGGGGATCGGCGCGATGTCCGGCCCCTGGGCCAGCAGCCAGGCCAGGGCCAGTTGCGCGGGCGTCACGCCCTTTTCGCCGGCCAGTTCGACCAGCGCCTCGACCAGCGACTGGTTCTTGGCGATGGCCTCGCCCTGGAAGCGCGGCAGGGTCGAGCGGAAGTCGTCCTTGCCGAAGCCGTCGCCGGCCTTGATCGCGCCGGTCAGGAAACCCCGGCCCAGCGGGCTGTAGGGCACGAGACCGATGCCCAACTCGCGGATGGTCGGCAGCACCTGGGCCTCGATCCCGCGCGTCCACAGCGAATACTCGCTCTGCAGGGCCGCCACCGGCTGCACCGCATGGGCCTTGCGGATCGTCGCCGCCCCGGCTTCCGACAGGCCGAAGTGCTTGACCTTGCCCTCGGCGATCAGGTCCCTGACCGTGCCGGCCACGTCCTCGATCGGCACGCCGGGATCGACACGGTGCTGGTAAAAGAGGTCGATCGTCTCGACGTCCAGGCGCTTGAGCGAGGCCTCGGCCACGGCGCGGATGTTGTCGGGCCGCGAGTTGACGCCCTTCATGCGCACGGTCCCGGACTCGTCGGGCCCGATGTCGAAGCCGAACTTGGTGGCGATCACCACCTTGTCGCGGAAGGGCTTCAGACCTTCGCCGACCAGCTCTTCGTTGACATAGGGGCCATAGACCTCGGCGGTGTCGAAGAAGGTGACGCCCAGGTCCACCGCCTTGGCCATCAGGTCGAACATCGCCTGCTTGTCGGGCGCGGGGCCATAGGCCCAGCTCATGCCCATGCAGCCGAGACCGAGGGCGGAGACCTCCAGGCCGTCGCCGAGTTTGCGCGTCTTCATGGGCAGCTCCTTGTGCGAAATGGGGGTCGCGGGCGTCGCCGCGACGGCAGGGAGATGGGCCTTGGCGGGCGAAACGATAACCGCTTGCGGTCTCAACGCACTCCTGAGCATCTCTCAGCAATGTCGACCCGCCCCCTGCCCGACCTCGCCGTCTTCGCCCTGGTCGCCGAGCGCCGCAGCTTCCGCGCCGCCGCCCAGGCCCTGGGGGTGACGGCCTCCGCCCTCAGCCACGCGATCCGCAATCTGGAGACCCGGCTGGACGTGCGGCTGCTCAACCGCACCACCCGTAGCGTCGCCCCCACCGAGGCCGGCGAGCGGCTTCTGGCGCGGCTTGGACCGGCCCTGGCCGACATCGACGCGGCGCTCGACGAGATCGCCCAGTTCCGCGATCGCCCCGCCGGACGCCTGCGCATCAACATCGCCACCACGGCGGCCCGAATGCTGCTGGCCCCGCGCATCGGCGGCTTCATGAACGCCTATCCCGACGTGCGGGTCGAGATCGTCTGCGAGGACGCCCTGTCCGACATCGTCGCCGGCGGCTTCGACTGCGGCGTGCGGCTGGGCGAGCGGCTGCAGGCCGACATGATCGCCATCCCCCTGAGCGGCGAGCTCTCCCAGGCCCTGGTCGCCACCCCCGACTACATCGCCCGCCACGGCGCCCCCCAGGAGCCGGAAGACCTGATGAGCGGCCACCGCTGCCTGCTGGTGCGCCGGTCCTCCGGCGCGCCCTATCCGTGGGAGTTCGAGCGCAAGGGCCGCCTCGTCGTCGTCACCCCGCCCGCTTGCCTGCTCACCGACAACGGCGCGGTGCTGCTGGAGGCCTGCAAGGGCGGGGCGGGCCTGGCCTTCCCGTTCCGCGAAGCCGTCGCCGACGACATCGCCGCCGGCCGCCTGGTGTCGCTGCTGGAAGACTGGTGCGAGCCCTTCCCCGGCTTCTTCCTCTACTACCCCAGCCGCCGCCAGCTCTCCCCGGCCCTGCGGGCCTTCATCGACTGGATGCGGTTCTAAGCGCCATGGACTGGTTCGAACGCCTCACCGGCTTCCCCGAAGAGCCTTACGCCGCGACCAAGGCCCGCCTGCGGGTGGAGGACGGCCGCCTGGCCTCCGACGCGACCGACCGCACCTGGGGGATCGGCACGCTGGAGCTGCCCTCTCTGGCGGAATTGCGCACCCGCGCGGCGGCCATCCAGGTTCCCGGCCGGCTCCGGGTCGAGGTCGTGCGCGGCGACGCCCGCGCCCTGCACAACCAGGCCGCCAACGCCGGCGGCCTCTTCCAGGTCGCCTCGCAGTTCAACCTGCTGGAGATGGTCGATCCGGGCGTCAGCCCCGAGGACGGCGTCGCGCGCTACGCCTGGGACCCCACCCAGGGCCCGGCCTGCGCCATCGCCGCCGGCGCGGCCACGGTCTATCGCAACTACCTCGCCCCGGTCGGCGACGGGATCGGCCAGACGGCGGCGCGGCAGTTCGACGGCCTGGCCGACCTTGGTCCGCGCCTGTCCGACCTGACCGGCCGCCCCGTCGAGGCGCTCTGGCGGATGCGCAACGGCTACGCCCTATGCACCGACGCCGGGCTGGAGGCGATCGCCGCCGTACTCGACTATCTCGACGAACCCGAACGCGACGCCCTGCGCGCGGCCTTGCGCATCGGCCTGGTCTGGGACGCCGAGGTCACCGACGCGCCCGAGGTTGCGGGCATGACCGTCTCCCAGGTCTTCTGCTCGGCCCTGCCGATATCCTACGCGCCGGTCACCAAGGCCCTGGCCGCGCCCTTCGCCAGCCTGACCCTGGAAGCCGCCTACGAGGCGACCCTGCTGGCCGCCGTGCTCAACGCCGCGCGCGGCCACCGAGTGGTCTGGCTCACCCGCCTGGGCGGCGGCGCCTTCGGCAATCCCGACCGATGGATCGACGCGGCCATGACCCGCGCCCTCGACAGGGTCCGCGACCAAGCGCTCGACGTACGCATCGTCAGCTACGCCTCGCCCGACCAGGCCCTGCTCGACCTGGCCGACCGCTACGCCTGAGGCGCGGCCCAACGCGCGACAAGGTTTACGCGCTGTTCATTACTCGCCTTCATGTTGAGCTTGAAAACTCGACACGCGCAGCACGCGCACCGGTGAGGACTTCCATGGTCACGGCCGTCGCCCCCTCCCCCTACAGCTACGACCCCGTGGCGCACGCCCAGGCGCGGCTGCCGGGGCTGCGGCGTCTTTACGAGTTTGCTCACGTGTCGTTCGACGAGGCCGCCTATCTGAAGCAGGCCCAGAACCGCAAGGACATGTACGCCCAGGCGGCGGGCGCGTACGAGCGGCGCGAAGCCATACTGGCGCAGGCCGAGACCTCGATCCAGGCGCTGAACCTTCCGGAATATGTCGAGCCGGCCGTGAAGGTGGACCTGTCCCCGGAGGCCAAGGCGGCCCTGGCCAAGGACGCCGCGCAGAAGCCCGCCGAAGCGTCCGACGCAACGCCCACGACCACGACGCTCGCCGCGCCGGTCGAGACCTACCCCAAGGGCTCGCTGGCTTCCGAGAACAACCAGATGGCCACTGGCATGGCCAAGGCCGCGCGCAACAACATCGAGATGCTGGGCCTGGACATCAGCCTGATCAACGGCGGCGTCTGGATGCTGAACAACACGGCCAAGTTCGACGAAATGCGCGCCCAGGGGATGGGCGGCGAGGTCGACATGATGGTCTACATCTCCGAGAAATGGATCAACAGGGGCCTCTTCAGCCTGAACGCCACGCTCCGCGGGATGAACAGCCGGTTCGAGGTCACGGGCGCGCCGCTCTACCGCACCACCGAGGGCAAGCTGAGGATCGGCGACTTCACCCAGTCGGCCGGCGAGGCCGGCTGGTCGGTGTCGGTGCGCTCGACAGGCGAGGCTGTCGCCATCGCTAACGGCCGCGACGTCAGCGACCAGGTCGACGACAGCTCCGCGTGGGGGTTCCGCTGGTCGGACGTCATCGCCGCCCGCAAGGCCCGGGACGCCGCCCTCGCGGCCGAAACCTCGAAGACGGCCGCGATCGGGACCACGGCGCCTGCGACGACAACCTCGGAGACCGCCGCCACCCTGGCCGTTCCGGTCAGCGCCGCCGCCTCGACCGCCGCGGTCGCCCTGGCGACCCTGAGCAACGTCGGAAAGACGGTCGACCGCTCGATCTGACGGCGCATGCGAAAATTCGCCTCGACGATGTCGGGGCGGCGGGCGTTCCTTCGTCCTCGGGAAGACGCGGCGACCAGGCCGCCAGCCAGGAGGACGACGCCATGCCGAAGATCACCCCGTTCCTGTGGTTCGACACCCAGGCCGAGGAAGCCGCCGAGTTCTACGTCTCGATCTTCCCCAATTCGAGGATCCTGTCGGTCAACCGCTATCCCGACGACGTGCCGCCGCCGGCCGGGCCGGGCGGTTCGGTGTCGACCGTCTATTTCGAGCTCGACGGCCAGGGCTTCACCGCCCTGAACGGCGGCCCGCACTTCAAGTTCGACGAGGCGGTGTCGTTCACCGTCGACTGCGACGGCCAGGCCGAGGTCGACCGCTACTGGGACGCCCTGCTGGCCGGCGGCGGCCAGCCCTCGGCCTGCGGCTGGCTGAAGGACCGCTACGGCCTCTCCTGGCAGATCACCCCGCGCCAGTTGATCGAGCTGACCACCGGCCCCGACAAGGCCGTCGCCGGCCGCGTCTTCGCCGCCATGATGCAGATGGTGAAGATCGACGTGCCGACCCTGGAGAAAGCCGCGCGGGGCGAATAGGCCGGCGCCCCGCACGGGCCTCCGCGCGGATTACACTTTCTTCGTAAAGCCAAGCTAGCTGCAATTCCTGGTGGAGCGCTCCAGCGGAGCGCTTCACCTCACGTGAGTTGGAGCTTCCCGGCATGACCGATGCAATCGACGTCGCGGCGAAACCCGTCGCCCATCAATCGTCCTGGCCTTCCCGCCTGTTCGGCGAGATCGCCAAGAAGCCGCTGGAGGCCGTGGCGGCCCTGATAGCCCTCGTCGCGGCCGTCGCGGCGACGCTGCTGCAGCTGATGATAAGCCGCTATCTTAGCGTCTACGGCCAGCCGGGCCTGTCGGGGTTCGGCCAGGTGGTCAGCATACTGCCCTCGCTGGTTCCGGTGCTGACGGTGACGATCCTGGGGATCGTGGCGCTGATCGCCATGACCTTCGGCTCGCCCCTCTTCACGCGGCTTCTCTTCTCGTCGACCCAGGACACGGCCCATCCGCTCGCCAAGGGCTTCTTCTGGCCGGAGGACGAGGCCGCTCCCCGGGGGCCGCACCTGGAGGCGTACGTGGTCGCCTACGCGCCGCTGATCGTCTTCACCCTGATCCTGATCCTCGCCATGATCTCTGGCGTGACGCTGACCGCCGGTCGCACGACGCTCGCCTGCGCCGCCGCCCTCGCCGTGCCCTTCGCCTGGTCGATGAACGCGGCCGCTCCGGGATGGAAGTCGAGGGCCGGCGCGGGCGTTCTGGCGCTGTTCTTCAGCCTTCTGCTCAACCTGGCCGGCGTGATCTGGCTGACCCTGGCCGTGGATTTCGTTACTCTGAACGTGCGCGGCCTCTTCGAGGCGAGCGATGAGACCCTGAGGCTGGGCGCGGTGTTTCTGCTGATCGGCTTTCACCTGTTCATGACCTCCCACGGCCGCGAACGCGTCGTGGTGATCATGATCTCGCTGCTCATCGTCGGCCTGGTCGTTTTCCGCGCGCCCGGCGACCAGTTGCTGACCTTCAATGCGCTTCGCTTCGCCGGCGTGGGCGGCGGCGGCGTGACCATCTACCGGCAGCCCGGCGAGGAGACCGTCCGCACCGCCTGCCTGATCCTGGCGACGGACACGGTGCGCATCATCCGGCGGACCGAAGACCCCGCCGACTGCTCGCTTCCGAAGATGCGCGACGAGTTCATCCTGTTGAGGGACGCTTCGCCGGCGAAGCGTGTCGCCAAGCTTAAAGACGTGCGCGTCTACAAGCGGGACGATCTGCTGGACGCCTTGCCCAAGGCCGCCGCCAAGGCGGCGCCCTGAACCTCGCCTCAGGCCTTCTTGACGAACTCCGTCCGCAACACCAGACCCTTCACCTTGTCGACATTGGCCTCGATCTCCTCGGGGTCGCCGGTCAGGCGGATTTTCTTGACCAGGGTGCCGCGCTTGAGGGTCACGCCGCCCGAGCCCTTGACCTTCAGGTCCTTGATCAGGGTGACGTTGTCACCGTCGGCCAGGATCGCGCCGTTGGAATCGCGGGTTTCGTCGGACATGCAGGGGCCCCTTCAGCGGCCGGGCGGCGCGAAGGCGAAGCCCTTACAAAAGTTGCGGGCTTTCTAGGATGCGGCGGCCGAAGGCGTAAAGGCCTCCGGCCGTCTTTTCCTGCCGTGTCTTTGTCCTACTGGGTCTTGAGGAACTCGATCACCGCCGCCCGCTCCTCGGCGCTGAGCGCGGGGCCGACCACGCCCTTGGTCCCGGCCGGGGCGTCGCGGAACTCGTGGCCCTTGTTGGAGCTGCCCTTGACGCTGACGTCCAGCTTGAAGGCCCCGCGCGGGCAGGCGGCCTTGACGTCCAGGCCGACGGCCTTGGGGTCGTAGGCGCGGTTGCCCAGACAGAAGCTCGACGGACGCTCGCCCGGCGCGCCCAGCAGGGCGGTGAGCGACGGCACCGAGCCGTTGTGCAGATAGGGCGGCGCCGCCCAGATGCCGTTCAGCGGCCGGGCCTTGTAGGCCGGCGGGGCCTGGATGCAGTTGGGACGGTTGCCCTTGTCGGCCTCGGCCTCGATGCTCTTGATCGGCGTGCCCTCGTCGACGTGGAACTTGTCGACCACGAACTGCACCGCCGAGGCCAGGGCCTGGCCGAAGGTCATGTCGGTGGTCGGCTTGGTCGGCGTCGTGAAGCAGGTGACGCCGGTGGCCGGGTCGGTCACGCCGGGCTGCAGCCCCAGGGCCAGCGGCGTCTTGATCTTGCGGGCCGACAGGATCTCGGCCTGGCCGGGATCGGTGCCGACCACGCTGAGCGGGATGATGTTGACCTTCAGATAGCTCTCGCCGTGCTCGTTGGCCGTGGTCCACAGCGAGGGGGTGTAGAGCGCCTGGTTGGGGTCATCGACCGGCGGCAGGTGGCAGCCCTGGCAGCGCAGGGCGTAGACCTTGCGGCCCGCCTCGGCCTTGGCGATGTCGATCCGGCCCAGCACGTCCTGCGGCCACTTCGGACCCGACAGGCCCTTGAAGCCCCGCACCCGGCCGTCGGGCTCGCGGTCCAACGGGTTGGGGCCTTCGATCTGCTGCTCCATCCGCGCCAGGTTGCCCACCGGCACCGACGAGTCCCACAGCTTGTGGGGCTGGTCGTAGGTGGTCATGTTCACCCGCGCCAGCACCCCGATCGCCTCGCCGACATTGCGGATGGCCGGCTGGCCGATCGAGCCGTCGTACTGCGCCCAGGTGAACCACGGCGTGGTCCACAGGTGCGGATACTTCACCGGCGCGCTCAGGGCCGCGTAGTTGACCAGCGGATCGAAGGTCGCCGACTTCACCGGCAGCAGGTTGACGTAGAACACCTCGTTGCCGATGCGGTTGAGGGCGTCCAGGCGGTTGAAGCCCTCGGGCACGCCGTCGCGCTTGTCGATTTCCGACGTCGCCTTGGCCGCCGCGGCCAGGGTCTTGATCGTCGCCTTCAGGTCGGCGTGCAGCTGCTTGCGCTGGGCCTTGGTGGCCTTGGGGCCGAGCACCCGGTCGGCGAACGAGTTGAAGCGCCAGGGCAGCACGTCGGTCAGCAGCAGGGCCGCGCCCAGGGTGCTGGTCAGCTGGCCCAGGCTCGAGGCGGCGTTGCCGCCGTCGATACGCAGGGACACCCCGTTATATTCCAGGTGGCCCGTGTGGCAGGCCGCGCAGGTCAGGCCCACCTGGTCGGGCAGCATCTTGCCGGTGGTCGGGTCGGCATAGGCCTTGGTGATGGCGAAGCCCACCGGCATGCCGGCCGGATTGAGGCCCTGGTTGCTCTCGACCTTGGCGTCGGCGGCCACGCCGCCGATCTTGTGCTTGTAGCCGTAGGCCTTCTCGCGCCAGCCGGCGGGACCCGCCTGGCCGCCGCCCGACGGCGGGCTGGGGATGAAGCCCAGCTTCTGCATGTAGCCGTCGTTGATGAACAGCGTCTCCTTGCCGGGCAGAATCTTCGGCTCGGCCACGGCCACGAACCAGGCGTAGGGGATCGGCAGGGTCGAGGTGCCCTGGGTGGCGTGGTGGAACCAGTAGCGGTCGCTCTCGCTCCAGCCCTGGTCGAGCCAGCGCGCCTCGCGCACCGGCTGGGCCGGCGGCAGCGGCGGTTCGACGAAGGACAGGACCTTCTGGATCCCGATCCCCACCGCCACGAAGACGACCAGCGCCAAGATCCACAAGGCGGCTTTCTTGAATCCCGACATCGACGTTCCCCTCCGCGACGCACCCCATAAGAATGCAATTTTGAGGACTCATCAACATGGGATACAATTTCTGGAAGTGATGCGCCTGCCCCTCTCGTGGCGGTCGCGTCTCGGGGCCGCTTTTTTCAGAACAACCAAACCCGCCAAGCCGAGGTCAAAGATGGTCGATGTCGCAGCATCATCGTTCCTGGACGCCTACGACGCCGCGCAGCAGCCGCAGCAGAAACTGGGCCTCCTCTATCAGTGGATCGCCACCAAGCCCTTGGCTCTGTTCAAGGAATTGCGAACCCGGCGGCCGATCCTGGTCACGCCCGGCGGGCCGACCCTCCTGGCCATGTTCGCCGACGTCGAGGAGGCCCTGACCCGGAACCTGCAGTTCACGGTCAAGCCCTACGCCCCCAAGATGGACCCGGCCGTCGGCCCGTTCATGCTGGCCCGCGACGGCACGGTCTACAACCAGCGCGACAAGAGCATCATGCGCGCCCTGATCCAGCAGGCCGACCTGCCCAGCGTGCGCCAGACCGTGGCCAAGATCGGCGCCAAGCTGATCGCCCAGGGCGCCTCGCCCGACGGCCGGCTGGAACTGGTCTCGCAGGTCACCCGTCCCGGCCCGATCGCCCTGACCGGCCAGTACTTCGGCTTTCCGGGTCCGGACCTGACGGCGATGCTGCGCTGGTCCTACGCCACCCAGAACGACATGTTCCACAACCTGACCGACGACCCCAAGGTGCATGCGGCCAACATCGCCGCCGGGGCCGAGATGCGGTCCTATCTCGAAGACTTCCTGCCCCGCCGCGCCAAGCAGGTGAAGGCTGATCCCAAGCTCGACGACGTCGTCTCCCGCATGCTGCGCCTGCAGACC
Organism: Caulobacter sp. GW821-FHT10C03; assembly: GCF_059415485.1. Taxonomy (NCBI): domain Bacteria; kingdom Pseudomonadati; phylum Pseudomonadota; class Alphaproteobacteria; order Caulobacterales; family Caulobacteraceae; genus Caulobacter; species Caulobacter sp. GW821-FHT10C03. The sequence goes on along the minus strand of NZ_JBWKNI010000003.1, from coordinate 295,007 downwards.
CCGCCGCAGATCGGCTTCGACCAGGGCCGGATCCTGTCCAACACCATGGGCCTGCTGGTCGGCGGCATCGAGACCACCTCGGCCGCCATCGTCCAGGCGATCGACCAGCTGCTCGACCGGCCCGACCAGATGGTCGCCGCCAAGCGCGCGGCCCAGGCCAATGACGACGCGACCTTCGACGCCATCTTCTGGGAGGCCCTGCGCTTCAACCCGATGGCCCCGTTCGTGGTGCGCCTGCTGGTCGAGCCCTACACGATCGCCGCCGGCACCCCGCGCCAGACCACCCTGGCCGCCGGCACCGTGGTGTTCGCCAGCGTCGCCTCGGCCATGCACGACGGCACGGTGGTTCCCGATCCGGAAACCTTCAAGCCCGGCCGCCCGGCCTATCACTACCTGCACCTGGGCTTCGGCGAGCACCGCTGCCTGGGCGACCAGGTCAGCCTGATGCAGGCCCCCGAACTGGCCAAGCAGATCATCAAGGCCGGCTTCTGCAAACGCGCCGCGGGCGCTGCCGGCCATCTCGACTTCAAGGGCGGTCCGTTCCCGGAAAGCCTGGTGTTGACCAAGTAGGAGGATGCCGCGCCTTGCGATCCAAGGCATCGCAAGGCGCGGCCCGCCAAAGCCCCCGCCGAAGGCATCAACTTCAAGTTGCCAACCACCCTCTTAGCGACATAGCTTCATGCTCGCGGGAACGGTCGGGGGATCAATGGACGCTTTTTGGCCAAAGGCCGAATGGGTGGCTGCGCATCGGCGCGCCGCCGTCGTCACTATCGTTCTGATCGTTCTGATGCTGGTGGCCAGTCGCCTCTATTTTACGTCTTTCACGAACGCCGCCTCGTCATGGGCCGAATTGATGAGAGACGTGCTCGACGGCTTTATATCCACCATTTGCGTCTCCGCCGTCGTCACCAGCTTTCTGTGGTGGCTTGGTCCAAGGGCCGATCGGATTCCTCCTGGCGGAGAATTGGCGCCGGCGGATATATCATCCGCACTCTCCATGGCCGCCGAAACCACTGAAACGTGGGAATACATCGGCCATACCGGGCGGTATTTCCGCTCGAGCATATTGCCCGCGCTACAGCGTAGAGGACGGACGCTGGGGGCGCCCGTAATGGCCCGCGTCGTCATTATCGATCCCACGAGCCGCACGTCGGGCGCCGCCTACTGCAGCTATAGACGCACTTCGCGTAGCGCCTCACTTACAAAAGAAGACTGGACCCCGGAAAAGCTTCAAATTGAACTAATCGCCACAATTCTTTGCATCCTGGAGAGCAAAGATAAAAATCCACATGTAAATTTATTGCTCGGCATATCTACAGGTATATCTGTTTTCCGATACGACAAATCTGACAATGTAATTGTCGTTACTCAGGAGGATCCGCAACAGCCCGCTTTTTCGTACGCACGAGGATCCAGATTCTACGATTACTATAAGCGAGAATGCGAACTTATATGGTCTCAGTCTCGAAAAATAGACATAGCTCAAATACCGACAGTTGATCTTGAAAAAAGTGATACGGTATATTTTGCGCTAAATCAGATTTTCGGAGATCGCTTTCATCGTATCGAGGCCTCAATCGACGGAGCGATCTCCAGCGCTCTACTGAAACAGCCCCCGTATGTCTGAAGATTTTTTTCGATCTCTAGATCATCATTTCGACGTCGATCGATCCTTGATCGCGGAAGTTTCGCAGCTAATAACCGCGGGCGCCGCTCTTACTGAACATCCGCTGGGCTTTTGGTATCACTACCTGCGAAAAGGCCAGAACGGCAGTTACGTGCGCCTTCATATATGGCCCCCACAGGGTAATGCCCCGAAGCAACCCGTGCCTCATACACATAGCAGCGATCTATGGTCCCTGGTATTAGCCGGATCACTCGCTGACCAAATTTGGCAAGTGGAAACGAGCTCGGCCAGCTCCCTTTGGCGAGTTGTCAGCGTGGAGTCAGAAGAAGACGGCCGAAGAGCCGGAAAATGGTCCGACGTTTGGGAGCTGTGGCCTATTGCAAGAAACATCCATTCCGCGCCGACGAGCTATCACGTGCCCAAGGGGCGCTTCCACAGTTCGGAAGTCGTTGGATTGGATGCTTGCGTCACTCTTGTACTGCGCGGTGAAAAGGAAAGCGCATCCAGCCTCGTGGCGGGAGGCCTGCCAATAGGGCCGCACCCCAACCGCCCAAGATCCCAACCGCCGCTGGCCAACCGCGGCGACCTAGCCAGGCAGATCTGCAACGCTTGGATAGGCCAAAGCCGCCGTATGGAAACCTTGCCCCAGCGCCCATCCTAACCCTTCCGCCCCAGCGGATGCTTGGTGCGCACCACCTCCGCCAAGTGTTCGCCGGCGACGTGGGTGTAGATCTGGGTGGTGCCGATGTCGGCGTGGCCCAGCAGGGTCTGGATGACGCGCAGATCGGCGCCGCCTTCCAAGAGGTGGGTGGCGAAGGCGTGGCGCAGGACGTGGGGGCTGACCTTCTCGCGGTCGATGCCGGCGGCGATGGCGGCGTCCTCCAGCAGTTGCGACACCCGCCGCCCGGTCAGCCGCCCGCCCTTGCCGCGCGAGGGAAAGAGCCAGGCGCTGGCCTTCTCGCCCTTTGGCAGGAATTGCGGCCTTTCCTCCAAATAGGCCTTCACCGCCGTGCGGGCCGCGTCGTTCAGCGGGGCCAGCCGCTCCTTGCCGCCCTTGCCCTTGACCATCAGGAAGGCCGGGTCGCGCGCCAGGGCCGACAGCGGCAGGGCCAGCAGTTCGCTGATCCGCAGGCCCGAGGCGTAGAGCAGTTCGATGATGCAGGTCAGGCGCAGGCCCTGGGCCCCGTCCTTGGCCGAGGCGGCCGCCAGCAGGGCGTCGATCTCGGCCCGCGACAGCACCTTGGGCAGGGGCCGGCCGGCCTTGGGCGCGACCACCCGGCGGGAGGGATCATCGGCCCGCCAGCCCTCGCCCAGGGCGAAGCGATAGAACTGCCGCACGGCCGAGCGCCGCCTGGCGGCGGTAGCCGGTGAAAGTCCGCGCGCGCCGAGATCCTGAAAATAGGCCTCGATGGCCTCGGCGTCGGCGGCGTCCAGGTCGTTGCCCGTGCGCCCCAGGAAGCCCCGGGCGTCGGCCAGGTCCTTCTCGTAGGCGCGCAGAGTGTTGGCGGCGGCCGCGCGCTCGACGGCCATCATCTCCAGGAAGGCCTCGATCCAACCCTCTGCCTTGCCGCTCACTTCTTCTTCGCCCCAGGCTTGGCGGCCGGCTTGGGAGCAGCGGCCTTCGGCGGGGCCGGCGGCGCGGGCAGCAGGCCCTCGACGGCGATCGCCCGGGCGTCGGCGGCAAGGCCCGCGCGGTTCAGGGCCGAGACGATGCGGGCGCGGTCGCCCGCCGACGGTCCGCCCACGCCGACTTCCGTCGCCACCGACAGGGCCAGCAGGGCGGCCTCGCCCTTGCGGCCGGCGGCGGCGGCGCCGTCGAGCAAAGCCAGGCGCGCGGCCGAAGCGGTGGATTTGCCGGCGTCGAAGCCGGCGAAGGTCGCGCGGTCCTCGGGGCTCACCGCCCCGCCCAGGCCTTGCAGCACCACGGCGGCCGGCTGGGCCGGCGACTTAGGCCCGCCCGCCGCGCCCAGCTCCACCAGCCGGTCCAGCGCCTGGTCGGTCGAGCCGCCCGACGCCGCCGCCAGGGCCGCGTCGAACAGGGCCAGGTCCTGCGGGCCAACGCCGGGGATGGCGTCGGCGGTCATGCCGCCGCGGATCGCCTGGGCGGTCTTGACGTCGCCGGCCGCCAGGGCCGCGCGCAGGAACAGCGCCTGGTCGATCGGTCCTCCGGCCCCAGCCGCAGCGGCGATCAGCGGCGCGGCGGCGCGGGCGGCGGCGGCGTAGTCGGCCCCCGGCCTGGCCGTGCGCAGGAACGCCCAGTCCGAGGCCTGCGCGGCCGCCACGTCGGTCGGGGCCGGGGCGATCACCGGCCGCAGGGCGGGCGAGGCCGTGGCGGCCGCCGCCGGCGTGCGGATCTCCAGCGCCAGGGTGGTCGACAGGGCGAAGTTGATCCCGCTGCTCAGGTCGCCCGCCCCCGTCGCCGGCGTCTTGGCCAGCAGGGCGGTCATCAGCCGGGCGTAGGCGGGATCCTTGCCCTGCTGCTGGGCGAGGTTGAAGGTCAGCTGGGCCTGGTCGAGCTGGCCCGCGCGCTGCTGGCAGAAGGCCCGCAGGCGCAACCAGTAGCCGGCGCCGCGATCGACGCTGAGAGCGTCGGCGATGGCGCAGGCCCGCTCGTCGTCGCCGCGGATCAGGTTGGCTTCGGCCGCGGCCATGGCCAGGGCGGCGTTCTGGTCGAGGCCCGGCGTGCGGTCCAGCACCTGCTTGGCGCCGGCCGCCTCGCCCAGGGCGACCAGGGCGAGAGCCCGCGCCCCGCCCATCGCCGGATCGTCGCCCACGCCCTTGGGCGCATGGGCCCCGGTCGCCAGCACCCGGCGGGCCAGTTCGGCGAAGGCGGGCGACAGCGGCTTGGCCGCGAGGGTCGGCAGGATCTGGCGCATCAGCTCCGGCGAGGCGTCCTTCCACAGGTCGCCCGGCAGCCCCGTCTCGGCGGCCGGCGTCGAGAACAGGTCCGGCGGCGCCAGGGTGGTCACGGCCACCGCCCCCGAAGCCGGCGGCGCCTCCTGGGCCTGAGCGGAAACTGCGGCGATCACCGACAGGGCGGCGGCGAGGGCAAACGAGGAACGCGGGGAGAAAGCCATGCGCCCACTATGGCAAGGAAGCACGGCAGGCAGAAGACGGTCCGGCGGCCGGAAGGGGGCGCGGACGTAACCTTGGTCGTCCAGAAAGGCTTGCGGGCCGCCGAATTTGGGTCCAATTGCGGAAATGTACAGCTTACGTTGCGTGAGCTTGAGCCTTGGGGGGCTCCAACGTCCGGTCGGACGGGAGTGGTCGAGCAGCGCCGATCATCCGCAGGAGATCCCGCCGAATGCCCCTTTCTCCCCCCGATAATCGCCTCGCGCCCCTGGCCAGGCTGTGGCTGCTGCTGCTGGGCGCGGTCATCCTGGCCGCCGGACTGTTCTTCGTGGTCGGCGGCGGCAAGCTGCTGAGCCTGGGCGGCAGCCCCTACTTCCTGGTCGCGGGCCTGGCGCTGGTCGCGGCGGGCGTGCAGATCTGCCGGGCCAAGGCGAGCGGCGCCCTGCTGTTCGGCGCGGTGTTCGTGCTGACGGTGCTGTGGGCGGTCTGGGAGTCGGGCTTTGCGTTCTGGCCGCTGATCTCACGCCTGTTGGCGCTCAGCGTCGGCGCGGCCGTGGTCGCCTTCTCCTATCCGCTGATGGCGCGGGCCAGCGGCAAGTCGCCGGCCTTCGTTCCGGCCCTGGCGCTCGGCGCGGTTCTGGCCGTGGGCTCGGCCGCCGGCTTCGCCAGCATGTTCGTCGCCCATCCCACCGTGGCCTTCGCCGGCGCGGCGGACGGCCTCGTTCCGGTCGATCCGGCCAAGGCCCAGAAGAACTGGGAGGCCTACGGCAACACCCCCGGCGCCAGCCGCTTCGTGGCCCTGGGCGAGATCACCCGCGACAACGTCAAGGATCTGAAGGTCGCCTGGACCTACCGCACCGGCGACGTGGCGGTCAGCGACGGCAACGGCGCCGAGGACCAGGACACCCCGCTGCAGGTCGGCGACACCGTCTACATCTGCACCCCGCACAACAACGTCATCGCGCTGGACGCCGACACCGGCCGCGAGAAGTGGAAGACGATCGTCGACGCCCACGCCTCGGTGTGGATGCGCTGCCGGGGCCTGGCCTATTTCGACGCCGGCGCGCCGCTGGCCCAGCCCACCGTCTCGGGCGCCACGCCGATCCTGGCCGCGAGCGTGCCCGAAGGCGCGCCCTGCCGCCGCCGCATCCTGATGAACACCATCAACGCCGTGCTGATGGCCTTCGACGCCGACACCGGCAAGGCCTGCGAAGGCTTCGGAACCGGCGGCCGCGTCGACCTCAAGGCCGGCCTCGGCGATGCGCCCGACCCGCAATATCAGCTGACCGCCGCCCCCACCCTGGCCGGGACCACGATCGTGGTCGGCGGCCGCATCGCCGACAACGTCCAGGTCGATATGCCCGGCGGCGTGGTGCGCGGCTTCGACGTCATCACCGGCGCCCTGCGCTGGGCCTTCGATCCGGGCGATCCGTCGGTCACCAAGGACCCGCCGGCCGGCAAGACCTACGCCCGCTCGACGCCCAACGTCTGGTCGTCGATGTCGTACGACGCCGCCTCCAACACCGTGTTCATGCCGGTGGGCAGCGCCTCGGTCGACCTCTATGGCGTCACCCGCAGCGCGCTCGACCACCGCTACGGCGCCTCGATGCTGGCGCTCGACGCCACCACGGGCCGCGAGAAGTGGGTGTTCCAGACCGTCCACAACGACCTCTGGGACTTCGACGTGCCGATGCAGCCCAGCTTCGTCGACTTCCCCAAGGCCGGCGGCGGCAGCGTCCCCGCCCTGGTCTTCGGCACCAAGGCCGGCCAGCTCTATGTGCTGGACCGCGCCACCGGCAAGCCGCTGACCAAGGTCGAGAACGTGCCGGTCAAGGCGGCCAACATCCCCGGCGAGCCCTACGCCCTGACCCAGCCCAAGTCGGTCGGCATGCCGCAGATCGGGTCTCAGACCCTGAAGGAAGCCGACATGTGGGGCGCCACGCCCTTCGATCAGCTGCTGTGCCGCATCGCCTTCAAGGGCATGCGCTACGAGGGGCTCTACACCGCCCCCGGCACGGACAAGTCGCTGAGCTTCCCCGGCTCGCTGGGCGGCATGAACTGGGGCGGGCTGTCGACCGACCCGACCACCAACACCATCTTCGTCAACGACATGCGCCTGGGCCTGTGGGTGGAGATGACGCCCCAGGCCGCCAAGGCCACGGCCGCCGCCGGCGGCGAGGCGGTCAACACCGGCATGGGCGCCGTCCCCCTGAAGGGCACGCCCTATTCGGTGAACAAGAACCGCTTCCTGTCGGTGCTGGGCATCCCCTGCCAGGCCCCGCCCTACGGCACGATGACCGCCATCGACATGAAGACCCAGAAGATCAAGTGGCAGGTCCCGGTCGGCACGGTGCGCGACACCGGTCCGCTGGGGATCAAGATGGGCCTGCCCATGCCGATCGGCCTGCCCACCCTGGGCGGCAGCCTGGCCACCCAGGGCGGCCTCGTCTTCTTCGCCGGCACCCAGGACTACTATCTGCGGGCCTTCAGCTCGGCGACGGGCAAGGAGGTCTGGAAGGCCCGCCTGCCGGTCGGCAGCCAGGGCGGCCCGATGAGCTACCGCTCGCCCAAGACCGGCAAGCAGTACGTCGTCATCACCGCCGGCGGCGCCCGCCAGTCGCCCGACCGCGGCGACTATGTCATCGCCTACGCCCTGAAATGAGCGGGCGTCTCGAACGGCTGAGCGCCGCCGCCGGTCTGGCGGCGGCGCTCCTCGCCTCGTCGGCTCTCGTCTCATCCGCTCTGGCCGAAGAGCGCACGACGCTGACCGGTGACTGGGGCGGCGTCCGCACCGACTTGGCGCAAGACGGGATCGCCTTCCGGGGCGACTACGTCTCGGAGACCTTCAGCGCCATCGACGGCGGCCTGCGCCATGGCGGCGGCTACACCCAGCAGATCCGCGTCGGTGCCGACTTCGATCTGGAGAAGCTGTCGGGCTGGTCGGGCGCCATCGCCCACCTGACCTTCAACGACCGGCGCGGCAAGGGCGTGTCGTCCGACGTGGTCGGCAACCGCCTGCCGATCCAGGAAGCCTATGGCGGCCAGTATTCCCGGCTGACCGAGCTGTCGATCGAGCAGAAGCTGGACGGCGGCCGGCTGAACCTGCGGGCCGGCTATTTCGCCATGGGCAACGACCTGGGCGGCATGGCCATCGGCTGCAACCTGGTCAACGCCGCCTTCTGCGCCCACCCGCTGTCGATGTCGGGCGACAGCGGCTGGTACAACTACCCCAACGCCCGCTGGGGCCTGGCCGTGCGCTACGCGGTGCGGCCAAACCTGCTGGTGCGCACCGGCGCCTACCAGGTGAACCCGTCGCTGAACAACAAGGCCAACGCCTACAAGCCGTTCGCCTCCGGCTCGACCGGGGTGATGCTGCCGCTGGAGGTCGAATACGACCGCGGCGCGGGCGGGGGGAAGTCCGGCCACTACAAGCTCGGCGCCTATTACGACAGCTCGCGCGTCACCCGGCAGGGCGAGACCGGCAAGGTGAAGGGCCGCTACGGCGTCTACCTGCTGGCCGACCAGATGGTCTGGCGCCAGGGAAGCGGCGGCCGGGGCCTGTCGCTGTTCGGCCAGGTCACGCTCAATCCCAAGGCCTCGGCCCCGATCACCCGCTGGTACGAGGCGGGCCTCGTGCAGACCGGAACCTTCCCCGGCCGCGACGCCGACACCCTCGCGCTCGGGATCGTCCACGCCGAGCTCAATCCGCGCCTGCGCCAGGCCTATGCGGACGCCTCGCCGACCCTGGTCGACTACGGCGCGCTGCCGGCCGGCGAGACCGCGATCGAGCTCAGCTACGGCTGGCAGGCGACCCGCTGGCTGATCGTGCGCCCCGACGTGCAGTACATCATCGACCCTGGCGCCTTCAGCTATCGCGACACGCCCAACGCCCTGGCGGTGGGAGCGCAGCTGAAGGCGCAGTTCTGAAGCGGATCGGCGTCCCCAAAGGGGGAAGCGGGTTTTGATCCCCTCTCTCATGGAGAGAGGGGTGTCGCGCCGGACATCCGACAAGAGCGTCGGGCGGCGAAAACCACGCGCCCATCCAGCCTCCCCTGCCGCAAAACTAACGCCCGCCCCAGGAATAAGCGGAACCCGGGGCGTGGCGGCGGCGGCCCGGGTCGTGTATCGGGGGGATCGACCATGACCGCCGACCTCGCCCCGCCGCGCTATCCAGAGCTCCGTGACCAGACCATCGTGCTGGTCGGATTGATGGGCGTGGGCAAGTCCAGCGTCGGCCGCCGCCTGGCCCAGACCCTCGACCTGCCGTTCCGCGACGCCGACAACGAGGTCGAGCGCGCCGCCGGTCGCGGCATTCCCGAGATCTTCGCCGAGATGGGCGAGGCCGCCTTCCGCGACGGCGAGCGGCGGGTGATCGCCCGCCTGCTCGAGGATCCGCCCCACGTGCTGGCCACCGGCGGCGGGGCCTTCGTCAACGCCGAGACCCGCGCCCTGATCAAGGACAAGGCCATCGCCGTCTGGCTGAAGGCCGATCTCGAACTTCTGGCCCGCCGCGTCGGCCGCAAGGACGGCCGGCCGCTGCTGAAGAACCGCGACCCGATGGACGTGCTGCGCGAACAGGCGACCACCCGCTATCCCGCCTATGGCGAGGCCCACCTGACCGTCGAGACCGGCGACACGCCCCACATGGTGGCCGTCGAGGCCGTCATCGCCGCCCTGCAGGGCCGCCTCGCCGCAGCTTCCGCCAGCGATGCTCCCGCTGGCGACGCTTCTGAAAGAGTACAGCCGTGATCCGCACCGTTCCCGTGGGCCTGGGCGATCGCGCCTATGACGTCGTCATCGGCACGGGCCTGATCGACAAGGCCGGCGAGTACGTCCTGCCGTTCCTGTCCAAGCGCAAGCGCTGCGCCGTGGTCACCGACGCCAATGTCGGCGAGCACCATGTCGAGCGGCTGTCGGTGTCGCTGGAGAAGGCGGGCGCCGCGGTCGACGTCATCGTCCTGCCGCCGGGCGAGGAGACCAAGAGCTTCGAGGGCCTTGCCCACCTGTCGGACCAACTGCTGGCCCTGGCGCTGGACCGCGGCGACATGATCGTGGCCTTCGGCGGCGGCGTGATCGGCGACCTCGCCGGCTTCGCGGCGGCGATCTACAAGCGCGGCGTCGACTTCATCCAGATCCCGACCACCCTGCTGGCCCAGGTCGACAGCTCGGTCGGCGGCAAGACCGCCATCGACACCCCGCGCGGCAAGAACCTGATCGGCGCCTTCCACCAGCCGCGCCTGGTTTTGGCCGACCTCGACGTCCTGGCCACCCTGCCCGCCCGCGAACTGGCCTGCGGCTATGCCGAGGTGGTCAAGTACGGCCTGCTGGGCGACTTCCCGTTCTTCGAGTGGCTGGAAAAGCACGTCCACGCCGTGCTCGAGCGCGACACCGACGCCCTGGTCCGGGCCGTCGGCCGCAGCGTCGAGATGAAGGCCGAGATCGTCGCCGAGGACGAGAAGGAGGCCGGTCGCCGCGCCCTGCTGAACCTCGGCCACACCTTCGGTCACGCCATCGAGGCCGAGATGGGCTTCGGCGACGCGCTCAAGCACGGCGAGGCCGTCGGGGTCGGCATGGCCCAGGCCTTCCGCTTCTCGGCCTCGCAAGGCCTGTGCTCGACCCAGGACGCCGTCCGCGCCGAGGCCGCCATCAAGGCCGCCGGCCTGCCGACCAGGCTGTCGGACGTGCGCGCCGAGCCCTTCGACGCCGACGCCCTGATCGCCCACATGGGCCAGGACAAGAAGGCCGAGGGCGGCGCCCTGACCTTCGTGCTGGTCCGCGCCATCGGCGATGCCTTCGTCGCCAAGGGCGTCGATCCGGCCCCGCTGCGCGCCTTCCTGGTGGCCGAGGGCGCGGCCGGCTGACCGACTGGTCCGGTTTCGTCCACAGCCCCCGCTTCGGCGCCCCCTTGGCGCCGCATCCGCACAATGGTCAAGCTTTCTGCTGACGGACCGGAACCGGTCCGCATCCGGTGCGTTGACGACGACGCACCGCTTTGTCGGCGTGGGGTCTAGGGGGAGCCCAGGGGTGACCGTTTTGGAGGCTGACGCACGCGCCGCGACCGAGGAGATCTTCGATCTCCGCCGGCGCTTGGCCGAGGCCCAGCAAGCTCATGCCGAGGAAGTGCGCCGCAACCAGGCCTTCAGCCGGATCGCGGCGGCGATCGGCGCGCACCAGAGCCTGGGCGAGACCGTCCAGGCGGTGATCGACGGCGGCGTCGAGCTGATCGGCGCCCAGTTCGGAGCCTTTTTCTACACCGTCGCCGATGAGACGGGCGAAAACTACATGCTCTACGCCCTGGCCGGCGCCCCGCCCCAGGCCTTCGCCCACTTCCCCATGGTGCGCAAGACGGCGGTCTTCGCCCCCACCTTCGACGGCGTCGGGGTGGTTCGCGCCGACGACATCACCGTCGATCCGCGCTACGGCCTGAACGCGCCTCTCCAGGGCATGCCCGAAGGCCACCTGCCGGTGCGCAGCTATCTGGCCGCGCCGGTCAAGACGGTCGACGGCCTGGTGCTGGGCGGGCTGCTCTTCGGCCACCGCGAGCCGGGCCGCTTCGACGCCCGGGCCGAGACGGTGATCGTGGGCCTCGCCGCCCAGGCCGCCGTCGCCATCGAATGGAACCGCGCCGGCGAGGCCGGCGACCGCGAACTCACCCAACGCCGACGCGCCGAAGAGCGTCTGAAGTTCGCCCTCGATTCGGGCCGGCTGGGCTCGTGGGAGCTCGACGTCGAGACCCGCGCCTACGACGCCTCCGACATCTGCAAGTCGAACTACGGCCGCACCTCCGAAGAGGACTTCGGCTTCGACGACCTGGTGGCGACCATCCACGCCAGCGACCGCGACCGGATGCTGGCGGCGATGGACGAGGCCATCCGCACCGGCGGCGAATACGACATCGAATACCGCGTGGTGGTCCCCAACGGCGAGACCCGCTGGGTGCACGCCCGCGGCCGCGCCGCCGTGCGGGACGAACCCCTGATCGGCGGCGGCGTGCGGCGCATGGCCGGGGTGTCTCTGGACGTCACCGAGCGCAAGCGCGCCGAGGAGCGCCAGCGCCTGCTGCTCAACGAGCTGAACCATCGCGTCAAGAACACCCTGGTCACCGTCCAGTCGATGGCCGCCCAGACCTTGCGCGCCGCCAGCGACCTCCCCGCCTTCCGCGAGGCCTTCGAGGCCCGGCTGATCGCCCTCTCCCAGACCCACAACCTGCTGACCGAGCAGAACTGGGAAAGCGCCAGCCTGCGCGAGATCGTCGACGCCGAGCTGGAAGCCTTCGGCGGCCGCGAACGGCTGGACTTCGACTACGCACGCGACCTGCGGCTCAATCCCAAGGCCGCCGTGGCCGTCGGCATGGCCGTGCACGAGCTGGCCACCAACGCCGCCAAGTACGGGGCCCTGTCGACGCCCGGCGGCCGGGTGAGCATCGCCTGGTCGACCGAGCCGGCCTCGCCCGAGACCGCCGCCCGCCTGCGCCTGCGCTGGACCGAAAGCGGCGGCCCGCCCGTCCCGCCGCCGACCCGTCGCGGGTTCGGCGTCCGCCTTCTCGAGAAGGGCCTCGCCGGCGAGTTGTCCGGCGTGGTCCGTCTCGCCTATGATCAATCTGGCCTGGTCTGCGCGATGACGCTGCCCTTGGCCGCCCTGGAGCCGTGAAACAGATGAAGACCCTCGCCGCCCTGAAGGTTCTGGTGGTCGAAGACGAGGCCCTCGTCTCGATGCTGGTCGAGGACATGCTCGGCGATCTCGGCTGCGAGGTCGTCGGTCCCGCCGCCGAGATCGAGGAGGCCCTGCGCCTTGCCGGCTCGGCCGAGATCGACGCGGCCCTGCTCGACGTCAATCTGGGCGGCCGCCCGATCTTCCCGGTCGCCGACGCCCTGAAGGCGCGCGGCGTGCCCTTCGCCTTCGCCAGCGGCTACGGCGAGGCCGGCCTGACCGAGCCGCACAAGGGCTCGGCGGTGCTGCAGAAGCCGTTCCGTGAGGCCGACCTGCGCCGCGTGCTGGAAGGCCTGGCCGCCCAGGTGGTCTGACCCCTCCACGTTTCCAGACAAGAAAACGCCCGCGCGATGCGATCGCGCGGGCGTTCTCGTTTCCGGCTGGCGGCGGAAGGGCGAGCGGCTTGACGCCGCCCGCCCGAGCCGGCTCGCCTACAGGCCGCCGGCGCAGCCCTTGGCGAAGTAGTCGTCGATGATCCGCAGCTGGTCGGCCATGATCTTGCGGGTCCAGGCCCGGCCGTGATCGTAGTCGTCGAACACGTGGTACTCGACCACCTGGCCCGACTTCTTGGCCTTGTTGACGAACCATTCCGACTGCTCGATCGGCACCGTCCGGTCGCGCTCGCCGTGATAGACCATGATCGGGATCTTGATCTGGTCGGCGAAGTCCACCGGGCTGACGCCCTTCACGGTCGGCCCTTGGGCGTCCATGAAGTAGGGGTTGGTGTAGAAGTCCTTCCAGATGCGGCGGATGTCCGACACCCCGGCGCCGGCGATGGCGCACTTGTAGAGGCCGTTCGGGCGCACGGCGGCGTCCATCGAGGCGTAGCCGCCGTAGGAGAAGCCGAACATGGCGATGTGGCCGGGCTGGGCGATCTTCTGCTCGATCAGCCACTTGGCGCCGTCGTCCTTGTCGTCCTGCATCTTCTGACCCCACTCGGCGTCGCCGGCCTTCCACAGGCGGCGGCTCCAGCCGTCCGAGCCGCGATACTGCGGCTGCAGCACGGCCATGCAGCGCGAGGCCATCAGCGGCGTCCACATCGAGCCGTCGAAGCCCATGTGGTCGCGCGCCCACGGACCGCCGTGCGGATGGACGACGGTGCGATACGGCGCCGGGCCGCACAGTTCGGGGTTCGGCAGGGTCAGGAAGGCGGGGATGTCGAGACCGTCGCGGGCCTTGTAGTAGACCAGCTTGCGGGTGCCGAGGGCGGCCGGGTCGATGTCCGGATAGGCCTTGGACAGCAGCTGCAGCTCACCATCCTTGAACAGGTAGTAGGATGGCGGTGTCGTCGCGCCGGCCACCGACAGGATCACCGTCTTCAGGTCGGGCGAGTAGTCGATGATGCGATAGTACTTGTCGGAGAAGTACTTGGTTTCCGCGCTCTTGCCGGTCTCCACGTCGACGAAGGTGGTCGGCGTCGGGGTGATGTTCAGCGCCTGGCGCAGGGCGGCGTCGAGGGCCTTGAGGTCCGGATCGACCCAGACCACGTCGCCGCCGACCGGGCCGTCATAGCTCAGCCCGACGATCTCGCCGAAGCGCGGCCCGGCGTAGCGGAACACCCGCGGCGCGTTGGCCTCGAAATAGGGATGCTTGAACAGCACCTCGCCCATCTGGCGCTTGGCGATGTCGTATTCATAGATCACGGCCTTGTCCTGGCCGACGTTGCTGAGCACCAGGGCGACGTTCGGATCCTTGGTGAAGCCGACGATGCTGGTGACGTCGCGGTCCTTCACATAGGTGCGGAAGTGCTCCACCCAGCCGCCGTCAGCGGTGCGCAGTTCGGTCGTCGTGTAGGCGCCCTTGCCGTCGACGTCGCCGCGGACCCGGCCGCGCAGCTTGCCGTCCAGGTCGGTGAAGTAGCCCGAGACGTTGTCGGCGGTACGCTGGATGCGCTCGGAACGCCCGTTCTTCACGTTCACCTTGAACACGTCGCCGCGCTTGGTGCCCACCTGCGAGACGACCAGGACGTGGTCGGGATCGTTGGGCAGGCTGTCCAGCACCTGCGGCCCGAAGCGCTTGATCAGCACGGCCATCGCCTGGCTGCCGCCGTCGTCCTGGTACATCGGCTCGCGCCAGTTCTTGCCGTCGACATCGACGAAGAACAGCTTCTCGGCGAACGTCTTGGTCACGCCGCCGCCGAGCAGGTCGTCGTACGGGTTCCACAGGCTGACGGCCAGCAGGTCGTTCTTGATGAACTGGACCGACTGAATCTTCATCTGCTTGGACGCCAGGACCTTTGGCGCCTTCTTCAGATCGGCGGCTTCCCACACCAGTATGACGCGATCTTCGCCCTGGCCTCGCAGACCGGCGATATACTTCCCGTCGGGGGAAAGTGAGAAACTCGACACCGCCGGATATGCGGCGAGCTGCTCGACCGTGGGAGGTTTCGGCGCCGCAATCGCCGTAGTCGCTCCGAAAACGGCCATGGCCGCCAGCACCAGACTTCTAAGCATAAACTTTCAATCCCCAACCCCTGGAGGGCGCCCCATGCCCGCATAGGTGCATGACGCGCCGCGCAATCTTGGCAAGCTGCCACCGCATTCAGAGGGCGACAAGGGCGACTTCGTGCACGGAAAGGGGGAAAATTTTCGCGTTCACTGCCTCATTGTGCCATTTGAGCAACCATCGTACCGCGTCATTTTCCATTCGCGTCGAAATTGCGTCAAAAGTGTTGCGACCGAGTGTCGGCCCGCTACTGTCCGCCGGGGCTGCGCCTTATGCGTGCGGCGGTCGCGGACCCTGAGGGGCGTCAGCGACAGGTACTTTTGGGGACTCGAATGATTGATAAGACGATGAAGACCGCGCTGTGTGCGGGGTCTGCTCTCGGCGTTATGCTGAGCATGGCCGCCATGGCGGCTCCGGCCTTCGCGCAAGACAAGGCCAAGACCGACGCTAACGAAGTCGAAGAACTCGTGGTCGTTGGTTCGCGCATCCGTCGCGACACCTTCAACTCGCCCTCGCCGGTCCAAGTGATCACCCGCGAGGAATCGACCCTGGCCGGCTTCGCCTCGACGACCGAGGCCCTGCAAGGCACCGCCGTCACCGGCGGTTCGGCTCAGATCAACAACGCCTTCGGCGGCTACGTCACCAACGGCGGCCCGGGCGCCAACACCCTGTCGCTGCGCGGCCTGGGCGCCTCGCGCACCCTGATCCTGCTGAACGGCCGCCGCGTCGCTCCGGCCGGCTCGCGCGGCTCGGTCGGCTCGGCCGACCTGAACGTCCTGCCCAGCGCCATGATCGACCGCGTCGAAATCCTGAAGGACGGCGCTTCGTCGATCTACGGTTCTGACGCCGTCGCCGGCGTGGTGAACATCATCACCAAGCAGAACGCCCAGGGCATCACGGTCGAGAACCAGTACAACAAGACCGCTCACGGCGGCGGCAACACCAACCGCCTGTCGGTCGTCGCCGGCGCCACGGGCGACCGCTGGACCCTGTCGGGCTCGCTGGAATACCTCGAGCGCAGCGACCTCACCCTCGCCGACCGCGACTGGACCCGCTGCAACACCGACAGCTTCATCAACCGCGCCTCGGGCGGCTCGCTCGACTTCGTCGACCCGCTGACCAAGTCGCCGAAGTGCTACCCGATCACCACGACCGGCTCGAACGGCGTGACGATCAACACCCTCGGCACCACCTCGACCACGGGCGTCGGCGCCGCCGGCTCGGTCGGCACCACGTTCAACCGCTGGCGTCCGAACTCGGCCGTCACCACCGGCCTGGTCGGCTGGGAAGGCGTTGGCGGCGGTTCGAACAACCTGAACGTCCGCGACACCTTCGATCCGCGCACGCTGAAGCGCTCGCTGATCTCGCCGGTGAAGATCTACACCGCCTTCGGTCAAGGCGCTTACGACCTGCAGGCCCTCGGCAACGCCGAAGTCTACTTCGAAGTGCTGGCCAACCAGCGTCGTTCGCAACAGACCGGCTACCGCCAGCTGTCGCTCGACTACGCCAAGGGCAGCCCGCTCATCCCGTCGAATCTGGCCTTCAGCACGTTCCTCGCCGCTGGCGGCAGCACGATGACCAACGGCCAGGCCACGGGCGTGCGCGCCTTCATCGGCTTCGGCAACGACGTCAGCAGCCAGGTCGTGAAGTTCGAAAAGGCCACCGGCGGCATCCGCGGCGACCTGACCTTCCTGCCGAACTGGCGCTATGACTTCTCGGCCAGCTACTCGAACTCGGACTCGACCTACACCCAGCAGTCGTGGCTGACCGACCGTCTGGCCGCGTCCATGGACGTCGTGGTGGCTCCGGCCGGCACGCCCGCCCAGTTCGTCCGCAACGGCTACACCTGCCGCGTCAACACCACGAACTCGGCCGCCGGCTGCGTTCCCGGTCCGGCTCTGACCAGCGACACCGTCGGTGGCAAGCTGCCGCAGGACTGGATCGACTACACCTTCCAGAAGGTGACCGGTAAGACGAACTACAACGAAGCCGTCGCCACCGTGAACTTCGACGGCCCGGTGTTCAAGCTGCCGGCCGGTGAAGTGAAGGCCTCGGTCGGCGCCGAAATCCGCCGCAACGAGATCGACGACACTCCGGACATCAACAGCCAGACCGGCAACCTCTACAACCTGACCTCGTCGACGATCACCCGCGGCGACGACCAGGTCTGGGAAGTGTTCGGCGAAGTCGAAGTCCCGCTGCTGGCCAACCAGCCGTTCGTCAAGGACCTGACCCTGAACCTGTCGGGCCGTCACACCGACTACAAGTCGTACGGCTCGGATCAGACCTACAAGGTCGGCGGCGTCTACACGCCGGTCGGCTGGCTGTCGTTCCGCGGCACCTACGGCACCTCGTTCCGCGCTCCGGCGCTGTTCGAACAGTACCAAGGCGCCACCAGCGGCTTCCTGTCGAACACCATCGACCCCTGCGACAACTACGGCGCTCAGGACATCACCTCGCAGCGCTACAAGAACTGTAACGCCGAACTCAACAACACCGCCTACACCTCGACCCAAAGCGTCAAGGTGCTGACGGCCGGCGGCGCCGATCAGGGCCTCGAGGCTGAAACCTCGAAGAACTACACCGGCGGCATCATCCTGCAGCCCGAACTGCCCTCGGGCTGGGGCAGCCTGTCGGTGGCCATCGACTACTACAACATCAAGATCAACAACGGTGTCGCCCGCTTCGGCGCCAGCAACATCCTGCAGGCCTGCTACGACGACCCGCAGTTCCGTTCGGGCGGCGGCTTCTGCCGCTTCGTCGACACGCGCGCCGTGGGCACCAACGCCCTGACGGTGCACGACAGCTACACCAACATCGCGATCCAGGTCGTGAAGGGTTGGGACTACAACTTCCGCTACAAGCGTGACATCGGCGAGGGCCGTCTGACCCTGAACGCCCAGGTCACCCAGTACCTGTCGCAGGCCTCCAAGCTGTTCAGCGACGACGAGATGGACGAGTACAACGGCACCGTTAACTCGCCGGAATACACGGGCACCTTCGACGCCACCTACGCCTGGAAGTCCTACAAGTTCCGCTACGGTCTGGAATGGATCGCTGCTCAGGAAAGCTACGCCTACCTGGGCGTGAACAAGCAGACCACCCAGTACGACTTCGATGTGCCGGATTACTTCCTGCACAGCCTGTCGGTCCAGTACACCTCCAAGAACGAGTGGGAAGCCACCTTCGGCGTCCGCAACCTGATGGACAAGGACCCGCCGGTCATCTCGTCGGGCTACTACAACCGGGTTGGCAACTCCCCGCTGTACAGCGGCTACGACTACATCGGCCGTCAGTTCTTCCTGAACGTGTCGAAGAGCTTCTAATCCTCACGGAATAGAATGAGCTATCGGGCGGCGGATCCTCGGATCCGCCGCCTTTTTATTTGGAACGAAGCGAAATCGATCGTCGGCGACGGGCCGGCGCGCTCAGCGCCCCTTGGGCGGGGCCACCGAGAATTCCAGGTCGAACAGGGTCGGCACGTCGTTGACGCGGGCCCGCTCGATGGTCAGCAGCCGGGCCTTGGTCTCGGCCCCGCCGTCGGCGCTGAAGCCGCCCATCCTGCCGTCGGCGCCCAGCACCCGGTGACAGGGCACGACGATCGGCCAGGGGTTTTCGCCCAGGGCCTTGCCCACCGCCCGCATCGCCCCCGGCTCGCCCATGGCCTTGGCCACCTGGCCGTAGGTCGAGGTCTCGCCGGGGCGGATGGCGCGGGCGATCTCGTAGACCCGGCGGTTGAAGGGCTGCACGACGGTGAGGTCCAGCGACACGTCGGCCAGGTCGTCGCGACCTCCCGCCAGCAGGTCGATGATGCGGTCGGCGACGAGGTCGATCTCGGGCGGCGGCGCGGTTTCGGCGGCGTCGGGATAGCGCTTGCGCAGCCTCGCCCAGGTCGCGCCGGGGCCGGCCTCGGGCAGTTGCACGCCGATCAGCCCGCCCGCCGCCCACGCCAGGCCGCAACGGCCGATCGCCGTCTCGAAAAGCATGAAGCCCTGTCCCATGGCGACAGATTAACACCGCTGTTGCAGGTTGCGAGCCGGGCCTTCTACCTTTCCACGCTCACGCTCTTCTCCCCGCCCCGGTTCCGGAGATCGCCCTTGCGCCTCGCCCCGCTCGCCGCCGCCCTGCTCCTCGCCGCCGGTCCCGCCTTTACCCAGGCAGCCTTCGCCGGCGACATCCTGGTGCACGGCGGGCCGATCCATACCGGGGTCGCCGCCGCGCCTACGGCCGAGGCGGTGCTGATCCGCGACAAGACCATCGCCTTCGTCGGCCCACTGGCCGCCGCCCGCGCCAAGACCGCCCCCGGCGCCCGCGATATCGACCTCAAGGGCGCCGCCGCCTATCCCGGCTTCGTCGACGCCCACGCCCACCTGACCGGCATCGGCCTGCGCGAACTGACCCTCAACCTCGACCAGACCGACTCCGTCGAGGCCCTGGTCGCCGCCGTCCACGCCTACGCCCAGGCCCATCCGGGCGACGCGCCGATCTACGGGCGCGGCTGGATCGAAACCCATTGGCCGGAGAAACGCTTTCCCGCCCGCGCCGACCTCGATCGCGCCGCCCCCGGCCGCATCGTCGTGCTGGGCCGGGCCGACGGCCACGCCGTGGTCGCCTCCAGCGCCGCCCTGGCCAAGGCCGGCGTCACCCGCGACACCGCCTCCCCGGCCGGCGGCCAGATCCTCAAGGACGAGACCGGCGAGCCCACCGGCATGCTGGTCGACCACGCCCAGGCCCTGGTCGAGGGGGTCATCCCGCCGCCCTCCCCCGCCCTCAAGCGCCAGGCGCTGGAGACGGCCGGCAGGCTTTACGCCAGCCGCGGCTGGACGGGCCTTGGCAACATGAGCGTCGACGTCGAGGACCTGGAGATCCTGCGCCAGCTGGCCGCCGAGGGCCGCTTTTCCCTGCGCGTCGACAACTACATGGACCCGTCCGGCGCCGCCCAGGTGCTGAAGACCGGCCCCAGCGCCGATCCCACCGGCCTGATCCGCCTGCGCGGGATCAAGCTCTACATGGACGGCGCCCTGGGCTCGCGCGGCGCGGCCCTGCTGGCGCCCTACAGCGATGCCGAGGGCCAGGGCCTGATCCTCACCCAGCACGACCAGGGCCTGGCCCTGATGCGACGAGCCAAGGCCGTGAACGCCCAGGTCGCCATGCACGCCATCGGCGATCGCGGCAACCGCATGGTGCTGGACTGGTTCGGCGAAGTGCTGGGCAGCGACGCCGACCGCCGCTGGCGCATCGAGCACGCCCAGGTGGTCGACGCCGCCGACCTGCCGCGCTTTTCCAGGCTGGGGATCATCGCCTCGATGCAGCCCAGCCACGCCATCGGCGACCTCTATTTCGCCCCCGCCCGCCTGGGCAAAGACCGGCTGAAGGGCGCCTATGCCTGGGCCGACATGCTGAAGAGCGGTGCGGTCGTCGCCGCAGGGTCCGACGCGCCCGTCGAGGTCGGCGACCCGCGCATCGAGTTCTACGCCGCCGTCTATCGACACAGCCTCTCGGGCTTCGCGGGCGCCGACTGGCATCTGGAAGAGGCCGTCAGCCGCGACCAGGCCCTGCGCATGCTGACCTGGGCGCCCGCATACGCCGCTTTCGCCGAGCAGCAGCGCGGCGTGCTGGAGGCCGGCAAGGCCGCCGACCTCACCGTCTTCGACCGCGACCTGATGGCCATCGCCCCGGCCGACATCCTCAAGGCGCAGGCCCTGCTGACCATCGTCGACGGCAAGGTGGTGTTCGAGAAATAGGCCGCCCCGCCGGAGCGGAGCGGCCTTGGCCCAACCCTAGTACTTGTAGGTGAAGCCCATGAAGAAGCGGCGGCCGAAATAGCCCTGCTCGATCAGGCGGATGTCGCCGGCCGTCGAGACCTCTTCTTCCTTGGTCAGGTTCTTGCCTTCGACGAAGAACTGCAGGCCCTGCGGACCCGGCTTCCAGGTGATCTTGCCGTCCAGATAGCCGGTCGGCTCCTTGAACACCGGCTGGCCCGAGGTGTCGGCGGCCGAAGACAGGTACTTGGAGCGGTAGTTGTAGGCCAGGCGGGCGTTCACCGGGCCCTTGTCATACCAGACCGTCAGGTTGGCGCTGCTCTTGGACAGCCCCGGGAACGGCAGCGGCGAGCCGTCGAGGGTGGAATAGAGCTCGACGTCCTTGGCCTCCTGGTAGGTGTAGTTGGCGTCGACGCCGAAGCCGGAGAACACCCCCGGCAGCCAGGTCAGGGCCGTCTTGCCGGTCAGCTCGACGCCCGAGATCTTGGCCCCATTGCCGTTAATGTAGGTGTTGTAGTTGTAGAGCACCCCGTCGCCATAGACGTCGACCTTGCCGATCAGGGTCCGCGACGACAGGTAGAACGACTTGATGTCCTTGTAGAACAGGCCGAGCGACAGCTGGGTGTCGTTGTTCGGGTACCACTCGAACGACAGGTCGTACTGGTTGGCGCGATACGGTTTCAGGTTCGGGTTGCCGGCCGTGCAGCTCGGCTCGTCGAACTCGCCGTTGGCGTCGGGCGAGTTGTCGGTGGTGCAGCTGACCGTCGGCATCAGGTAGTCCATCCGCGGACGGGCCATCAGCTGGGCGAAACCGGCGCGGGCCGACAGCTTGTTGGGCTGCAGCCACAACCCGATGTTGAAGCTCGGAAGCCAGACCGTGTAGTCCTTCTCCATGCTGGCCTGGGTGTTGCTCAGCACATAGGTGGTCGAGGTGCCGCCGTTGGTCGAGGCATAGGTCTCGCTGCGCGTCTGGGCGCCCGAAGCCACGGTCTTGGTATGCACCCGGCGCCAGCCGAAGTTGCCGTTCACGTCGTAGTCGAACAGCGGGAAGGCGTAGTTGAACTTCAGGTACAGCGCGTCGGTCTGCTCGGCGATCCGATAGGGGATCTGCTCGTAGGTGTTGCCGTCGCTGCCGGTGGTGGTCACCAGGTTGTTCAGGTTGAAGTGCGAGGTGTCGAGGTACTGCGCCACCTTGGCGAAGTTCGGATAGAGCCAGGTCGAGGGCAGCGACCCGCCGCCGTAGTAGAAGGCGCTGGGCAGGGCCGTCATGGCGTTGGCGAACACGGCGTTGGAGAACGCCCGCGACCAGGTCTCGGTCGTCGACCAGTAGCCGGTGGTATAGGCGGCCGAGGCGGCGGTCGCGCTCGTCTGGTCAGCGGTCTGGCTGTTGCTGACCGTCGCCGTCGAATTGACCGCGTTGCTGTAGATCACGACGTCGTCGGTGGTCGAATAGAGGTTGTCGCCGCCGTCGATGATGTAGCCGCCGTAGCCGTAGCCCGAGGTCGAGAAGTCGGTGGCGCGGCCGCCGAACTCGATCTTCTTGAGGAACGGCAGGTCGGTCTCGTAGTCGAAGTCGAGCTTGTACTGCTTCTCCTCGGACTGCGAGTTCGACGGGCGGTACTGGATCTGCCACTGGCGGATCGCCGAGGCGTCCGAGGGGCTGTAGCCGCTGGCGAAAGTGAACGAGGGCGCGCCCGTGGTCGGGTTCAGCGTCACGGTCATGCCGGGGGTGTCGAAGCTGACGCTGACGTTGTTGGTCTGCGAAACGGTCGAGGTCTCGGCGTTCGAGCCCTGGAAGTCGATCTGCAGGCGCTCGCCGCGATAGGTCCCGCCGAAATTGTAGTAGTCGCTCGACGAGTCGTAGGCGAAGTCGCGCGAGCTGATGCTGAAGCCGTTGTAGCCGCCGCTGCCCGACGTGGTGAGGCAGTTGCCCAGGGTGTACTGGATGACGTTGTGGTTCTTGTCGACCACGACGGAGCTGGCCGTGGTGTCGGTCGACGAGCACGACGCGCCG
This sequence comes from Caulobacter sp. GW821-FHT10C03, assembly GCF_059415485.1. Lineage (NCBI taxonomy): Bacteria > Pseudomonadati > Pseudomonadota > Alphaproteobacteria > Caulobacterales > Caulobacteraceae > Caulobacter > Caulobacter sp. GW821-FHT10C03. The sequence continues at coordinate 272,377 of NZ_JBWKNI010000003.1, read as the reverse complement.
CTGGCGGCGGTGTTGCGCAGACGGGTCGCCGAGGTGAAGTCGGTGCCGTAGTTGATGTCGTTCAGGCGCTGGCTGCGCTCATTGCGGTTGTAGCTGGCCCAGATGTCGATCCGGTCGCTGACCTTGTATTGCACCGTGAACTCGGCCGACAGGCGCTCGTCCTCGCGGGTCCAGACACCGTAGCGGGCCACGCGCGGGGCGTAGTCGTACCACTGGCTCTGGCAGGCCGTGCGCAGGTTGCTGGTCGAGATCTGGCTGGTGTCGGGCGAGGTCAGGCTGGAGCAGCCGGCATAGGTGCTGACGCCGCTGGCCAGGTCGTTGATCTCCTGGCTGTAGGCGGTCGAATAGTAGTCGACGGTCTTGTCGGCCGAACCGTCGAAGTCGGCGAACCGGCCCCACGACGAGTTGCGGACGTAGTCGCCGCGGGTGTTGACCTTGTCGTAGGTGACATTGGCCATCAGGCCCAGGCGCCCGTCGAACAGCTGGGTGGCGGCGAACAGGTTGCCGCGCGGCTTCCAGCCCTTGGCCGTGTCGAGGTTCTGCATCGAGCCGGTCAGCGACAGAGTCGGCTTCTTGAAGTCCAGCGGCTTGCGGGTGGTCACCGAGACCGTGCCGCCGACGCCGCCTTCGGTCATGTCGGCCGTGAAGCCCTTGAACACGTCGATCGACTTGACCAGCTCGGAGGCCAGCTCGCGGAAGTCGTTGGCGCGGCCGCCGCCGCCATAGACGTTGATGTTGCCGGCCGTCGACAGCGTGCTCATGCCGTTGATCTCGACCCGGTTCAGGTCGGGCTCGACACCGCGGATCGACACCGCGTTGCCTTCGCCGAAGTCACGGGCCAGTTGCACGCCGGTCACCCGGCCCAGGGCCTCGCCGACGTTCTTGTCGGGGAACTGGCTGATATCCTCGGCGACGATCGAGTCCGAGATCGTGCCCGCCCGCTTCTTGCGGCCCATGGCCGACTGCAGGCTGGCGCGGGTGCCGACGACCACGATCTCCTCGACCTTGTTCTCGACCGTGCTCTCCGGAGAGGCCTTGGCCGTTTCGGTCGTCTGGGTCGCTTGCGCCAGGGCGATCGACGAGCTCGAGCCCAGGATGGCGGCGGCCAGGCCCGTGGTGATCAGCAGCCGGTTGTCCCGGCGCGCTTTGTGGTTGGTCGACATGGTTTCCCTCCGAGAGACAGGCGGTGACCGCCCTTGTCGTCGCGGCGCGTGGGCCGCGGTTTGTTGACTGAAGATGCGGACAAGCCCGTCGCGGCGGCGGTCACGACCAGCGACCTGGCGTGGCGAGACGATCTGGGCGGGCTTGCAGGGGACGCCGAAGAAACCCGGGCCGAAGACCCCGCGCAGAAGCGCGGCGGGCCTCAGGCCAGGCGACGGTCGCCATGAAGCGGCGCCGGCGTTTCGGTGTCGTCGCCCAAGGCGCGGGGGTTGCGCGCCACGGCGAATGTTCGAGCGATCTTCAATAGCGCCGCGGATCTTTGATCTCTGCGACCCTGAAAAACTTCATCGAGACGACGATGTTGTCAACATGAGTCGAGGCAATGAAGGCAAAATAACGCCACATTCCAAAGATGTTACATCCATCTCTGATTTGTATTTGAACATACGGTCGAGCTTATCGACGATCACAACAATAACGATGTTCAAGATTTCGATATTTATCTTCTAACGGCGATATCTTTCATGCTCGCCATCTTGCACCACCCAGGCGCGCCGCGCCGTGACCGCTCGCCTGTTCAGGCAAGCGCGCGCCACAGCACATAGGCGGCCGTCGCCACAACCATGGCGGCGAACAGCCGGCGCGCCAGCAGGACCCGCGAGGCCAGGTGCGGCGCCAGGCGCGTCCCCGCCAGCACCCCGACGCCGCCGCCCGCGACCAGGGCCAGCAACAGGCGCCCGTCCACGAGGCCCGAGGCGGCGTAGCTGACGCTGGTCGCCGCGCCGAACAGCGCCACCGACACCAGGGACGAGGCCGCGGCGTTGGCCAGGGTCATGCCGGCCGCCGCCATCAGGCCCGGCGCGATCAGGAAGCCGCCGCCGATGCCGAAGAACCCCGCCGCCAGCCCGGTCGCCGCCCCGGCCGGAACCAGCCGCGCGGCCTTGCCCGGGTCGATGCGGACGTCCGGATCGCCCGGCGAGCGCGGGGCGCGGAACATCGAAAGCCCGACGGCCGCCATGGCCAGGGCGAACCAGGCCAGCAGGTGGCCGCCCGGCAAGGCCTTGGCCACATGGGCCCCGACCAGCGAGCCGACGAGGCCGGGCGCGCCGAAGGTCAGGGCGCAGGGCCATTTCACCCGGCCGGCCCGCGCCTGGGCGGCCAGGCCGACGGCGGCGTTGACCGCCACGGCCGCCGCCGAGGTGCCGATCGCCACATGGGCGTCGCTCACCCCGACGACATAGAGCAGCAACGGCGTGGCCAGCACCGAACCGCCGCCGCCGAACAGCGTCAGCAGCAGCGCGACCACCGCCCCGCTGAGGGCGGCGGCGACAAGGCTCGCGTCCATGACTTCACGCCGACGCCGGACGGTTCCAGGGCGCCAGGGCCAGGAGTCTCGCCATGCCGCAGAAGCCGGTGACCCCGGCGAAGGTCAGCCCCGCCCCGACGAAGCCCGCCACGCCCAGGAGCCAGGGCGAGACGGTCAGGCCCAGGACCACGCCCGACAGCACCAGCAGCCCGGCGACGATCTGCACCTGGCGCATCATCTCCAGCGGCGCCTTGCGGTCGGTCTCGACGGGCAGGCCGGCCCGGTCCCAGGCGTCGAGGCCGCCCTCCAGCACGTGCGCCGCCCCCGCGCAGGCCGCCGCCAGGCGCTGGCCGTTGGCGGCCGTGCGCAGGCCCGAGCGGCAGGTGAAGATCACCTCGCGCCCGTCGGCCGGGTCGAGACCCGCCGCGTCCAGCGTCGACAGCGGGCGCGACAGCGCGCCCCTGGCCCGCCGCCGGGCGAATTCGTCGGGTTCGCGGATGTCGATCAGCACGGCGCGGCCCTGCGCCAGGCGCCGGGCCGCCTCGTCAGGCGTCAGGGGATCGAGGATCGTGGTCATGGGCGGCGGTCTCCGCTGGAGGGCAGAAGATCTCCGCGAGCGTGCCGACCACCTTGAGGGCGGCCGGATCGGCGATCCGGTACCAGAGGCTCGTGGCTTCGCGGCGCGCGGCCACGATCCCCTCCTCGCGCAACACCGCCAGGTGCTGCGAGAGGGCCGACTGCGACAGGCCGACCAGGGGCTGGATCTGCCCCACCGACCGTTCGCCGTCCGCGAGCTGGCACAGGATCATCAGCCGCCGCTCGTTGGCCAGGGCGCGCAGGAGCTTGGCGGCCTGCGCGGCGCTGGCCTCGAACTGGCTGACGTCGAAACGCGAGAGATCGAACATGACCGCCATATATTAGCTTGATCTAATTTAGCAAGCACTAATATAAAACGCCTGCCACCGGAGGCTCCAGCCATGCGACCCGACGTTCAAGCGTTTTTCGATCCCGCCACCTTCACCGTCAGCTACGTCGTCGCCGATCCGGCGACGCGCACGGCCGCGATCATCGACCCGGTGCTGGATTTCGAACCCAAGGCCGGCAAGCTCTCGACCGGTTCGGCCGACGCCCTGCTGGCCGCCGTCGAGGCCCGGGGCCTGACCCTGGCCTATGTGCTGGAAACCCACGCCCACGCCGACCACCTGTCGGCCGCAGACTACATCCGCGGCAGGAGCGGCGCCAAGATCGTCATCGGCGCGCGGATCGTCGAGGTGCAGAAGACCTTCATCCCCGTGTTCGAGGCCGACCTCGCCGCCGACGGGGCGGCCTTCGACGTGCTGATGAACGAGGGCGACGTCCTGCCCCTGGGCGACCTGTCGATCGGCGCGCTGCACACGCCCGGCCACACCCCGGCCTGCCTGACCTATCTGATCGGCGACGCCGCCTTCGTCGGCGACACGATCTTCATGCCCGACTACGGCACCGCCCGCGCCGACTTCCCCGGCGGCGACGCGCGGACCCTGTACCGCTCGATCCGCAAGGTCCTGGCCCTGCCGCCGGAAACCCGCGTCTTCGTCGGCCACGACTACCTGCCGCAAGGCCGGTCGGACTATCGCTGGGAAACGACCGTCGCCGAGGAGCGGGCCCGCAACATCCATGTGCGGGACGGCAAGGCCGAGGACGACTTCGTCGCCCTGCGCGCGGCGCGGGACGCGACCCTGCCGGCCCCGACCCTGATCCTGCCGTCCCTGCAGGTGAACATCCGCGCCGGCGCCCTGCCCGCGCCGACCGCGGCCGGGAACCTGTTCCTGAGGATCCCGGTCGCGTCCTGACCGTCAGGACCCGCGACGAACGAGTTCCGGCAGCGACAGGCCGCTGACCCGGTGGTCGCCGGGCAGGCGGCAGGCGTGGTCGGCGATGGCGATCGCCGCCGCGTCGGCCCGGCGCAGCTTGCCGTCGGCCGTGCCCAGGTGGGTGAAGTCCTTGTCGAAGTCGCGCGCCTGGACGACCAGTTCGCCGGTCTTCGAGCAGTCGATCCGCGAGGTCACCTCGGTGAAGCCCTCGTTCCGATCGGACCAGACGAAGTACGTAACCCGCAGCGCCTTGCCGACGCGGTCGATCGAGTTGATGTCCACGGCGACCTTGGAGCGCCCGGCGCGCCCGATGCCGGAATAGTGCTGCGTCGGCCCCGACAGCAGGGGATTGGGCGGCGCCCAGCCGGTGGCGTGGGCGTCCAGCACCCGCAGCTGCTCGGTCGAATAGGGCACGTCGAACACATACCAGTCCTGCTTGCCCCACGGCTCGGCGAGGGCGGGTCCAGCGGCCGCCAGGGCGGCCAGGGCCAGAAGGGTCGCGCGCATCCATTCCTCCACTTTTGGTTCTTTGCTGCCTAAAAGCGTATGAGACGATCAGAGCGCGATCAATACGTATTCACGAGTCCATATTAAGAAATCGCCTCGACCCCCCATCGAACAAGTCTGGAAATATTTGGAAATAATCCAGATCATGGGACGACAGCGCTGACAGTTTGCTTTGATAGCGAACCTATAGACTTGAAATACCAACCATCTAAGCCAGCCGCCCGTACAGCCGGTAGCGCTCGTCGCCGATGGCCATGAACGGCTTGAACACCACCTCGCCGCTCGCCGAGGCCGCCGTCCAGTCGTCTCCCCGCCGGCGCGCCGCCAGCCACTGGGCCTTCGTCAGCTTCACCTCGCCGGGACCGATCGGCAGCAGCACCAGCGGCCCGGTCAGCAGCGCCACCACCTCGGGATGGGCGGCGTTCAGCGGCTCCAGCCGCGGGGTCATGTCGAAGGCGACCTCGACCTTGTCGCCCGGCCGCCACAGGCGCTCCAGCGCCACGAACGTCCCCGGCCGCGCCGCCACCTCCGCCGGACGGCCGTTGACCAGGATGCGGGTTCCCGCCCACGCCCACTCCGGAACCCGCAGCATCAGCGAAAACCGCGTCGGACGGGCCGGATCGACGGCGATCGCGATCGTCGGCTCCAGCGGATAGCGGGTCTCCTGGCGCAGCGACACCGCCGAGCCGTCCACGCTGGCCGACAGGGTCGAGGGGACGTAGAGGTTCACATAGAGCTTCGCCCCGTCCTGCAGATAGGCGCTGATCCCGTAGTCGGCCGCCAGCTGGATGAAGGTCCCCGAGCAGCAGGGCCACAGCTCGTCGCGATAGAACTTCGAGGCCGCGTCGCTGTAGTCGGAATAGTAGAAGGTCTCGCCCTTCGGCGTCGTGTCGCGCGCGCCGAGGATGGTGTTGTAGAGCACCCGCTCCATGCTGTCGCCGTAGCGGCTGTCCTTGGTGATCTGCAGCAGCGAGCGGGCGATCTTGAAGTGGCCGTAGGCCCCGCACGGCGTCTCGAAGCTGCGATGGGTTTGCGTCAGCGACTTCAGCAGGGTCTCGCTGTCGCCCGCGCCCAACAGCTCCTCATTGGGACCCCAGCCGCCGGTGGCGAACGACTGGGCGAGCACGAAGTCGAAGCCGTTGCGGGCGGCCTTCAGGTACTTGTCCTGCCCTGTCGCGTACCAGGCCTGGATCGCCGAGTTCAGGGCGTTGACGTGGCTGTAGGCGTGCTTGCCGGCCAGCGGGCTCTGCCCCCGCGCCAGCGGATCGAACAGCGCCTCGTCCTGCATGTAACGCAGGGCCAGCGTGCGGTAGCGCTCGCCCAGGCCCAGCCGCCAGGCCAGGAACAGGTTCTCGGGCAGGGTGTAGGGCTCGTCCCAGATCTCGGCCTCGCTGGAATAGGGCCGCTGCCGGCGCTCCTCCCGCGTCAGGGCCTTTTCCGGCAGCACCGGCAGGACGGCGTCGGTGACGCTGTCCAGCGCCGGGCCCGCCTCCTTCACGCCGGCGTAGCGCCAGGCGTCGATCAGGCCGATCACCACCTTGTCGTAGGTGTAGGCCGGCAGGGTGTAGCCTTCGAAGAACCGCGGCGAGATCGTCTGGGCGTACTTCACGACCAGCCCCCGCACCTTCTCCCGCGTGGCCGCATCGTCGGTGATGGCGACATAGCGCGACAGGCCCGAGACGTACTGGCCGAAGCTGTGGCCGGGGATGTAGCCGTGCCAGTCAGCCGTGCTCCAGTCGTTGACGTCGATGTGGAAGTCGGCGCTGTCATCGTACCAGCCGCCCATGTCCTCGCCCGGCGCGGGCAGGCCGGCGCGCTGGCGGAACGGCTTCAGCAGCCGGTCGTCGTCGAGCCCCATGAACAGCCGGTGCTGCCAGTCCAGCTGGTCGCGCATCTTCCCCGGCCCCAGCCGCACGCGGTCGTAAGGGAAGGTTTCCAGCGCCGGGCCTCTGGCCGGAGCGACGCCCTTGCCCACCCCTTCGGCCCAGGCCGTCGGCGCGCAGGCCGCGCAGCAGCCGGCCATGAACATGCGGCGAGACACCATGGTCGCGTCACCTCCCCCGGGAAACGCCTCTTTCATCCTACAATTCGCCGGCGGCGGGTAGGGCGCATAGCCGCGCCCACAATTCCAAGCCCACGCTTGCCTCGCCCCGAATCCCGTCCCACTTTCGGGGGGTCATGAGCGACCGTTCCACCGGCCTCGCCCCGTCGCGGCTCACCGCGGTCCTGGGGCCCACCAACACCGGCAAGACCCACCTGGCGGTCGAGCGCATGCTCGGTCACGCCTCGGGGATGATCGGCCTGCCGCTGCGCCTGCTGGCGCGCGAGATCTACGACCGCATCGTCAAGCTGCGCGGCAAGGCCAGCGTCGCCCTGATCACCGGCGAGGAGAAGATCGTCCCGCCGCGCGCGGCCTATTTCGTCTGCACGGTCGAGGCCATGCCGCTGGGCCGCGAGGTCGACTTCGTGGCCATCGACGAGATCCAGCTGTGCGCCGATCCCGAGCGCGGCCACATCTTCACCCACCGCCTGCTGCACGCCCGGGGCCGGTTCGAGACCATGCTGCTGGGCGCCTCGACCATGGCCCCGCTGGTCCGCCGCCTGCTGCCCGACGCCGAGATCGTCGGCCGCGAGCGGTTCTCCAACCTGTCCTACGCCGGCTCCAAGAAGCTGACCCGCCTGCCCCGGCGCACGGCGGTCGTGGCCTTCTCCACCGACGCCGTCTACGCCATCGCCGAGCTGATCCGCCGCCAGCGGGGCGGGGCGGCCGTGGTCATGGGGTCCTTGAGCCCCCGCACCCGCAACGCCCAGGTCGCCCTCTACCAGAGCGGCGAGGTCGATTTCCTGGTGGCCACCGACGCCATCGGCATGGGCCTGAACATGGACGTCGACCACGTGGCCTTCGCCGGCCTGCGCAAGTTCGACGGCCGCCGCACCCGCTGGCTGCACCCGCAGGAGGTGGGCCAGATCGCCGGCCGCGCCGGCCGCTACACCCGCGACGGCACCTTCGGCGTCACGGGCGACTGCGAGGAAATGGACGAGGATCTCGTCCAGGCCGTCGAGGAGCACGCCTTCCAGCCGGTGATGGCCGCCGAGTGGCGCAGCGCAAAGCTCGACTTCGGCAACCTGCCCGGTCTGCTGCGCTCGCTGTCCGAGCCGCCGAACCGCAACGGCCTGACCCTGTCCCAGGAAGCGCTGGACGAGCGCACCCTGCGCAAACTGGCGACGCATGAAGACGTCGTCGCCCGCTGCAAGTCCGACCGCTCGGCCCTGCTGAAGCTGTGGGACGTCTGCCAGACCCCCGACTTCCGCAAGACCACCGACGACGACCACCAGCGGATGGTCAAGACGCTGTTCGACGACCTGACCACCGGTCGCAAGCGCCTGCCGGAAGACTGGATCAACGGTCAGTTCAAGGCCCTGGACCGCACCGACGGCGAGATCGACAGCCTGGCGGCGCGCCTGTCGGGCGTGCGCACCCTCTCCTACATCGCCAACCGTCCCGACTGGCTGGCCAACCCCGTCCACTGGCAGGGCCGCACCCGCGAGCTGGAAGACAAGATCAGCGACACCCTGCACGAAAAGCTGATGGCGCGGTTCATCGACCGCCGCACCAGCGTGCTGATGAAGCAGCTGGGCGAGCGCGAGACGATCCTGGCCGGCGTCGCCGCCGACGGCGAGATCAGCGTCGAGGGCCATGTGGTCGGCCGGCTGACCGGCGTCACCTTCATCGCCGAGAAGGGCTCCAGTCCGCTGGAGGAGAAGGCCCTGCGCAACGCCGCCCAGCGCGCGGTGGGGCCGGAGATCGCCCGCCGCCTGGGTCTCTTGGCCGCCGAGCCGGACGAGGCCTTCGCCCTGACGCCCGACGGCATGATCCTGTGGCGCGGCGAGGCGGCCGGGGCCGTGCGCGCCGGCGGCGACCTGCTGTCGCCCCGCGCCCGCCTGCTGGGCGAGCTTGGTCCCCTTCCGGCGCGCGAGCGGGCCGAACGGCGGCTCGACGCCTTTCTGGCCTCCGAGGTCGACCGGCATCTGGCGCCCCTGCGCAAGCTGCAGCAGGCCCTGGCCGGCGGCGAGCTTCGCGGCCTGCCGCGCGGCGTCGCCCACCGCCTGCTGGAGGCCGGAGGCGTGCTCGACAAGCGTCCGCTCGATCCGGAACTGAAGGCGCTCAGCCAGGCCGAGCGCCGCACGCTCAAGAGCCTGGGTGTCCGCATCGGCGCCTTCTCGCTCTATTCGCCGGGCGTGCTGCGCTCGGAAGCCATCGCCTGCGCTCGCGCCCTGGACCCCGGCGGCTGGCGCGGCCCGCTGGTCGGCCTGAGCGCCCTGCCCTCGCCCCTGCCGCCGCCGCGCACCCTGGCGGCCAGCGGCCTGCGTATCGCCGGCAAGCACCTGGTTCCGGTCGAGACCCTGGAAAAGCTCGACGCCCTGCTGCGCGCCGAACAGCGCCCGGGCGGCGTGGTGCTGACCCCGGCCGCGCTCGAAACCCTGGGCTGGAGCGCGGCCGAGGCCTCCTCGGTGCTGCGCTCGCTGGACTACACCCCGGCCGTGCGCGCCAAGCCCGACGCTCCGATCGTCTGGAAGCGCCGCGGCGCCCAGCGGCTGGAACCCAAGCCGGTCCAGGCCCGCCCGGACTCGCCGTTCGCCGCCCTGGCCAAGCTGACCGAGCCGCCGCCTCCGGCCCCGTCGGCGCGCCGTAAGAAGCCCCGCCGCCGCAAGCCGGCGATCGCCGTCCCGCGCGACCAGATCGCTTCATGAACCACGCGCACCACGACGCCCATCACGGGGAGCACCATGCGGAGCACTGCCGCGCCGACGTCTGGCTGTGGCGCGCCCGCTTCTTCAAGACCCGCTCGATGGCCGCCCGCTTCGTCGACGAAGGCCGCATCCGCCTGACCCGCGCCGGCTCGCCCGACAGCCGCGTCGACAAGCCCTCTCGAACGCTGAAGGCCGGCGACGTCCTGGTCTTCGCCATCGGCGGCCGGTTGGTGAACGTCCGCGTCCTCGACTGCGGCGAACGCCGCGGCCCGGCGACCGAGGCCCGGGGGCTGTACGAGGCGGTGGAGGGGTAGCCCAATGTCCCCTCTCTCATAGAGAGAGGGATCAAACCAACGCCCCCAACCTTCGCCATAGACGCCGCCGCGCCATCCGCTACCTTCGGTGGAGTTTCATCCGGGGGAGTACATCGCGTGGCGTCGTTCCGTTCGGCCGTGGCCGTCAGCCTGGCCCTGTTGCTCACCGGCGTCGCCCACGCCCAGCCCCCCGCCCCGCCCTCCGGCAAGCCCGCCAAGCCCCCGACGCCGATCCGCGCCTTCGACCTGCTGCAGATCGAGGCCTTCGGCCGCGCCATCTATCGCCAGGACATCGCCGCCTGGCTGGCCAGCGACGCCCTGGGCGACAAGGTGCCCGACCTGCAGGGCGCGGGCCTCAAGGGCTGGCTGGTCGAGGACGACGGCAAGACGGCCACGGTCCGCTTCCTGCGCGACAAGGGCGCCGGCCTGGAGATCGGCTACGACGTGGTGGTCGACGGCAAGGGCGCCGGCCCCGTCACCGAACCGGCCGACCGCAAGCTGACCGACGAAGAGCGCCTGAGCTTCTCGGCTCGCGCGGCCGCCATCGCCGCCCAGCCCGCCGCCTGCCGCCCCGGCTACAACACCGCGATCGTCCGCGATCCGCAGGGCGACGGCTTCATCGTCTGGCTGCTGGCGCCGTCTCCGGCCGCGGGCGCGATCCCGGTCGGCGGCCACTACCGCGTCAGCGTCGCCGCCGACGGCAAGACCGTCACCCGGGTCGACGCCCTGTCGATGTCGTGCCTGCTGATGGAGCGGCCCAAGGCCAAGGCCGGCCAGCAGCCGGTCATGGTCTTCGCAACACATCTGGTCTCGCCGACGCCCGTCGAGACCCACGCCTTCCTCAGCCTGCTCTACAAGCTGCCCATCGCCGTCGGCACGGGCCCGAACGAGGTCTGGGCCGTCGACCAGGGCCGGATCAGCAAGATGGACCTGGGCAAGAAATGAGGACCGCCCCGAAACAACCCTCTCCCTGAAGGGAGAGGTGTCGGCGAAGCCGACGGAGAGGGAAGCGGCTGCGAAGCCGGCTAGCGCGGCGGCGGCTGAAAACGGCCCCCCTCCGGCCCTTCGGGCCACCTCCCCCAGAGGGGGAGGATCTCATAGCCGTCCGCGCGCCCCACCTTTCAGCGCATCGATCTTCCGCTCAGGCCTCGGCGGGTCGGTCTCGGGCTCCAGCGCCGACAGCCAGCCGCCCGCCGGCCGCGCCGCGCGCTCGGGCGGCAGGGCGACGACGATCTTCCTCACCGTCGCGGCCATCTGGCCCAGCAGCCGCACCTTCTCGGACGCCTTGCGGAAGGCTTCGCGATCGAGGCCGTCCTCCATCGCCGCCCACAGGTCATCCATCGCCGCCATCAGCCGCTGCTGGATCTTCGCGCACCAGGCGCGGGAGGTCTGTTCGCTCATGACCAACAGCATGAGGCCGGCCCGGAGGCCGGGGACAGGAAACGTGCGTTTTCTTGTAGGGCTTTGAATTCGTTGGGAGCGATCCGGCCAGACACGGGGATAACCCTCTCCCGCCCCCTTACTCCCGTCATTCCCGCCCTTGTGGCGGGAACCCCTCTGTCAGCCGCAAGGGCGGGAGGGGCGGCGTGCTCAGCACGCCGCTCGCATCTCACGTGTCAGCGGAACCAGGGTTTCCCGCCACAAGGGCGGGAATGACGGGACGAAGAAGCATCCCTGTGGATAACTTCAGATCGAAAACCCGTCCACGAAACCCGGCACCTTCTCGGGCGGCATCGGGCGGCTGAAGTGGTAGCCCTGCACCTGGTCGCAGCCATAGGTGGCCAGGGCTTCCAGCTGGGCCAGGTCCTCGACGCCCTCGGCCACCACCTTCATGCCCATCGACGAACCCAGGGTGATCACCGCCTTCACGATCGCCGCGTCCTCGGCGTTCTGGACGAAGCCCTTGTCGATCTTCAGCCGGTCGATCGGGAACTGCCGCAGGTTGGCCAGGCTGGCGTAGCCGGTGCCGAAATCGTCGAGCGCGATCATCACCCCGGCCGCGTGCAGCTTGCGCACCGTGTCGCTGACCACGTCCGAGGCCCAGCCCATATAGACGTGCTCGGTGACCTCGATGGTCAGGCGGTCGCACGGCACGCCCCAGCGGGCCAGGCGCTCCTGCACCTCCTCGGCCAGACGGCCGGAGCGGAACTGGGCCGCCGAGATGTTGACCGCCACCCGGCCGAACTCGATCCCGGCGTCCAGCCAGGCCCGCATCTGCTTCAGCGCCGTCTCGAAGGCCACGTCACCCAGCTTGAGCGACAGGTCCTGGTCCTCGAAGGCCGGCATGAAGCGGTCGGGCGTGAGGATTCCCTGCTCGGGGTGAGCCCAGCGCATCAGCGCCTCGAAGCCGGCCACGCTGCCGCTCTCCAGGTCGATCACCGGCTGGTAGTAGAGGATGAACTCGTCGGCCTCGATCGCCGCGCGCACGTCGCGCAGCAACTCCAGCCGCTGCTCCAGGGCCGAGCGCATCGACGGGTCGAACAGGATCGAGCGGTTGCGGCCCTCGTCCTTGGCCCGATAGAGGGCGATGTCGGCGTTCTTGAAGATGTGACTGGGGTCGGCGTCCGGGTCGCCGTGCAGCGCCGCCCCGATGCTGGCGCTGACCGAGAAGCTGCGGCCAGCGTGCTGGATCGGCTGGCGCAGCAGCTCCTGCAGGGCCTTGATCGGCCGCAGCATGTCGCCCTCGCCGTGCAGGCCGCGCAGGATCACCGCGAACTCGTCGCCGCCCAGGCGGGCCACCGTGTCGCCGGCCCGGAAGGCGTGGCGCAGCACGTCGGCCAGCCGCCGTAGCAGGGCGTCGCCCGCGTCGTGGCCCAGGGTGTCGTTGATGTCCTTGAAGTGATCGACGTCGATCATGATCAGGCCGAAGATCTCGCCGGCCATCTCCGAGGCGTCGACCGCCTCCTGGAACTTGCGCTGGAAATAGGCGCGGTTGGGCAGGCTGGTCAGCGGGTCGCGGAAGGCCAGGTTCTCGACGGCCTCGGTCTGCCGGCGGCGGTCGGTGATGTCCTTGAAGAGGTTGACCAGCCGCTCGGGCTTGCCGTCGCCGCCGACGAAGCGCTTGCCGACCGAGCGCACCCAGGTCTCGATGCCGTCGTCGCGATTGAGCCGGAACTCGAACACCGCCGCCTCGCCGTCGCGGCGGGCGCGCATGATCTGGGCCATGCGCTCGCGGTCCTCCTCGTGCACGATCTCCAGCGGATCGGCGTCGAACAGGCACCACTTCTCAAGCTCGGGGCAAGTGCCCGAGACGTAGACCTCGCCGGTCTTCAGATCGACCTCGCGCACCATCAGGTCGTCGAGCTCGAGCGCCAGCTTCAGCCGCTGCTCGTTGCGCTCGGCCCGCAGCGCGGTCTGGGCGTAGCCGGTGACGTCGCGGGCGGTGACGATGACGGCGAAGATGATCCCCTCGTCGCTGCGGCAGGCGGCGAACTCGCTGCGCCAGATCCGCTGGGCGCCCTCCACCACCTGGGCCCTGTAGCGCGAGAACGGCTCGCCGGACGACAGGCAGCGCTCCAGGCTCTCGACGTCCTCAAGGTTCATCAGGCAGCGGGCGAAGGGCTCGCCCGGCGCCAGGTCGGGGGTCAGGTCCTCGTCGCGCCATTCGGCGCTGACGGCGGCCAGCCGGCCCGAACGATCGATCAGCGCGGCCGCGAACGGCGCATGCGCGACGAAGGCCTCGAACGAGGCCATTCGAAGCCGCAGCTGCGCGTTGATGTCCTCCGCGCTCGCCGGCGGAGCGGTCTTCAGGGCCATGCTGGTCATTCTGGTGTCGGCTTCCCGACGTTGTTGTGCGGCGTATCCTCAACTACACAGTGAAACGCCTTCCATAAGAATTGGTATCTTTCGACGAACCTCGTTCTTCATTGTCGGAAGCCCGACAAAGCGTGCTCAAAGCGCCGCTCGCGGGCGCCCGTCTGTCGGCGTCGTCAGAAATCCTGGCCCCGCCGCGCACCGCGCCGCATTGACATTCACGCCCGTCGCTCCGAAAACGCGGCCGCGTTACGTCCGTCCGTCCCAGAAAGCCGCCAAGTTCCGATGACCTACATCGTCACCGACGCCTGCATCCGCTGCAAGTTCATGGACTGCGTCGAGGTGTGCCCGGTGGATTGCTTCTACGAGGGCGAGAACACCCTCGTGATCAATCCGGACGAATGCATCGACTGCGGCGTCTGCGAGCCGGAATGCCCGGTCGACGCCATCAAGCCGGACACCGAGGACGAGGCCGACGGCAAGTGGCTGCGGATCAACTCCGACTACGCCAAGGTCTGGCCGAACATCACCGTCAAGGGCGAGCCGCCGGCCGACCGCGCCGACTTCGAGCGCGAGACCGGCAAGTTCGAGAAGTACTTCAGCGAAAAGCCCGGCAAGGGCTCCTGATCCGGGGCTGAATCCCCGTTTCCACGGCTGGTTTACAGCCGTCGCGACCCCATGCCGGGTCGCAAGCCTTTCATGAGGCTGAATTTTATGCTATTGTCGCTTCCGACGTGACGGATGCGCCCTCGCACCCGCATGTCTGGTGGAAGACGACAGCCGTTCAACGGCTCGCCCGATCGAAGGCGAAGGGTGACTTAAGAGACACTCCAAATCCTGATCCGACTTGGCCCCGCCTCTCCGACGGACGGGTTGCTATCGCTTTTTGGGATGCTTGGAAACGGCGTTTTGGGCGCGAGCCCAATTTTATGAGGACGAACGAATGAGCAAGAGCGGTCTGGAATTCTCGGTCGGCGATCACGTCGTCTACCCCGCCCACGGCGTGGGGACGATCCAGGGCATCGAGACCCAGGAAGTGGCCGGGATGTCGCTCGAAGTCTACGTCATCACCTTCGACCACGAAAAGATGACCCTGCGCGTCCCGACCAAGAAGGCCAAGGCCGCCGGCCTGCGCCCGCTGGCCGAAGGCGACGTCGTCAATCAGGCCCTGACCACCCTGAAGGGCCGCGCCCGCGTGAAGCGCACCATGTGGTCGCGTCGCGCCCAGGAATACGAAGCCAAGATCAACTCGGGCGACCTGGTGTCGATCGCCGAGGTGGTCCGCGACCTGCACCGCGCCGAAAACCAGCCGGAACAGTCCTATTCGGAGCGTCAGCTCTATGAATCGGCCCTGGACCGCATGGCCCGCGAAGTCGCCGCCATCGAGCGCATCGACCGCGAAGCCGCCATCGGCATCCTGACCAAGTCGCTGATCAAGACCGCCGCCTGAGGCTTCCGCCTCAACGACGACGTCTTCGAAGACGCCCCCGGTTCACCGGGGGCGTTTTTCGTTGGGGGCCGGACCAGGGCGCGGCTTGGGCACGCAGATATTGGCGACGATGGTGGCGCCGCCGTCGTCAGCGAACGTCTCGTAGCCGACGATGCGGCTCACCTTGCGCTGTCCGGGCGGACAGCCGTCGGAGGCGCACGCCGAAAGCACCAGGCCGGCCAGCGCCACAGTCGCCCATCGCATCAGCATGAAGCTCCCCTTGCCGCTCCGCCTCATGGCCAGCTTGGCAGCAGATCCGATCGCGCTCAATCTCGATCGGCAGCACCGGAGTCTTCGCCATGGCCGAACCCAAGACCCGTCCGACGGACGCCAGCGTCGATGACTTCCTGGCCGCCTCGCCCGAGGCCCGCCGGGCCGACGCCGAGACCGTCCGCGCCTTGCTGGCCGAGGTGGCCGGCGCGCCGGCGGTGATGTGGGGGCCCTCGATCGTCGGCTTCGGGTCCTATTCGACCGGCGGCCCCAAGCCGATGGACTGGCCGCTGCTCGGCTTCTCGCCGCGCAAGACCGAGCTGGTGCTCTATTTCGCCTCGGACTTCCCCGAGCGCGAGGCCCTGCTGGCGAAGCTGGGCAAGCACCGCTCCGCCGTCTCCTGCGTCTACGTCAAGCGGCTGGCGGACATCGACCTGGCCGTCGTCCGCGCCCTGGCCGAAGCCTCGGCCGCCTGGACGCGGAGCGGCCACACGGCCTGCTGAGCCCTTACGCCGGCTTCCTGCGCAGCACCCGCGCCCGGCGCTTCTTCAGCCAGATGACCACGCCCGTGACGCTCAGCGCGGCCACGACCAGGCCGGTCAGCGAGATCAGGATGCGGCCCGGCAGGCCCAGGATCCGGCCCGAGTGCAGCGGGAACTGGGCCTGGACGAAGATGTCCGCGGCCGTGCCCTTCCAGGGCAGGCGCTCGCCCAGATAGCGGCCGTCGGCGCCGTCGTAATAGAGGTAGGGCGGGCCCACGCCGCCGGCCCCGTGGTCGTCGCCCACCTTGTGGAAGGCCACGCCGTAGACGCCGTAGTGCGGCGAGTAGAACGCCCCGCCCACCGGGGCGGTGAAACCGCGCGCGGCCGCGTCCGTCCTAGCCTTGGCGATGATCGCCTCATAGGTCTGCTTGGGCAGGATCGGGTTGTCGTGGCTGGTCGGCACGCGGGTGTCGAACGGGGTCGGCGAGACCTTCGAGATCTTCGACATCACCGGATAGAACACCTCGCTGTAGAGGTTCAGCGAGAAGGCCGTGAAGGCCACCACGAACAGCACGCCCCACAGCCACAGGCCGAAGGCCCGGTGGATGTCGAAATTGATCCGGTAGGCGCTGGCCTTGGTCTTGATCTGCCAGGCCGGCTTCCAGCGGCTCCAGAAGCTCTTGGCGGGCTTGCGGCCATTGGTCGGGCTGGCCGGCAGGGTCAGGTAGAAGCCGACGAAGCAGTCCAGCGTCCACAGCACCGCGACCCCGCCCAGCAGCCAGACGCCCCAGCGGTCGATCCCCCAGAACTCGGGAATGTGCAGGGTGTAGTGCAGGATGTAGAGGAACGAGACGAAGGTCTCGGTGGTGATCGGCCACACCGCGCCCCACTCGCGCCGGCCCTGCTCGACGCCGGTCGCCGGGTCGATGAAAACCTGGTTGTAGCCGAGTTCGTAGTGCTTGCCGGTCTTGGGGTCCTGGCGGGCGTCTACGCCGATGGCCAGGGTCTCGCCCGGCTCGGCGGTCAGCGGGAAGTAGGAGACGATCACCCGCGGATCGCGGGCCTCGACCTGCTTGACAATGTCGAGGGTCGGCAGGGCCGGACCATCGGTCCTGGCGTGCATCAGGTGCGGATTGAGGACGTCGTCCAGCTCGTGGTCCCACGAGATCACCGCGCCGGTGACGCCCGAGATGAACAGGAAGCCGGCGATGAACAGGCCCACCCAGCGGTGTACGAAGGTCAGGGTCGGCCGCACGGCCGCGCGAACGGCCTTGGCCACCGAGGCCGCGGGCGGCTGCGGGACCGGCGTGACGTCCGGCGCGTAAGGTGTTTCCAGATTGCGCGCGTCCATCCGGCCTCCCGGAGCCCTTCGGTTCCGCGCCATGCGAGGCGGTTGAAAGGCTCGAAAACAAACATCAAGGGCGTGGCGACGGGCGAACCGCCGCCACGCCCCTCTTAATAACGATTATTAGAAGCGATAGTCCAGGCGAACCGACACGCTGCGCGGGGCGGCGTAGTAGGCCTGCCCCCACATCAGGCTGTTGAGGTACTTCTCGTCGCCGACGTTCTTGAGGTTCAGCGTGCCGCGGATGCGGTCGGTGACGTCGACGCCGGCCATCAGGTCGACCACCGCATAGGCGTCCTGGGTGACGTCGGCGGCGTCGGTGGTGATCTCGTCCTGCCAGCGCACGGCGGCGCCGAGCTTGAGGTTGCGCAGCGACGGCACGCTGTAGGTGGTCGAGGCCTTCAGCGTCTTGCGCGGCAGGAAGACGCGGGCGTCGGCGCCCGTCGCCGTGTCCTCGATCTCCAGCGACGTCCAGCCGGCGCCGACGCGCCAGTTGTCGGTGATGCGGCCGCTGGCCTCGATCTCGTAGCCCTTGGATTCGGTGTCCTGAGCCGAATAGTAGCTCTTGCCGTCGGTGAAATAGCCGGCCCAGGCGGCCAGGCCGTTCTGCACGGCCTTGAACACCGAGCCGGTCACGTAGAGGCGGCCGTCGAACCACTCGCTCTTGACCCCGGCCTCGTAGCTCTTGCCGTGCACGGCGGCGAGCTTGGCGCGGGTGGAGTCGACCTCCGACTGCGGATTGAAGATGTCGGTGTAGCTGGCGTAGAGCGAGACGTTCTTGTTCAGGTCGTAGACCGCGCCGAGGTACGGGCTGACCTTGCTTTCGTCGCGGGCCATGTCGGCGCCGTACGAGAAGCCGTAGGCCTTCAGCTTCAGGGCGTTGAAACCGGTCACCAGCTTCAGCTTGTCGGTCACGCTGAGGTGGGCGCCGGCGTAGAAGCGGGCCAGCTTGGTGGTCTCGTTGGCCGACAGATAGGCGCCGGGGAAGCTCGGCTCGGCCGGCTGGGTCGAGCCCCAGCTCGAGACCGACGAATAGACGATCGAGTCGCTCGAGAAGTCCTCGTACTCGTGCCCTTCCGAACGCGAGACCTGGCCGCCGACCACCAGCTGGTGCTCGCGGCCGAAGGCCTGGAACGGACCCGATGCGTAGGCGTCCAGGGTGTAGCTCTCATAGATCGACGGATAGACGCCCGCCATGCCGTAGACGCCCAGGCCCGTCGTCGGGTCGATGCCGTCCGCGCCGGTGTAGGCGTAGAGCAGCTTGGCGTGCTCCTCGAAGCGCTTGGCCGTGGCGATGGCCTTGATCCGCCAGCCGTTGTCGAGGCGATGCTCGACCTCGGCGAAGGCGGTCTGGTCGCGAACGTCCCAATAGGTCCAGTCGGCCGAGGTCGAGGACGAGACGTCGTAATTGATCAGGCTGCCGTCGCTGTAGGTCAGCGGCAGGGCGCCCCACAGCACGCCCGAAGCCCGGTTGTCCTGCATCGACCAGCCGAAGGTGGCCGTGGTGTTGTCGGTCACGTCCCAGGCCAGCAGGGCGGCGTAGACGTTCCGGTTGACCTTGTAGTGGTCGAGATAGGAGTCGCGGTCCTCGTTGGCATAGATCAGCCGGCCGCGCAGCGTGCCGCTCTCGTTCAGCGGGCCCGAGACGTCGGCCTCAAGGCGCTTGGAGTCCCACGAGCCGTACTGCAGGGCGGCGTTGGCCTGGAACTCGGCGGTCGGGCGCTTGCGCACGTAGTTGACGGTGGCCGACGGGTTGCCGGTGCCGGTCATCATGCTGTTGGCGCCGCGCACCACTTCGACGCGGTCGAACAGCACGGTGTCGAGCTCGCCGAACTGGATGCCCCAGATCAGCGGCAGCCCCACGCCGTCGACCTGGAAGTTGGTGATGTCGAAGCCGCGCGAGTTGTAATAGGTGCGGTCGGTCTCGACCTTCTCGACGTTGACGCCGGTGGTCAGGGCCAGCACGTCGTTGATGTTGGTCAGGGCGAAGTCGTGGATCGTCGCGCCGTCGATGATGGTCACCGACTGCGGCGTCTCGCGCAGGCTCATGTCCAGACCCGTCACCGCAGAGGTGCGGGTCTTGGCGCCGGTCACCACCACGCCGTCCAGGTTGTCGGCCGCGCCGTCGGCGGCCGGGGCCTCGGCCGCGTGGGCGGCGGCCAGCAGGGCCGGGCTCATGGCCGCGGCGAGGAGGAAGGCGCGAAGGGATCGGGACATCTGGGGCGCTCGTGCAATCAAGAATAAGTCGCAAGAGCGCATAGGAGCCGGGTCCGGAGCTGTCAAACCTCAGGATGCAATAGATTCGCATTTGCGTTCAGGCTGCGTCCTTTCGGCCACGGCGCGCGTCGGCAGAGCTTGGTTAGCGCTAACAATTGTGGCTGGCGAAACGGCCTCGGCTCATGCGAGATCACGGGAAAACTACGCTTCGCATTAGGGTCGCCATGTCGTTCACTTCAGCCCCGAGCCGCCGCGAAACCCTCCAGGGCCTGCTTCTCGGCGCGACGATGACAGCGCTGCCTTTTGGAGCGACAGCCTACGCGGCGACGCGCGCCCTGCCCTATCGCTGGCGCAACGTGCGGGTCGGCGGCGGCGGCTTCGTGCCCGGCGTCGTATTCAGTCCGGTCGAAAAGGGCCTGGCCTATCTGCGCTCCGACATGGGCGGGGCCTATCGCTGGCAGGCCTCGGAAAGCCGCTGGATCCCGCTGCTCGACGATCAGGCCCAGGGCAGCTGGCAGGGCGTCGAGAGCGTCGCGACCGATCCGCTCGACGCCAACATCGTCTACCTGGCCTGCGGCATGGGCCGGCCCGATCCGGCCGCCATCCTGCGCTCGGAGAACCGCGGGACCGACTGGACCGTGATCCCCGTCCCCTTCCGCATGGGCGGCAACGAGGACGGCCGCGGCCTGGGCGAGCGCCTGGCCATTGATCCCAACGACACCCGCACCCTGTACTTCGCCTCGCGCCACGACGGCCTGCAGGTCAGCCGCGACCGGGGCGCGACCTGGGGCAAGTCCGCCAGCTTCCCGCTGCCGGGCCTGGGCCTCAACGCCCGCCCCGCCCCCACGCACGGCGGCCTGTCGTTCGTGATCTTCGATCCCCGCAGCGGCCAGCCGGGCCAGGGCAGCAAGACCCTGTTCGTCGGCGTCGCCGATCCGTCCGAGCATCACCTGTGGCGCAGCGACGACGGGGGCGCGAGCTGGAAGCCGATCCCCGCCCCGCACGCCTATCTCGCCTGCAAGGCGGCGCTGGATCGCGAAGGCCGGCTCTACGTCACCTATTCCAGCGGTATCGGCCCGTCGAACGTGGCCGACGGCGCGGTCTGGCGGCTCGACACGGCGACCAACGCCTGGACCGAGGTCACGCCCGCCAAGCCGCAGGCCCAGCGCGGCGGCGGCTTCATGGGCGTGGCGGTGGACGGAGGCGGCGCGGTGGCGGTGACCAGCCTCAACCGCTGGAACCCGCACGACACCCTGTGGCGCTCCACCGACCACGGCGCGACCTGGACCGACCTCTATCCCGACGCCCGCCGCGACGTGACGACCACGCCCTTCCTGCACTGGGGCGAGCCGGAGGCCGACTTCGGCTGGTGGATGGCGGGTCTGGCCATCGATCCGTTCGACCCCGACTTCGCCTGCTACACCACCGGCGCGACCATCTACGCCACCCGCGAGTTCACCAAGGCCGCCGCCGGCCGCCCGACCACCTGGTTCCCATGGGTCGAGGGCATCGAGCAGACGGCGATCATCACCCTGGCCAGCCTGCCCGAAGGTCCGCAACTGCTCAGCGGTTTCGGCGACATCTCCGGCTTCGTGCACGACGACCTGTCCGTCTCGCCGACCGACCAGTTCACCACCCCGGTGTTCGGCAACACCAACTTCATCGACTACGCGGGCCGCAAACCCGCCATCGTCGTCCGTAGCGGCACGCCGCACCAGCGCCACGGCGGCCCGACCCTGGCCTGGTCCGGCGACCACGGGCGCAGCTGGGCGCCGATGACCGCGCCGCGCATCGGCAGCGCTCCGCCGCCGCCCGGCCAGGGCCGGCGCGGTCCCGACCCGCACGACGACGCCGCCATCGTCGTCAACGCCGACGGGAGCGTGTTCATGGTCATGACCGCCCAGGCCCAGATCACCCGCGACCAAGGCGCGACCTGGCAAGCCAGCAAGGGCCTGCCGGCCTGGGTGCGCCCCGTGCCCGACCGCGTCGATCCCAGGCGCTTCACCGCCATCGACCTTCAGACCGGCAAGCGCTTCCTCAGCACCGACGCCGGCGCCAGCTTCGTCGAAGCCCCGGTGCGCGGCCTGCCCGCCGACCTGTCGGCCGACCAGGTGACCTGGCGCGAGATCCCCTGGCCGCTGAAGGCCGTGCCCGGCCAGGCCGGCCATCTGTGGTTCGTCTCCACCCAGGGCCTCTTCCGCTCCACCGACGGCGGCGCGCGCTTCACGCGGATCGACGGCGGCGTGCAGGTCGACCAGCTCGACCTCGGCGCCTCGCCGCCCGGCAAGCCCTGGCCTGCTCTCTTCGCCATCGGCCGCAAGGACGGGGTGAAGGCCATCTGGCGCTCGGACGACGAAGGCAGGAGCTGGGTCCGCGTCAACGACCCCCGCCACGAATACGGCCGCCGCTTCCGCTGCCTGGCCGCCGACATGCGCGTCTACGGCCGGGTCTATGTCGGCACGGACGGACGCGGGATCGTCTACGGGGAGCCGGGCTAGAGAAACCTCTCCCATAGGGAGAGGGAGGGGCCCGCCGCGAAGCGGTGGGAGGGTGAGGGGTTACACCCTCATCGCATGGCCCGCGATCGAACCGGCACGCCGGCCGGCCTCGTAACCCCTCATCCTCCCACGCCTGCGGCGCGGGCCCCTCCTTCTCCCTCTGGGAGAAGGTGAACCATCAGCGCCCCGCCCGCTGCTTGATCCAAGCCTCCACCGCCTGCGTATAAGCCCCCGGCAGGCCCAGTGTCCGGTTGACGTCGGCGTGGCTGAGGTCCTGCGGCAACACCGGCATCGCCTGACCGGCCTTCTCCACCTGCGCCTGGAACGCCCTGGCGTCGTCGCAGGGCTTGTCGGGACGCTTCGTCGAGCAGACCACCAGCATCGGCACGGCCGCCGGCGTCCACTGGTCCATCGGCGAGACCTTGGCCCAGCCGGCCGGATCGCTGCCGAACGCCTCGTCGTAGAAACCCGGGTGGCGACCGTCCATCACCGACGCGACCTTCATCGCCGCCGAGTCCAGCACCACCGTGCCGGCCCAGGGCTTGCCGACCATCTCGGGCTTCGACGACAGCAGGGCCACGATGTGCGCCCCGGCCGAGTGGCCCATCAGCACGATCCGCCGGTCGCTGGCGCCCCACTCGACGGCATGGTCCTGCACCCGCCGCAGGGCCAGCGCCACGTCCTGCGCCTGCTCGTAGGCCATGGCCTCGGGCAACAGGCGGTAGTTGACGCTGACGAACACGTAGCCCTTGGGCAGCCAGTATTTCAGCTTGTTCTCGATCGAGCCGACATTGGCCTTGTCGCCGATCTTCCACGCCCCGCCGTGGACCATGACGATCACCGGCGCGTCCTGCGCGCCCGGCGGAATATAGACGTCGATCGCCTGGCCCTTGGCCGTCCCATAGGCCTCGGTGAGCTTGCGGGCGCCCGGCGCGATGGCCTGCAGGTCGACCGGCCGCTCCTCTTGCGCGCGCTTTTCCTGCAGGCGCTGGGCGATACGCTCGCGCATGTGGTTGCGCAGCGGCTGGGCCTCGGCGGCGAGCACGCCCATGCTCAGGGCGCCGATCACGGCGGCGGTAAGGATCTTGCGGGTCATGGCGAGCGATATCGGCTCGCCCAAGCGCGGCTTTTTCGGGGCGGCGTCAGGCCGCGTGGCCGAACCCGTGCACGGCGTCGCGCAGGTGACCGAAATTGATCGGCTTGGCCAGCACGGTGACGTCTTCGAAGCCTTTGCGCGGCAGGGCGCCGTAGCCGGTGGCGAAGACGAACGGCACGCCCTTGGCCCGCAGCGCCTCGGCCACGGGAAACACCATCTCGCCGCCGATATTGATGTCGAGCACGGCGCCGTCGAGGCTGGGCTTGTCGTCGTCGAGATAGGCCAGGGCCTCGCCCACGGCCCCGAACGAGCCGGAGACCTCGCAGCCGAGGTCCGTCAGCAGGTCCTCGACCATCATGGCCACCAGGGCCTCGTCCTCGACGATCATGATCCGCCGCCCGTTCATGCCGCCGCCAGCCTTTGCGACAGGGGGGCGCGGAAGGTGAAGACCAGGCCTTCGGGGGCGAAGTCCAGCAGCGCCGAACCGCCCAGATCGCGCGACAGGCCGCGCCGGATCAGCCGCGAGCCGAAGCCCTCGCCGCCGGGCGCCGGGGCCACGACGGTCGGGCCGCCGCGCTCGCGCCATTCCAGGGCGAAGGTCGGGTGCAGTCCGCCCGCGTCCTCGACGCGCCAGGAGACGAACACCTTTCCTTCCGGAGCCGACAGCGCCCCGTACTTGGCCGCGTTGACGATCAGTTCGTGCAGGGTCATGTGCACGGCCACCGCCGCCTCGGGCGTGATCTCGATCGGCGGCCCCTCGACCACGAAACGGCCGTCCTCCAGCCCGCCGAACGGGCGCATGGCGGCGGCCAGGATCTCGCGCAGGTGGGCCTTGCCCCAGGCCTGCTTGGTCAGCAGTTCGTGGGCCTGCGACAGGGCCAGCAGCCGCGACTCGAACGACTCGTTGAACGCCGCCGGCGAGGTCGCCGTGCGCAGGGTCTGGCTGGCGATCGACTGCACCGAGGCCAGGGTGTTCTTCACCCGGTGATCCAGCTCGCGCATCAGGAAGGTGCGCCGCTCCAGCTCCTTGTTGAGCGAGGCGTGCAGGCGGCCGCTCTCCAGGGCCGCGGCCGTGGCGCGGGCCATGACCTGCAGCTTGGCGACGATCTCCGGCGGCGGCGTATGTTCCTTGGCCCAGTAGGCGCCCAGGGCCGCGATCGGATCGCGGGTGCGCACCGGCGTCATCACCAGGCTTTTGACGAAGGTTGGCCGGTAGGCGTCGTGCGGGATCCGGTCGTCCTGGTAGATGTCGGGGATCACCACCGTCTGGCGGTTCAGCATCGCCCAGCCCGAGATGCAGGCGGTCAGCGGGAAGCGCTTGCCCTTCCACAGCGGGCCGATGGCGTCTTCGTCCAGGTACCAGCAGCAGTCGTTGTCGCGCAGCACGAAGGCCACGCCGTCCGCGCCGGAGATCCGGCGCGCGGACGAGCGGACCACGGCGGCCACCTCGTCGATCGTGCGCGTCGCCGACAGCTCCTCGATCGTCTCGACCAGAGTCAGCAGCGCAGAATCGTCTTCACCGCCCGACAAGTCGTGTTCGGCCATGTCCAGCATAAGGATTTGACGCTCGCGGGGCTACTTGCGCCCAAACCTAGCACGCGTCGGGGGGACAACAACAAGAGGCGTGGCGCCGCACAGGATTACTCCCGGTTGCCGGGAAGGTTAACAGAGTCCTTGCGCCGACCGACAGCCGAGGGAGATCAAGGCTTTGTAGCGCTACCGTTTGCCAAGGCCAGGCGCCCGCACACGCTCTACTTGCGACAATCAGCCGCGCCGTCGCCTCGCCCGGGCTTCGCACCCGCCGCAACATGCGCTATGCACCCGGTCCGCGCCATGCCGCACGGTCCAGTAGCTCAGCAGGATAGAGCAGCGCTTTCCTAAAGCGAAGGTCGGGGGTTCGAGTCCCTCCTGGACCGCCACCTATGTGTGGCGCCAACTTAGAACTGGCCGCGTTCCAACTTAAAGATGGCCATATGTGCGAGCGTCCCGCAACGGAGCGTTGTTGTAGCTCGCGCGGCAGAGTGCGCGCACCTGACTCATCGCCGCCGTTGGAAAGGTCCGCTTCCTGGCGGCAGCCCTAGGTGTTGACGACTTTGGCCCCACTAGCGCCGGACCTGACCGAGGTGAGTCTTAAAGGCTGTCGGGGGGCGGATTGCACTGCATGCGCACCACCCCGATTGATGTGTCCCTACACACGAGGTCTCAGCCGATCGGCAAACGCACGGCACCCGGAGCACTCAAGCGTTGCAACGCCGGTAAAGCTGAAGCTATTAGTTGTCCTTGGGGCGGATCAGACATGACGAATTTCATCCAGCGAACGATCCTTAGGAAGGCGCTTGTCGGGAATCCTCAGTTGCGTGACAACCTGCGAACACTGTTTAAGAGATTGAGCGATACTTCGCTAAGTGACGCGGACTTGAGTGCGATCGAAGCACAAATCGTCGACGTTCTCAGCATTCCAGAGGCGCTCAGCCTCCCGTCGGCCTTGCCCGCTGACGGAGCTCCTCTAGTAATGACCGACCAACAGTCCAAAACGGTACAGCGCGTAATTGCGCGCTTCAGCGACGTCCCGCTGCGAGCGCGGGTAGAGTCGGCGTTGGCCGACGCGAAGCGTTCAGGTCGCATCCGGATTGAGGCTTGACCCCAATGGCAAATGCTCCAGTCGCCCCCGCGCCATTTGTCACTCTGCACCTCTCCGACATCCACTTCGGTCAGGAGAAGGGCGAGGCAGTCGAAATCAATAGGGACGCGCGCGAGCAGCTCATCCGCAAGGTTCGCGCCATCGCTGCGGCGAGGCAAGTCGCGGGCAAGGCGCCAATTGGCAGCCTGATCATCTCCGGTGATATCGCCTACTCAGGTCAGAAGACGCAGTATGACGACGCCGTCGCCTGGCTCGCGCAGGTCAGCGATGCTGCGGGCTGCGATCCGCTTTCGGTCCAGGTGGTGCCTGGGAACCACGACATCGATCGCGGCAAGTCACTGATGGTCAGCGGTCTGATCAAGGACCTTTTCCGTTACGGGAAGGCTCATCTCACAAAAGCACTCGAAAGCGAGGACAGTCGCGCAGCCCTTTACAAGCGCATGGCTGCGTACGACGAATTCGCCAGCGGGTATGGATGCAAGCTCGATACGAATGGCGGGAATGCCGGGGTTAAAGAACACGTCTTCGCGCCGGGACGAACGCTGCGGATTGTCGGGCTGAACAGCGCCTTGATGTGTTCCGGCAAGGAGAACAACAAGAGGCCAAAGCTGCTCCTAGGCGCACGGCAGCGCATAATCCCCGAACTAGACGAAGTGGAATACGTCGTCCTTGTTCATCATCCGATGTCGTGGTTGCGCGACGGCGAGGAGACGCAAAAGTACATCGACAACCGCGCGCGGATTCTCATGTGCGGTCACGAACACCGGCCAAACGTTACGCTACGACCGGTCGCTGGCAATGCAGAGATTCTGATCATCGACGCCGGGGCTACAGTGCCCGATCAAATCAACGAGGAATACACATACGCGTTCAATGTTGTCGACGTGGCGCTAGCCGAAACGCAGGACGCGATCGACGTGACCGTCGACACCTATCGTTGGAAAGAAAGTGAAAAGCGCTTCCATCAGGACCGCACTGATCACGTAGATGGGGAACCACGACGGCGGCGGCTTGTATGTCCGAAGTTCCAATCACCGTCAGGCGCTCCGCGAATTCAAGCCCCAATGTCAGCGATTGCGGCTGAACCCGTGACCGAGCAGCCTGCCTCCGACGGGCTGCAGCCCGCGATCGAGCCGATTGAGCTAGCACCGACCGCCAATACCGCGGTCAGAGACGCGCATGTCTTTGCGAGCGTGCGCAGTGCGTTCTTTCACAAGCTCCGAATGGCGCAACGTCTGAGGGTGCTCGTCGAGCTTCGGGCGATTCCCGAAGGCATTGAGACGCTCACGTCCAACATGATGCTAATGCAGCTCGATCAACTTCATCGTGAGGGCAGAACCGCGGATCTCGTGGCCGCCGTCGAAGCTGCACAGGGGGATTCAAGCCAATGAGCCACGCCGCCACGAAACACTTTGCGATCATTGACGTCACGATCACCGACGATTTCATTGACCGACGAACCAAAGCAGCGACGACCACTGCAGTACGATGGCGCAAACTTTCGACCGCAGCGTCGGCGCTCGAGAAGGCGAGCATGCTGGCTGATGCGATCGTCAGCGCGGCAGCCGGTGGCCCTGTTCCGGCCGCGCTCCGGCAGGAGGTCGGCACTGATATCCAGAAGCATGGCCCGGCGCATGACCCCGCTGATGTTTCGCGCGACTTCGAGGTCGCGGTCGTGGCCGCGGTCGCTGCGATTATCGTTCTGGATGGAACAGCCCAGCGCACCGAGTACTGCACTGTGTTCGCCGAGGCCCTCTCGGCGGCGATGGACATGTCGGCAGCGAAGGTCCCGCCGCGGGTCGCCGCGCTTTGGGAAGATCTTGCACTCGCCGCGCGCAGTATGTCCGACGACGTTGCCGAGCGGCGTCGCGATCGCCAGCCAGTGGATACCGCCGATACCGCCGGGGCGCTCCGCGCGCTTGCGGCCAACAGTAGAAAGGACGCCGAAGAGATCGATACGCTTTGGTGGGCGCTGAACGACTGGAGCACCCTTGCGGAGGCCTCACTGAGCAAGCTTCCGTCAGCCGAGGGAATCGTGGTCGCCGCGACCGAGCTCAGCCACCTGCTAGCCTGGCCAGCTGTCCGCGCCCACCGCCAGCTTGCACACCGGAACCTTTCTGATCGCAATGGCCAGATCGCTTTATCGGAGTTGGGCGTCGAACGCGCCCCGCTGCGTGCGAGAATCGATTCAGCGCTTGCTCCCCTCGAAGCCCTCGTCACCGAACACCCGAGAGTGTTCGTCGCGTTGACGGCCGCAATGGCCGCGACACCGGCGCTCGCGGCGGCAAGACTTGGCGCCGCCCAGATCGACAGCTCGCAAAGCACGACTGCCTGGAACTGGTGTGAACGATTGGTTCGCGAGTTGAGTTTGGCCAGCTCAGCCGGCGCCAAGCCGGGCCCACTCGAATGAGCCTGAATTGTCCAAAGCCAAGCTGCACCGTGGCGGGGACCAGCCGGTGTTTCTTCAATATCGAGCCAGCCGACAACTGCCCCGTCTTGCGCGGCGAACTTCCGCCCGAGAGCGAGGAGATCGCGCTCGCCGCGCCGTCACCCGGATCTGAGTCGCCTACGGACGAGGCGCAGGACGAGGAGACTGGAGCGCCTGAGGTCGCGTCGGTTTTGGAAGCTCCGCCACCGGTGCCCGCGATGGGCGTGGTCGGCGACCTCGCCCCACCGAAGCCATCGACCGTTACACTTAGCCCGGGCCGAGAGCTCGGACTGGATGGTCTTTCCGCCCTCGCGCGCAAGCGACCTCTGCGTCTCATCGGGCTCCTAGGCGCGCCGGCGGCCGGCAAGACCATGGCGCTCGTCAGCACCTTCCTTCTCGCCGCGCACGGAAAACTCAAAGGCTATGAGTACCGCAACAGCGAGAGCGCGTTCGCGTTTGACGAGCTTTCGAAAGGGGCCCGTGCATGGACCGAGGACGGGGCTATGCTCGATCAACTCGTGCCGCACACCGAACTCGCCGATGAGAGACGGCCAGGCTTCCTTCATTTGCGGCTCTACGGCGATAAGATCGACACAGCGGTCGACCTTGCGTTTCCTGACCTTCCCGGCGAGTGGACCGAGACACTCATCAACAAGAGCGTTTATGATCGCCTGGCGTTTCTTCGCAACGCCGACGCAATCTGGATCTTCGTTGACGGCGCCTTACTTGCGGATCTGAATTCCGGGTATGACGTCGCGGCCAGGACCTGCAGCCTTATCGGGCGGCTGGCGGCGAAATTGCCCGCGCCTGTCCCTCTGAAGCTCGTCGTTACGCGCGCTGATCAGTACGACCAGATTCCACAGGTCTTGCGTGATCAGATCATGGAAGAGGCCGCCTCCAAGGGGTTCGAACTGGGTGTCCATGAGATCGTCTCGGTCGACCAGGCGAAACACGAACGGAGCGGCGACGGCATTTCGGAACTTCTGGATGCGAGCGTGTCCGTGAGGACCGTGGCCCGAGCGCCCGAGCGCCCGCGCCACGCGTCATCGCGGCAGATGCTGAGATATCGCGCGAGGCAAGACGCATGACCCTCTCGAACTCAGCTCCGATCACCGTGCTGGGCGGCCCCGATGCCGGAAAGTCAAACTACATCGGTGCGCTTTGGATGAAGCTGCGCCGGAATCGGGGCGTGTTTAGAATTCCGTTCGAGCCCGACAACATCGAATACGTCGAGCGGATCGTACGCCATCTGCGAGTCGGGCAGTATCCGCCCCGCACCGAGCCGGATGAGGGTGACGCAACATTCGTCGCCTCGATTTCTCGGGCGGACGATCCGAAGGTCGCCATCGCGCAACTGTCCGTTCCGGATATGAAGGGCGAAGTCTGGAAAGCCGCTTCCAAGGATCGTGAGATTGATCCGGCATGGATCCGCCAGCTCGGCCAGAGCGCAGCGGCGATGCTTTTCGTGAGACTGGGGTCGGAAGAGAACGTCGACATGATCGACTGGATCGCTTCAGCGCAACTCATGGAGCTCGACGCGGCGCGCGAAAACAACGCGAAAGAAGCGCCATCCACGCAGCTGTTCCTATGTGACCTTCTTAATCTGCTCGAGGACAACCTCGGTACTCAGACCCTGGCAACGCGACCTCGTGTAGCCCTGATGATTGCCGCCTGGGACCGCGCCGGCGCCGAAGAGCGCGAAAATGGGCCGCGCAGCTTCATCAGAAACGAATATCCGATGCTTTATGGTCGGATCGCCGACAACAGCCGGCTCGAGATCAAAATTTTTGGCGTCAGCGCCACGGGATACGATCTAAAGGTTCCCGAACAACGCGACGCGTACCTTAAGGCCGGACCAGCAGAAGCTGGTTTTGCTGAGGTCGACGTGGGTGACAAAATTGTGAAGGGCGACCTGCTCACGCCGCTGACGTGGGCGCTCGAAGGTGAGATTGCGTAGCCATGAACGGCTTGAGGATCGATCAGCAGCGCCACGGTTACGTCGGCGGCCACCAGCTGCTGGCGACCTCAATCCAGCTTGATCGCCAAGACCAGGACGTTGTCGATCGACTTTCCGATATTGGCGGCCAACCGGGGCCAAACGAATCCGTTCCGGATTACCTGACGGGCTACCCATTGCCTTCGGGGCGTTTCTTCGCGTTCGCGCGAACCTGGTACGATTTCAATGCGCCGCGGGCGGGTTGCGTGCTCACCCACACCCTGCTCGTTCCGACCGACGCCTGGTCTACGATCAACACGTTACTTGCGCTCGCCCATCACCATAGCTGGTTCGAGCGCGAAGGCTCGGTCCGATCGCTGCCCAAGCTCGACGTTGTGGTGGAAGGCCGCGAAGCTTATCCACCTACGCAGGCGACCGGTCTTGCTGAGGTTTGCGAAGCCCTGTTCCTGGAAGATCGGAAACCGATCGTTTGGCTTACGGACCCCGACAACGAGACGGTATTGCGGATTGTGGAGGCCCTGTGGCCAGCGCTGCGCAGCCGATTTGCGTTCCAAACCTTCGCATTGAAGCCGCGTTCGAAAGCCCAGGGCCTATTTGACTTGATGGTCGCGCCGCGAAGTGCTCGCGGTCGGTTCTCCTCGTGGAACGGACGGCGCATCGACGGTGACCCCGCGCCTCGACATAGCTTCACCACTTCGCTCGTCGCATCGATCTTCGGCACGCCGTTTCCCGATCTGAAGGCTGCAGATCCACTGGGCCTGCTGGCCCGCGATTCGGTCGGAGATCCCGCCAAGCTACGGCTCTCGATCCTATGGAACACCCTGCGTAGTGATAGCGAGGCGAATCCGAACAACACCCTAGGCATGCTGGATGTCCTGTCGGCAGCGGCGCTGCCCGCCCCTCAGCGTTGGAGCCTAGCCGAGCCTCTCTTCACCCGCATTTTCAAGCTAGCTTCCTCCGATGCAAGCCGTGCAATGACTCTGGCGTCGATCGCGCTGGGCAAACTCGAGCCCGGTGATGGCGAGCGCCTGGCGGACCTTATTCGGCGCACCGCTAATTTCGTCACCATCTCAGATCCCGAAGCCGGACTGCGTCTTGCCGGGACTTCTTGGCGCGATGTCGGCGTCAGTCCGCTCATTCAACGGTCGGTCGCCCAAGCGCTCTGCACTTTGCCGCCGGCGCTCGCCTGGCAAACGCTTGCCGGCGCGCCGATGACCCTGGTGGCCATTCTTGCGAACCGGGACCCATTGCTTCTCAGCCATCTAGCGGGTCGGGAAGAAGGTTCGCGCGCCGATTGGGCCTGGTTTGCATCACTGTTGGACAGTCTCCCTGCGAAGGCGCTGGATACGATCCGATTGGCGGTCATTGGCCACCTGAATCGACCTGAACAGTCGATCGTAGCCAGCCGTCTCTTCGACGGCATCGACGAACCGGTACTCCCCTCCGCGATCAAGCAACTCGATCGAGCGGGGGGACTCGCAGTCCCCGAATTGCTCGCCACCTTCGCTGAGTTGCGGCGCCCCGCGCGATCTGAAAAGCTCGATGCGCTAGTCGCGGCGAAGCTCACCGCATCACACCTTCGAGCTGCTCTATCGCGACTCCTTGCACCCAAGCCCTCAGACGTAGCGTGGTTGCTCGCGTCGGGCGTTCCGCCGCAGACCAAAATCCAACTGCTCGAAGATCTCCTTGGCCGCGCCGCGCGCGACGAACTGGCGGCGATCGCCAGGGCGAGCGATTTCGAGAATATCCTGAAGCTATTGTTCGGAGCGCCCCATGCGGACGAAATCGCCACTGCGCTAATCCTGGCGCGTGGGTCCCTGAGTGGCGGAAGCTTTAAATTGGTGCTCGACCATTACGGCTCGGTCGACACGCCCGCCGCGCACCAAGTGCTAGGGTGGATGATAGATAAGCTGGTCCCGCTTCGCCGTCGCTCCGACGCACAGCAGCTGGCGGAGGTTCTTGCGAAGGAGTCAGCGTTGGGCGCTATCGAGCTTGTGGCGCCCTCGATCTTCGAACTCCTCGTTCCACAGCATGGCCGCGATCCTGAGGAGACCTACTCACTCGGACTTCAGCTCGCCGTGGATTTACCCCCCCCACTAAAACAGGATTTCATCCGCGACCTCCCAGCTTTGGCAACCCGCGCGTCGGCTCGTGGCGTCTATCGCCTCGAAGGCACCGCATACGAGGCGTGGGCGACGCTCGTCCAAGAAGCCATCAAATTAGACGAGCGGACCGGTGCGATTGCAGCTGATTGCGCCCTTGAATATATTTTCAAGCGCGAATACCAAGCGTTGCTTTCTCTGACCTGCGTTAGCTTTGGGCCTAGTTTTGAACTTACGCTTCGTGAGCCACGTCTCGGCAGAAAGAATGCGGAAAATCTTGTAAAAGCTCTCATTCGAATTTTCGATCGAAACAATTGGAGCAACGACATTCTACTAAGGGTTCTGCTTCACACCGTCGACCAAGATCTGGCAATCAAAGCGGCGACAAGCAATTGGTCGGGAGAACGAATGATCCGCGACGCGCTTAGCCGCGTCGACCTTAGCCAATTCGACAGCAACTAAGTCATGTGCAAATCAGCGATATATTTGCAGCGAAGTCTGTCTTATGGCCGGTACTTAGGTTACGGAACGCACAGCCTGAGACGGACCAAGGTGGCGCTGATCTACAAGAAGATCGGTAACTTTCGCGCGTGCCAACTTCTACTCGGACACCCGAAGCTCGAGAGCACGGTCCGATGCCTCGGCATGGAGGTCGATGACGCGCTGGAGATGTCCGAGCAGATCGATCTGTAGCTTACCAGTCCATCACAAGTGGGGGCCCCGAACTGCACGACGCGCCTCCAACGAAGGTCGCGTCCCTGGAGGCCTGCCAATGTCGGCTCCTGGCGCAGCCTGGCAGCTCGGCCGCCTTTCTCGAGGCGTGCCAATGCCCCTTCCTGACCATCAAGATTTTCAGATGGTGGACAAGAAAAAGCAGGTGCCAGGTTCCCTCGATCGGTGAGATAGGCGTGGCGTGCATAGTTAGTTGGACACATGCACTTATGTAGAGGGGCCAGGTGATTATCCGATTGGCCCTACGTGGCCCGACTACGCCGGCTCCGTCTCAAGCAAAGTCCGCAAACCGTATCTCGCTCTCGAGAAAGGTATAAAGGATCGGTGCCCAGTTGTAGCCGTACGGGTAAGGTTGCGAGTTGGCGCTCGCGAGACGCTCCGCAATCATGGAATCGCTCTCTGCGGGCAGGATGGCGCGCAGGCGACGCGCCATGTCCTCGCCGGTCTTGACGGGTACACGGTCATCAACATGGTGATAGATCGCGCCGAGCCTTCGCCCAGTCTCGAGCACGTTGCCTTCGGCGACGGGAATGGATGCAAGGCCCATCAGCCTTGTGGCGATCCGTTTACACCTCATTTCGACCTCTTCCCATCCAGGCTTAGTGTGCTTCGCGGGATCATCGACGACTGACATGATCTCGGTCAGGTTCGATAGAATTGCGTCAGCGTCGGCCGGGGGGCAGTAGTTGCTGTGTGCGTTGCTCGATTATCCTGGCGATTACGTGGACATTGTCCGGATCCGAGTTTGCCATCAGGCCGATCTGGCCAAGAGTTAGCTCGATGTAGTCCCAGAAGTAGGGCCCGTAGTAACCGAGTTCGAGGGCGGCTAGCAGCCGGTCGCGGTCCACCGCCCGGGCAGCCGGAAGCTGCATCGTGGGATAGTGAACCTTGAAGACGGCCGGGTTAAGCGCGAGCCCGCCGATCACATCTTCCCAGAAAATGATGCCCACTGCGAACTTCCCGGCCGCGACCCGCGTGTCTGAGTAAAGCCGAACCTGCTGCTGAAGTTTGGCGTCATAGTCATTCGTGGTGGCGACGTAGAGAGTGGTCAGCTCGGGCTGAAAGGTCTCGGCGTTGTTGGCCTCCTCCTCCACGACGGCGAGAGTGAGCGCTGTTGCATAGCGCTTACACTGTACCCCCGTTTTCCGACCGAGGTCGTCAGGTCCGAATATATCGACTCCCTGCTGCGCTTGGCCTGGACGGCCGTTCTTTTGCAGGGACGACGATTTCCAGCGGAGGCGCTGAGCATCGAGCACGATAGACTCGAAGTCCTGCCAGTTCTTAGGCTTAGGAATATGGAGGCCATGCGCGCCAAGGCCAGCCTTAAGTTGGGACCGCCAAGTTGGCAAAAATGCCGTGCCGAAGGATTTCAACGCCTTAGCCGTCCGGCGTTGAGTTGGCCCCACACTATGGACGCACGACCACCTCCAGGCGAACCTCGGCTGTTCCCGCGGAGCCTCCCCCGATGAGTCGCCTCTTCCTCGCCGCCGCCTTGGCCGCGCTGATCGCCCCCGCGACGGCCCTCGCCCAGGCGTCCCTGCCGGCGACGCCGGCCGGCCAGGCGACAGAGGCCTATATCGAGGCGCTCAACGCTGGCGACGAGGCCAAGGCAGCCGCCTTCATCAAGGAGCGCTTCCCAACCTCGCCGATCGACGCCGCCGGCCTGATGGGTTTCGAGCGCCAGACGGGCGGGTTCGAGCTGGTGCGGATCGAGGAGCAGACCCCGGCCGCCCTGACGGCCCTGGTGCGCGAGCGCTACAGCGACAGCTATGCCCGGCTAAAGGTCGAGACCGATCCGGCGACGCCCAGGCAGATCCGCGCCCGGCCGACATTCCCGCCCCCGCCCGGCTCGACGACGCCGCCCTGGCCAAGGCCGTCGCCGGCCGGCTGGCCCTGATGGGCGAGGACTATTCCGGCGTCGTGCTGGTCGCCCGCAAGGGCCGGCCCTTCGCGACCTTCGCCCAGGGCTGGGCCGACCGCGACGGCAAGATCTCCAACAGCCTGAAGACCCGGTTCCGCGTCGGCTCGATGGACAAGATGTTCACCGCCGTCGCCGTGCTGCAGCTGGCCCAGGCTGGCAAGCTCGACCTCCAGGCCCCGCTGATCACCTACCTCAAGGACTATCCCAACGCCGACTGGGCGCGGAAGGTCACCCTGCACCAGCTGCTGACCCACACCGGCGGAGCGGGCGACTTCTTCGGACCGGAGTACGACGCCAATCGCGACCGGCTGCGCACGCTGGACGACTATGTACGCCTCCTGGGCGCGCGCGCTCCGACCTTCGAGCCCGGCGCGCAGTGGGCCTACGCCAACTACGGCTTCATCCTGCTGGGACGGGTGGTCGAGGTCGTCTCGGGCCAGAGCTATTACGACTACGCCCAGGACCACATCTTCGCCCCCGCCGGCATGACCGGCAGCGGCTTCGAGCCCGAGACCACGCCCGTGCCCGACCGCGCCGTCGCTTACGAGCACCAGGCTGAGGGCTACGCGCCCGCCAGCGGCCTGCCCTGGCGCGGCACCTCGGCCGGCGGCGGCTATTCGACGGCGGAAGACTTTCTGAAGTTCGCGACCGCCCTCTATGACGGCCGCCTGCTGGACGCCGCGCACCGCACGATGATGACCGCCGGCCAGGTCGACGACCCGCGTGGCGGCAAGTACGGCTATGGCCTGTCCATCCTCAATGCGACCCCAAATTCGGGCCCAAATTCGGGCCCCAACGCCACCATCGTCGGTCATGGCGGCGGCGCCGCGGGGATGAACGGCGACCTGCGGATTCTCGGCGGCGGCGAGGGCGTGGTCGTCACGCTGAGCAACGTCGCCCCGCCGTTCCTGGCCGGACGCCTCAGCCAGTTCGTCGTCGAGCGCTTCCTGCTGCCCTGAGATTTCACCGGCGCGGGTGGTCAGGCCGCGAGTCGTCGCGCGCGGCGCGAATACGTGGCGTTCATGAAACATGCGGCGACAATGCGGCGGATTTCGCGTCCGCCGCCGCGTCGCGCAACGCGTCGGGCAGCGGCTCCGACCCGATGCTCAAGTTCTTAATTTTCAAAGGAAAAGCTCTCGGCGACCTGTGGCGACGGCGTTCTGGAACGCGCCCTTTCGGCCACAGTTCTCGTCACATTGATAATATCAATTCTTGCCAAAATATCTCCGGTATGTAATGAAGTGGTCATGCCACATAGTGGAACTGGCCCGAACATATTGGGACTGGCCAAGTTCACCCACTAGGGCTGGGGAGAGGGAACAATGGCTTTCAGACCAAGGGCGGGACCGCCCTAGGCCGGCCCGGTCGCGTGCAGGCGTGACCGCAGGGGGCATGAACGGACTTGCAAAGTCCGGCGAGGGCTGAGGGGCCCTCGACCAAATAAAATACATCGGGAGGAAATCTAATGGAGCGCCTAAGCGCGCGCGGCCAGATGGCCGCTGCTGTGTCCGTCATTGCCTTGAGCGCGGCTATCGCGCCGCAGATCGCCGGGGCGCAGGAAGTCATCAAGACCGCGTCGTCGGCCGGAGCCCCGACCGCCGCGCAGCGGGAAGAGCCCACGCAGGTCGAGACCATCGTCGTCGGCGCCCGCGCCTCGCAGCAGTCGTCGATCTCGCGCAAGAAGCGCAGCGTCACCGCCCAGGACTCCATCGTCGCCGACGACGTCGGCTCCTTCCCTGACGGCAACGTCAACGAAGCCATGTCGCGCATCGCCGGCGTCGCCATCGAGCGTAACGGCTGGGGCGAAGGCGACGGCGTGGTCGTCCGCGGCAACGGCGCCGACCTGACCCGCGTGGAACTGGACGGCATGGGCGTGGCCGCCTCGGGCGCCAACCTGGCCGTGGGCGGCGGCGACGGCCGCAGCGCCGACCTGCGCGAATTCCCCGCCGAAATGATCAAGAGCCTGGACGTCATCAAGGGCCAGACGGCCGACATGACCCCGGGCGGCCTTGGCGCCACGATCCAGATCCAGACCCGCACCGGCCTCGACTTCAAGAAGCCCTACATCTCGGTGCGCGGCGCGGCCGCGGGCAACACCCTGTCGCAGAAGGCCTCGCCGGAAATCGGCGTCGTCGCCTCGCGCAAGTTCCTCGACGACCGCCTCGGCGTCATCGCCAACATCAGCTACAGCAAGCGTCTGAACGACAGCCACTCGCTGAACAACGGCGGCTCGAACAACGCCCAGGGCTACACGCGCTTCGCCGACTTCGACAACTCGCCGGACAAGACCTTCACCTACAACCCGGCCACAGCCAACGGCACGGGCGCCACCGACCCGATCGGTTCGTGGGCCCTGACCGGCGGCGGCTTCTGGAACGCCCCCACCCCGACCGACGTGCTGACCAAGTCGGCCGCGGCCAAGACCAAGGCCGAGTGTCTGGCCGCCTTCCCGCTGCTGAACGACGCCCAGCTGGGCACGATCGTCGCCGGCTCGAACGGCGCCAACCGCCTGGCGGCCCAGCAGGCCCAGATCAACTCGCAGATCAGCTGCCTCAACCAGTGGAACGACTATACGCCCAACCTGGTGCGCGACCAGAACTGGTCGCAGTACGAAGAGCGCCTGTCGTGGGACATCCGCCTGGACTACCGCGTCAACGACGACCTGACGATCTTCGCCAAGTACCAGGTCTCCAACCGTGACCAGCTGGAAGAGAACCGTCAGCGCACCCGCGGCGGCATCGCCACCCTGTACGGGGCCTCGACCGGCCAGACGACCACCTCGCTGACCACCAACACCTTCTATCCGGCCGGCACGCCCAACGTGCTGAGCGCCGTCAACGGCGGCGGCTACTACATCTACATGCCGGGCCTGCCGACCAGCGCCTTCACGATCGACACCACGCCGGGCACGGCGGTCACCAACAACGCCTTCCCGCTGTACGGCGTGGCGGCCAACATCGTGCCGGGCTCGATCCAGGTCGACGGCAACCACCACCTGACCCAGTTCGACATCACCAACGCCGGGGTCAATATCGACCACATCAACAACCAGCAGGACTGGCACACCAAGTACTGGTCGGGCGGCGCCAAGTACGAGCACGGCCCGATCACGGCCGACCTGACCTATGGCCACAACGAGAGCAAGTACAGCCGCCAGGACATCCGCCTGACGCGCTCGTACAACTACGGCAACGCGACGATGCGCGTGCTGGAGAACGGCATCTGGACCATCGACACGCCGGCCTCGTACGACGAGACCAACATGTCGAACTTCGTGCAGATGCTGAACCCCACGGCGGTCGGCATGCCGTCGTACAGCAACGCCTATCGCCTGTCGTTCACGCCGCGCCTGGTCGAAAGCGCCGAAGACCAGGTCAAGTTCGACCTGACCTACCTGCCGGACATGCCGCTGTTCACCCGCTTCAAGGTGGGCGCCCTGTACCGCAACGCCACGGCTGAATCCTGGGGTAACGGCGGCTACTCGCCCTCCACCGGCGTCTTCGTGCCGACCCTGACCCTGCGCAGCGACGTGCGGGCCTGTCAGAACGTGGCGACCACCACCGCGGCCAACGCCTGCGTCTACGGCTACGCCCCGAACCCGACCACGGGCCTGAACTTCCTGTACGGCATCGAGACCCTGACCCAGGCGCAGCTGATCTCGATCTACCAGAACTCGCTGGAAGAGAACTCGGGCCCGTTCATGAAGGGCTACGAGGGCACTTCGGGCCTGGAGCTGTGGGACAGCATCGACGTGCCGAAGGCCTATTCGCAGCTGGCCAGCGCGGCCAACTACAACCTGGGCTGCATCAAGTCGTGCACGGCCAGCGACGGCAAGGTCTACGACCAGCCCTTCAACGCCACCGAAGAGACCATGAGCTCGTGGTACTGGATGGCCGACCTGGCGTACGACCTGCCGTTCGGCATGGAGCTCAAGGGCAACCTGGGCAGCCGGATGTTCAAGACCGAGGTGGCCGGTTCGGGCTACGTCACGCTGAACTACACGCTGAAGAACAGCAACTTCAACCCGGCCGATCCGAACAACGCCCTGGGCGTCAGCACCGGCGCGATCACCAAGCAGGTGACCCTCAACAAGTCCTACACGGGCTGGCTGCCGTCGTACAACGCCGTCCTCTGGACCATCCCGGACAAGGTCGCGCTGCGCTACAGCTGGGCCAAGACCGTCGCCCCGCCGGCCATGAAGTACCTGTGGCCGGGCGGCTCGTGCACCTATGACGAACGCCGCCTCGACGTCATCGAGACCGACGGCTCGTCACAGGACATGAGCTGCGGCACCTTCGGCAACGCGGACCTGAAGCCCTACCAGGCGACCAAGAACAACACCTCGCTCGAGTGGTATCCCAACAAGGACACCTCGTTCAGCGTCGCCTACTACCGCCAGAAGGTCCGGGTCGGCGGCGCCATCGCCGTGCCGCTGAAGAACAACCGCACGATCTTCGACGGCAGCGACACGGTGGTGCCCGGCACCGACCGCCAGCTGTCCGACGTCGACTTCGCCATGACCACCTACCAGAACGGTCCGGGCTACGTGCAGTCGGGCTGGGAGTTCGTCGCCAAGACCGCCTTCACCTTCCTGCCCTGGAAGTTCAGCAAGACCGGGATGGACTTCAACGTCTCGACCACCAAGTCGAACAACTCGGTCACCTACATGGACCCGCTGACCGGCGAGGCGCTCGATCCGATCGGCCAGTCCAAGTACTTCGCCAACCTGGTGTTCTGGTACGACGACGGCGTCACCAAGGCCCGCATCGCCTATCAGACCCGCGACCGGGTGCTCTCGTGCATCTCGCCGTGCGGCAACACCAGCGCCTCGCCGGTGCGTAACGCGCCGAACACCAACATCGGCAACTTCGTCGGCTTCCCGTACAACCCGAGCGAGCCCTTCTACTCGGAGAAGTACGAGTACCTCGACGCCAAGATCTCGCGTCGCCTGAACCGTAACTTCGAGATCTACGCCGAGGCCCGCAACATGCTGAACGCCGCCCGCCTGTCGGTCGGCTCGGACAGCCGCGGCTTCGACGGCAAGCCTAACCCGTGGTCGGTGTCCTACGGCGGCGCCCGCGTCGCGGTGGGCTTCACCTACCGCAACTAAGCCTGCCTTCCGCCCCGGCGTCCGCGCCGGGGCGGAGCCCTCCGGGCCCCCTTTGCTTGTACCTGCGACCGGCCCCCGCCGGTCCGCGACCGACAGGGCTCACCGATGGCGATCTGGAAGTCTCGCGGGCCCCGCCCGCCGTCCGGCCGACCGGACCTCTCGCGCCGCCTGCACCTGCTGGGCGCGACCTCGATCCTCTGCCACGCCTTCGCCGGCCGCGCCCTCGCCGCGCCAGCCGCTCACACCATCACGCTCCATGGCGACGCCGGCGGTCCCCGCTTCGACGGGATCGGCGTGGTCAATGGCGGCGGCGCCACCTCGGTGCTGCTGAAGGACTATCCCGAGCCCCAGCGCGGCCAGATCCTCGACCTGCTCTACAAGCCGAAATTCGGCGCCTCGGTCAGCGCCCTGCTGGTCGAGATCCCCGGCGACGGCAACTCCACCCAAGGCTCGATGCCCAGCCACATGCATGCCCGCGGCGACCTCAGCTACGAGCGCGGCTACACGTGGTGGATCCTGCGCGAAGCCAAAAAGCGCAACCCCGCCCTGAGCCTCGACGGCGCGGCCTGGAGCGCGCCCGGCTGGCTGGGCGGCGGCCAGTTCTGGTCGGCCGACACCATCGACTACTACATCAAGTGGCTGGAGGGCCTGCGCTCGGTCCACGGCCTGGAGATGGACGCCGTCGGCTGCCGCAACGAGAAGGGCGCCGACTATCCGTTCGTGAAGGCCTTCCGCCAGGCGCTGAACCAGCGCGGCTTCGCCAAGGTCAAGCTGCACGCCTTCGACAACTGGCCCAAGGACAAGCTCGACTTCGTCGCCGACATGGCCGCCGACCCGCAGCTGCGCAACGCCATCGACGTCATCGGCGCTCACGTCTTCTACGCCAACGGCCACGCCTCGGCCGAGGTGCAGGCCATGGCCAAAGCGATGGGCAAGCCGATCTGGAACACCGAGGACCACGTCTATCTGAAGGGCTTCGACTGCACGATCGGCATCGTCCGCGCCTTCAACCACAACTACGTCCTCAGCGGCGCGACCAAGGTGGTCAACTGGTACGACATCGCCGGCGTCTATCCGATCGAGCCCTATCCGGAAGACCCCGCCGCCGTCCTCGCCCACCAGCCGTGGAGCGGCCACTACAAGGTGCGCGAGGCGCTGTGGGGCTACGCCCACTACGGCCAGTTCAGCCAGGTCGGCTGGACCTATCTCGCCGGCGGCTGCGGCATGCTGCCCAGGGGCGGCTCCTACGTGACGCTGAAGTCGCCGGGCGAGGACTGGAGCCTGATCGTCGAGACCAAGGACGCGCAGGGTCCGCAGACGCTGCGCATCGCCGTCGGCGGCGGGCTTTCCGACAAGCCCCTGTGCGTCTGGCGCAGCGACGCGGCCGAGCAGTTCATCCGCCAGAGCGACCTGGCGATCGAGGACGGGGCCGTCACGATCACCCTGGCGCCCAACGCCATCTATTCGCTGTCGACCACGCGCGGCCAGCGCAAGGGATCGTTCGAGGCCGTCCCGCCGCCGGCCCGCTTCCCGTTCCCCTATCGCGAGACCTTCGCCAGCTACGCCCGGCCCGCCGCCCACGGCTGGCTGCCGCGCTACACCGCCGACATCGCCGGCGCCTTCGAGCTGGCCGACCGGCCGGACGGCAAGGCGGGCCGCTGCCTGCGCCAGGTCGTCCCGATCCCGACCATCTCCTGGGCCCCGGACTGGCGGCCCTACACCATCCTCGGCGACGCCGAATGGACCGACTACGAGGTCTCGGCCGCCGTCTGGCTGAACCCCGGCGACACCGCCGCCGTGATGGGCCGGATCAACCATGTCGGCACGGGCTACGGCTTCACGCCCAAGGGCTATTTCCTGGAGCTGGCCCACGACGGCCGCTGCCGGCTCGTCGCCATCCGCGGCAAGAA
This sequence comes from Caulobacter sp. GW821-FHT10C03, assembly GCF_059415485.1. Taxonomy (NCBI): domain Bacteria; kingdom Pseudomonadati; phylum Pseudomonadota; class Alphaproteobacteria; order Caulobacterales; family Caulobacteraceae; genus Caulobacter; species Caulobacter sp. GW821-FHT10C03. The sequence continues at coordinate 230,593 of NZ_JBWKNI010000003.1, read as the reverse complement.
GGATCCGAAGAAGGCCGTGGGCGACGCCGAGCAGCAGGCCCTGATCAAGGCCGGCAGGTTCGAGGGCGAGGGCGGCGAGCTGGTGCTGGGCGACACCGTCCTGGCCGGCGCCGGACCGGGCCGCTGGCTGCGGCTGGCCTTGCGGTTCCAGGGGCCGCGCATCACCGGCCTGGTCAACGACGCCCCGGTGCTGACCGCCGAGAACAGCCTCTACCCCGCCGGCATGGCGGGCCTGCTGGCCGGCGCCGACAAGACCCGGCTCTCCACGCCCTGGTTCGACGACCTGACCGTCAAGACGGTGGGCGCGCCGACGCCGCGCCCCTCCCTGCCCTCGCCCCGCCAATCGCCCATCTACGGAGCCCGCTCGTGACGCGTTCGCTGACCACGGCGGGAACCCTCAGCCAGACCCTGGCCAACGACCTGGGGCAACTGATCGTCACCGGCGCCTTCGCCGTGCGGGCCTTCCCGACCGAGACCGAGATCTGCGATCGCTACCAGACCTCCCGCACCGTCGTGCGCGAGGCGGTGAAGATGCTGATCGCCAAGGGGCTGGTGGCCAGCCGCGCGCGGCGCGGCACCACGGTCAACGCCGAGGACGACTGGAACCTGCTGGACCCCGACATCCTGTCGTGGATCCGTACACGGAAGTTCTCGCTGGACCTGCTGATCGAGTTCACCCAACTGCGGCTCAGCGTCGAGCCGACGGCTGCGGCCCTGGCCGCGCGCGAGGCCGACGCCCGCCGCCGGGCCGGGATCGAGCAGGCCCTGGCCCGCATGGCCGCCGCCGAGCAGGGCGACGAGGATCCGCTGACGGCCGACATCGCCTTCCACGTGGCCGTGCTGGAGGCCAGCGGCAACCGCTTCCACCGCCACATGCGCGACGTCATCGAGGCGGCCCTGCGCTTCGGCGCCCAGCGGCCGGGGATCGAGCAGCAGGCCGACCAGCACCTGCCCGCCCACGCCCGCATCGCCGACGCCATCCTGGCCCGCCGCCCCGCCGACGCCGAAGCCGCCATGCGCGACCTGCTGCTGCGGATCCTGGAGCCGCTGGACCTGACGCGGATGCAGCGGCGACGGCCGACCTGAAACCCTCTCTCAGAGAGAGAGGGAGGGGCCCGCCGCGAAGCGGTGGGAGGGTGAGAGGTTTCACCGCTTCCGGTAATCGCAAAAAGGGCCGCCCCTTTCGGGACGGCCCCTTATTCCCAGGCTTAAGATCAGGGGAGGCGGATCTGGTCAGGTCCGCGCCTCATTCGGAGAGAGTGTAACCTCTCACCCTCCCACGCCTGCGGCGTGGGCCCCTCCCTCTCTCAAAGAGAGAGGGGTCCAAGGATCACCAGTTCCACATCGTCCCGTCTTCCAGGCGCGCCACCGGCAGTTGGCGCGGCTCGTAGGGGTACTTGGCCGCCAGGGCCTCGTCGATGTCGACGCCGTGGCCGGGGGTGTCGCCGACGTAGAGCAGGCCCTTGTCGAAGCGGTAGTCGTGCGGGAACACCGCGTCGGTCTCGGGCGAGTGGCGCATGTATTCCTGGATGCCGAAGTTCGGAACCCAGGTGTCGAAGTGCAGCGCGGTTCCCATGGTCACCGGCGACAGATCGGTGGCTCCGTGGCAGCCGGTGCGCACCTGCCACAGCGAGGCGAAGTCGGCGATGCGGCGCAGGTGGGTCAGGCCGCCCGCCCCGACGATGGTCGTGCGGATGTAGTCGATCAGCTGTTCCTGGATCAGGTCCTTGGCGTCCCAGATCGTGTTGAACACCTCGCCCACGGCCAGCGGCGTGGTGGTGTGCTGGCGGATCAGGCGGAAGGCCTCCTGGTTCTCGGCCGGGGTGGAGTCCTCCAGCCAGAAGAGGTCGTAGGGCTCCAGGCTCTTGCCCAGCTGGGCCGCCTCGCGCGGGGTCATCCGGTGGTGGCCGTCGTGCAGCAAAGCCACGTCGAAGCCGTGCTCCTTGCGCAGCGCCTCGAACAGGGTCGGCAGGTAGCGCAGGTACTTGCGGGTGTCCCAGGTGGTCTCGGTCGGCAGGGTGGCGTCGGCCGGCTCGTAGTACATGTCGCCGCGACCCACGCCGTAGGCGAGATCCAGGCCCGGCACGCCCGACTGGGCGCGCACGGCCTTGTAGCCGGCGTCGATATAGCGGCCGACGGCCTCGACGGTGTCTTCCAGGTCGCTGCCGTTGGCGTGGCCGTAGACCAGCACGCCGTCGCGCGAACGCCCGCCCAGCAGGTCGTACAGCGGCGCGCCCAGCGCTTTCGCCTTGATGTCCCACAGGGCCACGTCGACGGCGGCGATGGCCCGCATGGTCACCGGACCGCGACGCCAGTAGGCCCCGCGATAGAGATATTGCCAGATGTCCTCGATGCGGCGCGCGTCGCGGCCGATCAGCACCGGGATCACGTGGTCTTCCAGATAGGAAACCACCGCCTTCTCGCGCCCGTTCAGGGTGGCGTCGCCGATGCCGTAGACGCCCTGGTCGGTCTCGATCTTCAGGGTGACGAAGTTGCGGCCGGGCGAGGTGACGATCACCCGCGCCGCCGTAATTCGCAGCGGCGGCAGACCGGCTGCCTTGAACGGCTGGGTTTGACTAGTATGCACGTCGAGATTCCCGTGGTCTTCCATGGGAGTTCAATAGTCCCAGCGGTTCGGCCTGTCCATATTGGCCTGACCAATTTATAAGGTCGCTTATGTCCACCAAGGTCGAAGGCCGTCTTTACGAACGCGTCGCCCGCGATCTGGCCGGCCAGATCGCCGAGGGCCGCTACGCCGTCGGCCAGCGCCTGCCGTCCGAGCGCGACCTGGCCCAGACCTATTCGGTGTCCCGCCCGACCATCCGCGAAGCCATCATCGCGCTGGAGCTGGACGGGCTGGTCGAGGTGCGGCTGGGCTCGGGCGTCTACGTCAAGGCCCAGCTTCCCGCCCAGGGTCAGGCCGGCGACACTGACATCGGCCCGTTCGAGCTGCTGGAGGCCCGCCGCGCCATCGAGGCCGAGGCCTGCGCCATGGCCGCCAAGCGCATTGATGACGAGGCCCTCGACGAACTCGACCGCCTGGTCATCGAGATGCAGGCCGAGAACGCCCGCGACGTCGATCGCGCCGAGGACGCCGACCGCCGCTTCCACATGCTGATCGCCTCCTCGACCCAGAACAGCGCCATGATCGCCGCCGTCGAGATGCTGTGGGAGGCCCGCGCCCGCTCGCCCCAGACCAAGCTGATGGGGCAGAAGGCCCACGCCGCCGGGGTGATCCCGCGCATCGACGAGCACACGGCCATCGTCACCGCCCTGCGCGCCGGCTCCTCGGAAGACGCCCGCGACGCCATGCGACGCCACCTCACGCGCGTGCTCAACTCGCTGCTGGCGGCGACCGAGGTGCAGGAGCTGGAAGAGGCCAAGGCCCGCATCGCCGCCACCCGCGACCGCTACACCTGAGGCCAGCCCCGCGCGGCGGGGCCGGAACGATTGGCCGACCGGGGCCGTTCAGCGAGCAACAGGCGCCGCCTCGAAAGGGGCCTCGCCCTCACCTCGCGCAGGGATGACCCGGCCATGCGATCGATCCTTCTGATGCTGCTCGGCGTGCCCCTGCCGATCATCCTGTTGCTCGCCTTCTGCACGCATCATTTCTGAGCCGGCGGGAGCAGATCGGATGTCGGACCTCGTCCCCGAAGAGCACCAATCCGCCGTCAGCTGGGACGCCGTCCTGGCCGGTGCCGCGGCGAGCGTGGCCCTGCTGTTCGTGCTGGTGTCGCTGGCCGCCGGCCTTGGCCTGAAGATGGCCCCGCGCTGGCCGACCGGGCTGACCGCGGCCGACTTCACCCCGCTGGTCGGCGCGGTCTTCGTCGCCTGCCAGGTGGTGGCCAGCATGCTCGGCGGCTACCTGGCCGGACGGCTGCGGACCAAGTGGCTGCACGTCCATGACCACGAGGTGCATTTCCGCGACACCGCCCACGGCCTGCTGGCCTGGGCGACCAGCGTCGTGGCCCTGCTGCTGCTCGGCGCCCTGACCGCCTCGCCGCCGGTGAGCCCGCCCGACACCCTGGCCCCGGCCGAGGTGATGCGCGCTGGCCAGATCGCCGCGCAGATCTCGCTGTTTTTGGGCATAGGCGCCTTGACCAGCGCCTTCGCCGCCAGCGTCGCCGCCGCGATCGGCGGGCTGCGGCGCGACGACATGCACCGGCTTCACCGCGCCTGACGGAGCGATGCAACCTGCGGACAATTGGCCATACCAATTGAACGCATCGCGCCCCATCGCCCTGGCCAAGGCCGCTGGCGACCTGATAGGGACGGAGCCCAGGACAGTCCGGGGGAAGCTTCATGACGCCCAGCCGCCGCCAGATCGTGCGCGAGATCGCGACCGCCTTGCCGTTGCTGCTGGCCCTGGTCGCCGCCCCCGCCCTCGCCGCTCCGCCTGAACGCTTCGACGTCGCCGTCACGGTCGACGACCTGCCCGACCACGGCGCCCTGCCACCCGGCATGACGCGGCTGTCGATCACCCGGGACCACATGGCCCTCTTCAAGGCCCACGGCGTGGTCGAGGCCTTCGGCTTCGTCAACGGCGCCAACGCCGACGATCCCGACAGCCTCGCCGCGTTCGACGCCTGGCGCGCCGCCGGCCATCCGCTGGGCAACCACACCGCCACCCACCTCAACATCGACAAGGCCGCCAGCCTCGACGCCTGGATCGCCGACCTGCAAGCCGGCGAGCCGGCCGTGGCCTCGCGGATGCCGGGCCAGGATTGGCGGTATCTGAGGTTTCCCAACCTTTCGACCGGCGCGACGCGCGAGCGCCACGACGGCGCGGCGGCCTGGTTGAAGGCCCACGGCTACAAGGTCGCTCACGTCAGCGTCTCGTTCGACGACTGGGCCTATACCGACGCCTACGCCCGCTGCGCCGCCAAGGGCGACACCGCCGCGATCAAGCTGATGGAAGACCAGTACCTCAAGGGCGTCGACGACGCCCTGGTGCGGATGCGGGCCGTCTCGCTGAAGGTCTACGGCCGGGTGATCCCGCAGGTGCTGCTGACCCACGTCGGCGGCTGGTCGGCGCGGATGCTGCCGCAGGTGCTCGACCGCCTTGATGCGGCCGGCGCCCACTACGTGACTTTGGAACAGGCTCAGAAGGATCCGGCCTATGCCCAGGCCGAGCAGTGGCTCGGCGGCGACGGCATCATGGAGCGCACGGCCCGCAACACCGGCGTCGACCTGTCGGCCCTACCGCCGCCGCTGAGCAAGCCGGTGGATCCGAAGGGGCTGTGTCGGTAGCCGGGTCCCTCTCCCCTTGCGGGAGGGGGCGGCCTCCGAAGGAGGTCGGGTGAGGGGTCTCTCAGAAAGATCCGCCGCGCCAGTCCGGCCCGACCGGACGCAACCGTTCAGATTTGAGAGACCCCTCATCCGTCGCCTTTCGGCGACACCTTCTCCCGCAAGGGGAGAAGGATAACGTCAGGCGATCAGCTCGTACGCCGGCAGGGTCAGGAACTCCTCCATCCCCTCCTCCAGCACCATGCGGGTGAAGAGGTGCGCGGCTTCCTCCAGCTTCGGCGAGCCGTGCTCGCGGCGCAGGTCGCCCATCTCCTGGGTGAACAGGCCGATGAACAGCTCCGAGGTCAGCACGCGGCCGTCGTCGAGTTCGGCGGCCAGGCGCACCCACTGCCACAGCTGGGTGCGGCAGATCTCGGCGGTCGCCGCGTCCTCCATCAGGTTGTAGAGCGGCACCGCGCCCCGGCCTTCCAGCCAGGCCTGGGTGTAGCGGACGCCGACGCGAATGGCCTCGCGCACGCCGGTCTCGGTGCGGGCGCCGTCGTGCAGCTCCAGCATCTGGCCCTGCGTGATCTCCAGACCCTCCAGCGTCTTGCCGAGCTGGTTGGGGGCCGGCATCAGGCGGTCGAAGACCTCCATGGCCACCGGCACCAGGTCGGGGTGAGCGACCCAGGTGCCGTCGTGGCCGGCCCCGGCCTCGCGCTCCTTGTCGGCGCGGACCTTGGCGAAGGCGGCCTGGTTGGCGGCCTCGTCGCCCTTGACCGGGATCTGTGCGGCCATGCCGCCCATGGCGAAGGCGCCGCGACGGTGGCAGGTCTGGATCAGCTTCAGCGAATAGGCGCCCAGGAACGCCTTGCCCATCACCATGGCCGAGCGGTCCGGGGTCAGGAACTCAGGCCGGCGGCCCAGGCGCTTGATGAACGAGAAGATGTAGTCCCAGCGACCGCAGTTGAGGCCGACGATGTGGTCCTTCAGCTCGAACAGGATCTCGTCCATCTCGAAGGCGGCCGGGATCGTCTCGATCAGCACCGTGGCCTTGAAGGTCCCGACGGGCAGGCCCAGGGCCTCCTGGGCGCGGACGAACACCTCGTTCCACAGCCGGGCCTCGAGATGGCTCTCGAGCTTGGGCAGGTAGAAGTAGGGACCCGAGCCCTTGGCGATCGCGGCGTGGGCGTTGTGGAAGACATAGAGGCCGAAGTCGAACAGCGCGCCGGCGACAGGCGCGCCGTCGACTTCGAGGTGGCGTTCGGGAAGGTGCCAGCCGCGCGGCCGGACCTTCAGGACGGCCGGGTTGGCTCCCAGCGCGTAAGCCTTTCCGGACTTCGGATCGACGTGGTCCAAGACGCCGTTCCAGCGGTCCTTCAGGTTGACCTGACCCTCGACGACATTGGCCCAGGTGGGGGCCGTGGCGTCTTCGAAGTCGGCCATGAACACCTTGGCCCCGCAGTTGAGGGCGTTGATGATCATCTTGCGGTCGACCGGACCGGTGATCTCGACGCGGCGGTCCTGGAGGTCGGCCGGGATCGGCGCGACGGTCCAGTCGGCGGCGCGGACATGCGAGGTCTCGGCCAGGAAATCGGGCAGTTCGCCGGCGTCGAACCGGACCTGTCGGGCTTCGCGGGCCGCCAGCAGGGCGCGGCGGCGGGCGTCGAAGCGGCGGTGCAGGTCGGCCACGAAGGCCACGGCCTCGGGCGTCAGGATCTCTACCGCGCGACCCTCGATCGGACCGAGGATCTGGACGTTGGCGGCGATGTCGAGGGGCATGGCGTGTTCCGTGGTGTGGTGACGCGGACTTTGGAAGGTTTATCGGATACGCACCGCGCACCCAATGATCGTCATCCCGGCCGTAGCGCAGCGAAGAGCCGGGACCCAGGGGCGACCGCATTGCGTCGGCCACCGCGAAGAAGCCTCGACGACAGTACGTCGGCCCCTGGGTCCCGGATAAGCGCTTAGCGCTTTCCGGGATGACGATTTGAGGGAGCGGGTGAAGGGAGGAAGCAGGCGCCTCCTTCCCCGCTACACATCGAGCGTCTTACGCGCTCTTTTCGGTGGCCCGGATGGTCGGGACGATCTGGTCGCCCCAGTTGCCCGAGCCGTCGTGGTGGCGCGAGGTGCGCACCAGTTCGACCGAGTAGCCGGCCTCGATGGCGCGGCGGACGGCTTCGTTGAGGCGGTGAGAGGCCTCGGCGAGGCGGTCCACGGCGCGGTCCTGGGCCGACGAATCCGGCATGGCGGCGGGAGCGAATTGCGTGACGTTGGTCATGACGTTTCTCCTCAGTTCGGGCTTTGGGGGACGGGAGGGTTTGAAGCTCGCCGCTATTCGGCGGCGAACTGGTTCATGGTGTTGGCGCCGCCGCCGGCCTTCAGAGCGCGCTCGCCGGCGACCATTTCCTTGAAGCTGTCGCCGAGGTCGGAGCCGACCTCGTGCTGGTGCTTCACGGCCGACACGCCGCGGCGGATTTCCTCGCGCTGCACCGTGTTGACGTAGGCCCGCATGCGGCCCTCGCCGAAGTAGCCGCGCGACAGCTCGTCCATGCTCTTGGCGGTCAGGTGGAAGGTCGGCAGGGTGATCAGGTTGTGGAACACCCCGGCCCGGGCGGCGATGTCGACCTGGAAGCGCGCCAGGCGCTCGTCGGTCTCACGACCCAGGTCGCTGTCGTCCAGGTCGGCCGACATCAGGGCCGCGCCTTCCGGATAGCTGTCCGCGTGGATCTTGCCCTCGGCGATCCACTGGTCGCGCACCTGCTTGCGCAGATTGAGCGTCCAGTTGAACGACGGCGAGTTGTTGTAGGTCAGCTTGGCGTTCGGCACGGCCTTGCGGACCTCGGCCACCATCGAGGCGATCTCGTCGACATTGGGGGTGTCGGTCTCGATCCACAGCAGGTCGGCGCCGCCCTGGGTGAGCGAGGCGATGCAGTCCTCGATGACGCGAGCCCGGCCGGTGCCGTCCTGGAAGGCGAACAGGCCGTTGGGCATGCGCACCGGCTTCTGGAACTCACCGTCGCGGTACAGGGCCAGTTCGCCCGGCTGGATCGGGTTTTCCGGCGTGATCGCCTCGGTCTTCAGCCACTTGATGTAGTCCGAAGCCAGGTCGCCCGGCTCCTGGCTGACCGGAATCTTCTGGGTCAGGCCCGCGCCCAGGCTGTCGGTGCGGGCGACGATGACGCCCTCGTCGACGCCCAGTTCCTCGAAGGCCAGGCGGCAGGCGCGCAGCTTCTCGATGAAGTCCTCGCGCGGCACGGTGACCTTGCCGTCCTGGTGGCCGCACTGCTTGGCGTCGGAAACCTGGTTCTCGATCTGCAGGCAGCAGGCGCCGGCCTTGATCATCTCCTTGGCCAGCAAGTAGGTGGCGTTTTCGTTGCCGAAGCCGGCGTCGATGTCGGCGATGATCGGAACGACGTGGGTCTCGAAGCCGTCGATGGCCTTGATCGCGGCCTGTTCGGCGACCTGGTCGCCGGCCTTGCGGGCGGCGGTCAGGGCCTTGAAGAGGTCGTTGATCGCCACTTCGTCGGCCTGGCGCAGCGAGACGTAGATCTCTTCGATCAGATCGACGACCGAGGTCTTCTCGTGCATCGACTGGTCCGGCAGGTGGCCGAAGCGGTTGCGCAGGCCCGCGACCATCCAGCCCGACAGATAGACATAGGCGCCCTTGGTGGTGCCGCGCAGGCGCTTGACCGACTTGATCATCTGCTGGGCGTGGAAGCCCGACCAGCAGCCCAGCGACTGGGTGAACTGGCTGCTGTCCTTGTCATAGGCGGCCATGTCGGCGCGCATGACGGTCGCCATGTCGCGGGCGATGTCCAGGTGCGTCGAATAGGTGTTCTGCAGCTTCAGCTGGATGATGTCGTCGATGGCGACGCCGCCCGGCGTCAGGCCCTGCGGGTAGCGGGCGAGGAGGTCCTGGCGGTGCTCGGCGTAGGTCTTGCGCATGGTCGTCGTACTTCCCCGTTCGGGGCCCGCTGATTGGGAGGCGGGCGTGATTTCGTCTTGGGGAGCTAACGCGGCGGGGCCGATACGGTCGAACCTATTGAAGACGATTTGTCATGAATTGACTTTGTGTAATTTGTAAATCCGTGACAACGTGACATCCATGGTCACGACGACGGACAAGAAGCTTTTCCTGGGCGGCCGGCTCAAGCGGCTGCGGCGCGACATCGGCGTCACCCAGGCCCGCATGGCCGAGGAGCTGGGCGTCTCGCCCAGCTACCTGAACCTGCTGGAACGCAACCAGCGGCCGGTCACCGCCCAGATGCTGCTGCGGCTGGCCGAGGCCTACGATCTGGACCTGCGCACCCTGTCGGCCGACGATCCCGGCGGCGGCGCGGGCCTGGAAGAGGTGCTGGCCGACAAGATGTTCGCCGACCTCGGCATCGGCCGCCATGAGGCCGCCGAGGTGGCCGAGCTGTCGCCCGCCCTGGCCGAAGCCGTGGCCCGCCTCTACCGCGCCTATCTCGACCGCGGCCGGATGATCGACCTGGGCGCCTTCGAGCGACCGGACGGAACGCCGGCCGTCTCGTCCTCGCCCACCGACTGGGTGCGCGATCTGGTGGGCTCCCAGCGCAACCACTTCGCCGAACTGGAGACGGCGGCCGAGGCCATCGTCGCGGCGCTGGACGCCGACCCGCAGGACCTGGGCCCCGCCGTGCGCGAACGCCTGCTGGAACGGTTCGGCATCCAGGTGCGGGTCATGCCGGTCGAGGTGATGGCCGGCTCGCTGCGCCGCTACGACCATCACCGCAAGCGGCTGATGGTGTCGGAAACCCTGGCCCCGGCCAGCCGCATCTTCGCCATGTGCTATCAGCTCGGCCTGATGGAGGCGCCGGACGCCCTGACCCGCCTGGCCGACCGCTTCGCCGCGCCGGACCGCGCCACGCGCCAGCTGCTGAAGGTCTTCCTCGACAACTACCTCGCCGCGGCGATCATGATGCCCTACGAGCCGTTCCACGCGGCCATGGAGGCGACCGGCTACGACATCGAGCGGGCCCGCTCGCGGTTCGGCGTCAGCTACGAGCAGGCCGCCCAGCGCCTGACCACGCTCAGCCGCCCGGGCGCTCGGGGCGTGCCGTTCTTCATGATGCGACTGGACGCGGCGGGCAACATCTCCAAGCGCTTCGCCGCCGGCCCCTTCCCGTTCTCGCGCTTCGGCGGCGCCTGCCCGCGCTGGAACGTGCACGACAGCTTCAAGACCCCCGGCCGCATCGTCACCCAGGTGATCGAGACCCCCGACGGCGCCCGCTACTTCACCCTGTCGCGCACCGTGCGGCGGGTGTCGGGGCTGCAGGCGGGGCTGGAGGACGAACTGGTCATCGGCCTGGGCTGCGAGCTGAAATACGCGGCCAAGCTGGTCTACGCCCGGGGCCTCGACATCGCCTCGCCGGTGACCGTCGAGATCGGCCCCTCCTGCCGCATCTGCGAACGCCCCGCCTGCCCCCAGCGCGCGGCCGCGCCGATCAATCGGACGCTGCTGGTGGAGGAGGCGTCCAAGTCGGTGACCCCGTTCCCGTTCGCGCGGTGAATTGATCTGAACCCCTCCCCCTTGATGGGGGAGGGGCAGGGGTGGGGGTGACTACGACGGTTGAGGCCACGCACGGCCGCCAGCTCGGCAGGTCACCCCCATCCCCGACCCTTCCCCCATCAAGGGGGAAGGGAGAAGGCCTAACGCGGCATCGTCGTCGCCTGCCGGCGCACCACATGGCACCGCGTCGCCCCGAACTTCGTCGCGCAGAAGCCCGTCTCGTCCGAGCCCTGACGGATCACCGCCCAGCGGTCGCGATCGCACTGATGCCAGTGCTCGCGAAAAGCCCCCCGGTCGTCATAGGCGAACACCGGCGTATCGCCGTCGGTGTAGAACCGCGTCATGCCGGTGAAGCCGCCGAAGCTGGTCTTGCCGTTGACCACGCCGCAGACCCGGCCGCCGCGCATCATCCACACCCCGCCCAGCTCCAGGTCCCGAGACTGCTTCAGCCGCGCCACCAGGGCCGGATGCACCACCGACCAGCGCCGCATGGCCTGCGCCCGCGCCGGTTCCAGCGCCTCGCCCTTGGCCGGCGGCAGCGCGCCCATGGCCCGCTCGAAGCGGATGAAGTCGAAGACGGCGTAGGCCAGGGCGGCCAGCAGGCTCACGGCCAGCGCGGCGCCGAGAATGCGCCAGGCCAGGACGGCGCGCTTGCGGCCCGCATTGGCGTCGGGGACGGGCAGGACGAACGACACGGGCGAGCTCTCCTTGAGGGCAAGGAAAGATTACACATGTAGTTTTATTCTATGCAACCCCGCATCGTCGTCACGCCCTACTGCGCCAACGCCTCGACATGACGGCTCAGCGGCGGCGGGGTGACGCCGTCGACGAACACGCGGGCTTCGCCGCCCGGCACGCGGAAGGGCGGAACGTCCAGGCCGCGCGGGGTCAGGGTCCAGACCGCCAGGATGGTCACCGCTGTCAGGGCCGCGATGGTGACCGTCAGTCCCTCGGCGGCGACCGGTCCGGGTCCGGCCAGCACCCGCACGCGGGCGACCAGCGGGTGGCGGCCGAAGGCGCAGGCCAGCGGCGAGGCGGCCGTGCAGGCGTGGGCCTTCATCAGGGTCTCGGCGTAGCGCTTGCGGGCCTTGGGCGTCAGGGCCACGACGTCGGCGTCGCAGGCGATCTCCTGATCCAGGCGGGCGATGGCCGCGCCCAGGTGGACGAAGGGATTCAGCCAGCCCAGCACCTGGCAGGCGGTGATGATCAGGTTGCCGCGCGGGTCGCCGCGCCGCATGTGGGCCCGCTCGTGGGCCAGAACGAGCTCGCGCTCGGCCGCGTCGAACCGCTTGGCGAAGTCGTGTGGAATGACCAGGCGCGGACAGAAGACGCCCATCACCGCCGGTCCCTCCAGCCCGGCGCGGGCCCGGGCGCGGAAGGCGCGCTCGGCCAGGGCGATCAGGCCGGCCAGGCCGACGACGCCGACGACCCACACCGTCAGCATGGCCACGGCCAGCAGGCGCTCGGGCGGCTGGGCCGCCGCGCCCGCCTTCAGGGCCTCCGACAGGCTGGGGAAGATGCTGACCAGGGCCGCGATCGGCGCCAGGCGCCACAGCTTGTAGACCGCCTCGGGGCCGACCAGGCGGCGCACCGGAACCCGCAGCGCCAGGACCAGCAGCACCCCGGCGGCGGCGGCGAACTGAACGCGCAGCAGGGTCAGGGCCAGCAGATCAACCAGCATCGTCCAGCTCCGCGATCAGCTGTTTCAGCTGCTTGACCTCGTCGGGCGACAGCGAGCGGTGCTTGGCGAAATGCGCCACCAGGGGCGTCAGCCGGCCGTCGAACAACCGGTCGAGCAGGCCCTGGCTCTCGCTCTGCAGATACTCGGCCCGGCTGACGATCGGCACATAGCGCACGCGGCCGTCGATGCGGCGCGACTCGATGGCCTTGCGCTTGAGCAGGCGGTTGATCAGCGTCTTGACCGTGGCCTCGCCCCAGCTCTGCGGGGCGGCGACGGCCTCGAGGATCTCCTCGACGGTCAGAGGGCTCTGGGTCCAGAGCGCCTCCATGACGTGGCTTTCGGCTTGGGTGATGCTCATGACGGCCCGCTACTCTGTTGCGGGAATGATTACGCCCGTAAAAGACATCGTCAAGCGATGCTTGGCGCTCGGGGCCGGGCAGGTAAGAGTGCGACCATGACTCGCCCCCTCTCCCCCTTGCTCGACCACCTCGCCCCCTGCGGCCCGATCGTCGATCCCAAGGCCGCCGAGCGGGCCCACGAGGGCATCGCCCGCCGGGCCGGCGAGAAGCTGGCCACGGTCGACGCCGCCTGGCCGGCCCTGGCCCCGGTGTTCGCCGCCTCGCCGTATCTCGCGGGCCTCGCCCGTCGCGACGGCGCGCGCCTGCCCACGATCCTGGAGAGCGACCCGCAGGCCCGGCTGTCGGACATCCTGGCCGCCGCCGAGGCCGTCGCCGCCGAGCCGGACTTCGAGACCGCCCGCAAAACCCTCCGTGAGCTGAAGGCCGACCTGCACCTGCTGACCGCCCTCGCCGACCTGGGCGGCGTCTGGGACCTGGACGCGGTGACCGGCGCCCTCACCCGCTTCGCCGACGCCAGCCTGCACGCGGCTCTCGCCCAGGCCGCCCGGGTCGAGGTGGCGCGCGGCGCCCTCACCCATGTCGGTGAAGGCCAGGACGGCCCGATCCCGGGCCTCTTCTGCATCGCCATGGGCAAGCACGGCGCCCATGAGCTGAACTATTCCAGCGACATCGATTTTTCGATCTTCTACGCGCCCGAGGCCCTGCCGGTCAGCGAGGGGACCGAGCCGCAAGGGGTCGCCGTGCGCCTGACCCAGCACCTGGGCCGGATGCTGGCCGAGCGCACCGCCGACGGCTACGTCTTCCGCATCGACCTGCGCCTGCGCCCCGACCCCAGTTCGACCCCGCCGGCCATGCCGATCGACGCGGCCTTGGACTACTACGAGAGCGTCGGCCAGAACTGGGAGCGGGCGGCCCACATCAAGGCCCGGATCGCGGCCGGCGACATCGCGCGCGGCGAGGCCTTCCTGGCCGAGCTGCAGCCCTTCATCTGGCGGCGCAACCTCGACTTCGCCGCCATCGCCGACATCCATTCCATCAAGCGCCAGATCCACGCCTACAAGGTGGACGAGCGGCTGGAGGCCAAGGGCGCGGACCTGAAGCTGGGTCGCGGCGGCATCCGCGAGATCGAGTTCTTCGTCCAGACCCAGCAGCTGATCCTCGGCGGTCGCCACCCGGACCTGCGCAGCCCGCGCACCCTGGACGCCTTGGCCGCCCTGCGCGACGCCGGCCACGTGACGCCGGAGGACTGCGCCTATCTGACCGCCGCCTATCACGACCTGCGGGCCCTGGAGCACCGGGCCCAGATGATCGCCGACGACCAGACCCACAAGCTGCCCGAGTCCGACGCCGACCGGAAGAAGGTCGCCGCCCTGTGGGACCACGGCAACCTGCGCAGCTTCGACGCCGCCGTCGGCAAGATGCTGAAGGGCGTCAACCAGCGCTACGGCGCCCTGTTCAAGGGCGAGGAGGAGCTGTCGTCGCGCTTCGGGAGTCTGGTCTTCACCGGCGTCGAGGACGATCCGGAGACCCTGGCCACCCTCAAGCGCATGGGTTTCTCGGCCCCTGATCGCGTCGCCGCCACCATCCGGGGCTGGCACCACGGCCATATCGCCGCCACCCGCACCGAGCGCAGCCGCGAGCTGTTCACGCGCCTGGCCCCCCGCCTGTTGGACGCGGCCAACGCCACGGGCGCGCCGGACGCGGCCTTCAACCGCTTCGCCGACTTCTTCGCTTCGCTCAGTTCGGGCGTGCAGATCCAGTCGCTGTTCCTGGCCCAGCCGCGGCTGTTCGAGCTGGTGGTGCAGGTCATGGCCTTCGCCCCGCGCCTGGCGACCACCCTGGCCCGCCGGCCGACGGCGCTGGACGCCCTGCTGGATCCGGCCTTCTTCGGCCCGATGGAGGTTCCGGCCGACATCCCGTGGGATCCGGCCGAGTTCGAGCCGTCGATGGACGCGGCCCGCCGCCTCTTCCGCGACCAGTCGTTCCGGATCGGGGTGCGGGTGATGAGCGGCACGGCCGACGCCCGCGACGTGGGCCGGGCCTTCGCCGACCTGGGCGACCTGATCGTCGGCGGCCTTGCGCCGGCCGCCCTGGCCGAGGTCGAGCGGCTGGGCGGCGCCTTCCCCGGCCAGGTGGCCGTGGTCGCCCTGGGCAAGGCCGGCTCGCGCGAGATGACCGCCAAGTCCGACCTCGACCTGATGACGCTCTACGCGGCCGACGATGCGGCCGGCGCCTCGGAAATCAAGGGCTGGAGCGCCGACGTCTTCTACGCCCGCTTCACCCAGCGCCTGACCTCGGCCCTGTCGGCCCCGACGGCCGAGGGCACGCTCTACGAGGTGGACCTGAAGCTGCGCCCCTCGGGCAGCAAGGGGCCGGTGGCCGTCAGCTTCACCGCCTTCGAGGACTATTACGAGCGCGAGTCCGAGACCTGGGAGCTCTTGGCCCTGACCCGCGCCCGGGTGATCTGGGCCAGTTCGCCGGACTTCAAGGCGCGGGCCGAGGGCGCGATCGAGGCGGCCCTGCGCCGGCCGCGCGACGTGGCCAAGACCGCCGCCGACGTGCTCGACATGCGCGACCTGATGGAGCGCGAGCGGCCGGGCAAGGGGCCGTGGGACCTCAAGCTCGAACCCGGCGGCCTGGTCGACATCGAGTTCATCGCCCAGTTCCTGCAACTGGCCCACGGACCAGACGGCGGCCCTCTGGCGCAGAACACCGGCGAGGCCCTGTCGGCCCTGATCGCGGCGGGTCTGGCCGACAAGACCTCGCTCAACGCGGCCCTGTCGGCCTGGCGGCTGGAGCAGGACCTGTCGCAGCTGATCAAGGTGGCGCTGGAGGACGGCGGCGATCCGGAGAACGAGCCCAAGGCCTTCCGGGCGCTGCTGGCCCGGGCGGGCCACGTGACCCAGTTCCGCTCGCTGAAGGCCAAGCTGCTGAAGGCCAAGGCCGAGGCGCGGGCGGCGTTCGAGGCGGTGGTGAAGGCGTAGCAAGCTCCTCCCCCGCAAGGCGGGGGAGGTGGTGCGGCGCTATCAGCGCCGTGACGGAGGGGGCGACGGCCGGCACTGAGCCCAGTCTCGCCCCCTCCACCGCTTCGCGGTCCCCCTCCCCCGTTTCACGGGGGAGGAGCAGGTAGGATCAGTACGCCGGCTCGGGCTGTTTCGCGTCGCCCTTCACGAGGGCCAGATAGGCCTCGTCGGTGGTGAAGGGGATCTCCTTCACGTCGATCAGCACGCTCTTGTTGGAGCCGACGATCAGGATCTTGGGCAGGTAGAAGCCCTTGAACGTGTTCTGCACGGCGTAGGGCGTCGCGCCCGGGGCCTGGGGGCCGGTCCAGCCCATGACCTCGATGGCCAGGCCGCCGACGAACTCGTTGTCGCGGACCAGCTGGATGCCGCTGGTGTAGTTCGGCGCCGCGCCCTGGACCTTGACGCTGAAGAAGCCCGGCGTGCGCAGGCCGGTCCAGACGTAGGTCGCCTCGGCGGTGTCGAAAGGTTCGGGACCATAGAAACCCATCACGTGTCTCCTCTGGTTGTTGATCGCCTCGCTGGGCGACGCCCGATCGATACGCGCCCCGGAAAACACAATCTGTGCGCGCATTCACAAGATAACCATTTGAAGCTGTACCATAGCGACCTTTGCGCGAAACGGTCGTGAAAAAGGCGCGCGGCCTCGTAAACCTTGGCCTCGTCCCATACGTATCTTCCAGGCCAAGCCCGGAGACCCCGCGATGCTGATCCGCCACCGCCCTGACCTTACCGAGAACGACGTCACCGACCGGGGCCTCTATCTGCGACGGCGGGAATTCATCGCCGGCGCGGCCGGGCTTGGGCTGGCAGGGCTGGGCGGAGCGGCGGCCGCCGCGCCCCTGGCCTTCACCAAGGGTTTCTCCACCCAGGAAAAGCCGACACCGAAGGACGACGTCACCAGCTACAACAACTTCTACGAATTCGGGGTCGACAAGTCCGACCCCGCCGAAAACGCCGGCAAGCTGAAGACCCGCCCCTGGACCGTCCGCGTCGACGGCGCCTGCGAGGCCCCGCGCACCTTCGACATCGACGAGCTGATCAAGGGCCAGAAGCTGGAGGAGCGCATCTATCGCCTGCGCTGCGTCGAGGGCTGGTCGATGGTCATCCCCTGGGTCGGCTTTCCGCTCAAGGACCTGATCGCGGCGGTCAAACCCACCTCGAAGGCCAAGTTCGTCGCCTTCGAGACCCTGATGCGGCCCTCGGAAATGACCGGCCAGCGCTGGGACGTGCTGCAATGGCCCTATTGCGAGGGCCTGCGCATCGACGAGGCGACCCACCCGCTGGCCCTGATCGCCGTCGGCCTCTACGGCGAGACCCTGCCCAACCAGAACGGCGCGCCGCTGCGGCTGGTCGTGCCGTGGAAGTACGGCTTCAAGAGCATCAAGTCGATCACCCGCATCAGCCTGGTCGAGCGCCAGCCGCCGACGGCCTGGAACCTGTCGGCGCCGCGCGAATACGGCTTCTATTCCAACGTCAATCCGGCCGTGGACCACCCCCGCTGGTCGCAGGCCTCCGAGCGCCGCATCGGCGAGTTCCGGCGTCGTGAGACCCTCGCGTTCAACGGCTATGGCGAGTGGGTGGCGGACCTGTACCGCGGCATGGATCTGAAGAAGTTCTACTGATGGCGCAGCCCCCTCAGTCGCTCCGCGACAGCTCCCCCAGAGGGGGAGCATCTTTTGCGCCGACCAGATCCTCCCCCTCTGGGGGAGGTGGCCCGGAGGGCCGGAGGGGGTCGGCGCGGAAGCCCTCCCGCACCCGCGACAACCTCGTCTACGCCGCCGTCTGGCTGACCTGCGCCGCGCCGCTGGCGTGGCTGGCCTTCCGCG
Source organism: Caulobacter sp. GW821-FHT10C03 (assembly GCF_059415485.1). Classification (NCBI taxonomy): domain Bacteria; kingdom Pseudomonadati; phylum Pseudomonadota; class Alphaproteobacteria; order Caulobacterales; family Caulobacteraceae; genus Caulobacter; species Caulobacter sp. GW821-FHT10C03. Next base: position 212,945 of record NZ_JBWKNI010000003.1, on the reverse strand, counting down.
CCTTCACCGGCGACCTGGGGGTCAATCCGATCGAGACCCTGGTGCGGCAGCTGGGCGTCTGGGGCCTGCGGCTGCTGCTGGTCGGCCTGGCGATCACGCCGGCGGCGGTGATCCTGAAGAAGCCGCGCCTGGCGCGCTTTCGTCGCACCATCGGCCTGTTCGCCTTCGCCTACGTCACGCTGCACCTCTCCAGCTACATCGGCGTCGATCTCTTCTTCGACTTCGGCCAGCTGGTGAAGGACATCCTCAAGCGGCCGTTCATCACCCTGGGGATGGCGGCGTTCGCCCTGCTGATCCCGCTGGCGGTGACCTCGACCAACGGCTGGGTGGTGCGGATGGGCCGCGCGGCGTGGAACCGGCTGCACTGGCTGATCTACGTCATCGTGCCCCTGGGCGTGGCCCACTACTACCTGCTGGTGAAGGCGGATCATCGTCCGCCGCTGGTGTACGCGGGCATCCTGGCGGTGCTGCTGGGGTGGCGGGTTTGGCGGAAGGCGACCGCCAAATAGGAACCTCCCCCTATGGGGGAGGCGATCGCGCAGCGATCGGTGGGGGGCGTAGCTTCAACCTCCTCGGAAGCTGAAAACGTCCCCCCTCCGGCCCTCCGGGCCACCTCCCCCAGAGGGGGAGGATCCTGAAAGGCGGGAGCGGCTACTTCACCGCCGTCTTCGCATAGGCCTGCGCCTGCCCCAGCAGCCGCAGCACATTGCCGCTCCAGATCGCCTCCACGTCGGCGTCCGAATAGCCCGCCGCCTTCAGGCGCGCGGTGATCTTGGGCAGGTCGGCCACGTCCTCGAAGCCTTCCACCCCGCCGCCGCCGTCCCAGTCGGCGCCGACGCAGACGGCCTTGGCGCCGCCGATCTTCAGGACGTGGGTCATGCTGTCCATGAAGATGTCGAAGTTGGCGCGGATCGGCGGGTACTGCTTGTCCAGCTCGCCGCGCTTCTTGGCGTAGGCCACGACCTCGGCCTGGGTCGCCTCGTCGCGCGGCGGCTTGCCCAGGGCTTCCAGGGCGGCCTTGCGCTCGGCGCTGGGCGGGGCGGCCTTCAGATAGACCGAGTTGATGCAGATCGCCCCGCCGCTGTCGGCGATGCGCTTGATGTGGGCGTCGTCGAGATTGCGCGGATGATCGAAGACGGCCTTGGCGCCCGAGTGCGAGGCGATGATCGGAACCTTCGACAGGGCCACGGCCTGGTCGACCACGTCGTCGGAGGCGTGGCTGACGTCGATCAGGATCCCCAGGCGGTTGGCCTCAGCGATCCAGCGCAGGCCCAGCGGCGAGAAGCCGTTCCAGATCTTGCCCTTGGGATCGGTCGAGCTGTCGGCGAACTGGTTGTTGCGGAAGTGCACCGGCCCGGCCATGCGCACGCCGGTCTTGTAGAAGGTCTGCAGCAGGGTCAGGTCTTCGCCGATCGGCCAGCTGTTCTCGATGCTCTGGAAGACGAACTTCTTGCCGGCCTTGTTGATGCGGACGGCGTCTTCGGGCGTGTAGGCCAGCTCGAACTTGTCGGAATGGGCCGCCACCATCTCGCGGATCTCGGTCGCCCGGGTCAGGGCGAAGTCGCGGGCGTAGCGATAGCCCTCGGCGGTCAGGTCGCCCTGGCCGGTGTAGATGACGAAGAACCCGCCATCGAGGCCCCCGTCGTTCATTCGCGGCAGGTCCACCTGGGTGAAGTCCTGCCCCACCGTGTGACGGTCGGTCATGCTCCAGCCGGGGCGCGAGAAGTGCTCGGGCGTGTCGAGGTGGGTGTCCAGCGTCAGGATGCGCTCGTGCAGGGCCCGATCGGCTTTCGAGACTTCGCTCTTGCCCCCCTCATTCTTGGGCGCGTCGGCGGCGTTGGCGGAAGCGCCCAGCAGGGCGGTCGAGGCGAGCAGGACTGACAGCAGGCGACGCATGGGACACTCCGGAACAGCTGATCCGGTCAAGCTCGGGGGCGCCGCGCCCGGCGTCAAGGATATTAGATTTTCTTCGCGCCCACTTTTCGCGGGTGAGCGTCAGATCAGCCCCAGCGCCTTGAAGCTGGCCACGCCGTCGCGGCCGACCACCAGGTGGTCGTGCACGACGATGCTGAGCGCCTTGCCGGCGGTGATGATCTGCTTGGTCATCTCGATGTCGGGCCGCGAGGGCGTGGGGTCGCCGCTGGGGTGGTTGTGCAGCAGGATGATGTTGGAGCTGGCCAGCTCCAGCGCCCGGCGCATCACCTCGCGCGGATAGACCGGGGCGTGGTCGACCGTGCCGTGGTTCATCACCTCGTCGGCGATCAGCTGGTTTTTCTTGTCGAGGAACAGCACCCGGAACTGCTCGCGGGACTCGTTGGCCAGGGCGACGCGCACATAGCCCAGCAGCGCCGTCCACGACGAGATCACCGGCCGCTTGGCGATGGTCTCGCGGCCGGCGCGCAAGGTCGCCTCGTGCAGGATCTTCAGCTCGACGGCGGCGGTCTCGCCCACGCCGGAGACGGTCTTCAGCTCCTCGACGCTGGCCCCCAGCACCCCGGCGAACGAGCCGAACCTGGCCAGCAGGGCCTTGGCCAGCGGTTTGACGTCGCCGCGCGGCAGGCTGCGGAAGAGATAGAGTTCGAGCAGTTCGTAGTCGGGCAGCGCGGCCAGGCCCGCGGCCCTGGCCCGCTCCCGCAGGCGCTCGCGATGGCCGGTCTGGTGCGCCAGCGCGGTTTTAGCCGGCGCTCTGGGCGCGCGCGGCGCGGCCTCCGACACCTTCAAGGACTTGCCGCTAACCATCGCACCCCCTTGCGAGGGAAGGATTAGAGCTTAGCAATCTGGAGTTGTCGAGAGGGCGTCATTCGCCCCCGCATCAACAGCCGTCATCCCGGCCGAACGCCCGCGAAAGCGGGCGGCAGAGCCGGGACCCATGGGCCGCCGCACCGCATCGGCGACCGCCCGGGTGGACGACCTCGCCGCCGAGCCCAGTCCCCTGGGTCCCGGATAAGCCCTGCGGGCTTTCCGGGATGACGACCTCTAGGATCTAGGGAAGCGAAATCAGAACGCCGGAACCACCGCGCCCTTGTACTTCTCGGCCAGGAACGCCTTCACCTCGGGCGAAGTCAGAGCCTTGGCCAGCTTCTGCACGCGCGGATCGCTGGCGTTGTCCGGACGGGCGACCAGGAAGTTCACATAGGGGCTGGTCTTGTCCTCGATCAGCAGGGCGTCCTTGGACGGGTCGAGCTTGGCGTCCAGCGCGTAGTTGGTGTTGATCACCGCCAGGTCGACCTGGTTCAGCACCCGCGGCAGGGTCGCCGATTCCAGCTCCTTGAACTTCAGGTTCTTGGGGTTGGCGGTGATGTCCTTCAGGGTCGAGACGGGGTTCTTGAGATCCTTCAGGGTGATCAGGCCGTTGCGGGCCAGCAGCAGCAGGGCGCGGCCGCCGTTGCTGGGCTCGTTGGGGATGGCCACGGTCGCGCCGGCCGGCAGGTCGGCGATGGCCTTGATCTTCGAGGAATAGGCGCCCAGCGGCTCGATGTGCACGCCGGCGACCTTCACCAGGCCCCAGCCGTGGTCGGCGTTGACGGTGTCGAGATAGGGACCGGTCTGGAAGTAGTTCACGTCCAGATGCTTCTCGGCCAGCTGGGTGTTGGGCTGGACGTAGTCGTTGAACACCTTGACGTCGATCTTCAGGCCTTCGGCCGCCAGTTTCGGCTTGATGAACTCCAGCACCTCGGCGTGCGGCACGGCGGTGGCGCCGACCACCAGGGTGTCGGCGGCCGACGGCGCGGGCTGGCGGCTGCAGGCGGCCAGCAGGGCGAGAGCGGCGAGGCTGAGGAGGGCGGCGCGGCGGGCGACCATGAACGGCTCCGGTAAGTCGATAATTCCGGATGGGTATTGCGCGAAAACGCCGCCGGGGCGGAATCAGTTTTCCTGAGGCGGGGAAGAGGGTGACGTGGCTGGCGCGGCGGCAGCTTGACTATGGGTTGCGAACCGGCGTCTCGCAGTCATAAGTACGGCCGATGAATACGCCCCGCCTTTACGCCATCGCCATTATCGCCACGATGGCGATGGCCAGCGCCGCCCTAGCCGTGGAAGGCCCTGTGCGCATCGCGCGGGACATGCAGACGGTGCGGATCGGCGAGGACAACTACCCCATCGACTGGGCCGAAGGTCCGGTTCTGGATGAGGTGACCCGAGCGCTGCAGGGCGGCATGACCTTCAATAAGCTGACGACCACGGTCACCGACTGCGACACCGGCTTTTCCATGCCGACCAGCACCACCAGCCACCACGCCGGCAAGATCTATGGCGGGGTCTGCACGCTGTCGACGGAGGGCGTCACCCAGCGCGCGCTGGTCTGCCACGACGCCATGGTGGGCGACGTCGCTGTCGAAGGCGCCCGGGACGCCGTCGGCACGATGCTGGAGCGACGCCGCCTGATCGAACTGACCGTGCGGCGCTGCTTCGGAACCTGACAGTCCTCAGGCCTCGTTGGCCGGATCCTCGGGTCCCTGGATCGTCCAGTTCGACACGAAGTCGGGGTTCTCCAGCACCTCGCCATTGGCCAGGGTGTAGGTGCCCGGCTGGGCGGCCTGGATGTTCGAGGTCTGGGGCGGCAGCAGATAGGTGTCGCCGTCGTCCTCCTCGCCCAGCAGGTCGACCAATATGCCCTCGTCGGCCTCGGCCGACAGGATGACGCCGTGGAACTGCTCGACCGCTTCGATCTCGCCGTCGGCGTCGAGGAAGGTCAGGCCCACCAGGATGGTCTTGCCCGGCATGGTTTGCGCCATGGCCTCGTCCCAGTGCTCGGGCGGCGGGGCGGGAAGGATGATGTCGTCGCTCATATTGGGGGTTTTAGGCGCCCGGAACGGCCGCCGCAATCACCCCAGCCGCTTGGCGCGCGTGATGTTCAGCGGCCCGTAGCCGGCGGCGGCGAAGAAGGCCTGGGCGTCCGCGTTGTCGGCCCAGGCGTCGAGGACCACGCTGGCCAGCCCCGCCGCGCGGGCCTCTTCCTCGATAGACGCCAGCAGGGCCGAGGCGACGCCCTGGCGGCGAACCGCCGGATCCACCGACAGGTGATGCAGGTAGAGCCGCCGGCGGGCCAGGGCGAACGGCGTCTCGGGCCGGTCCTGGACCTCGGCCCAGGCATAGCCGACCGTCGCGCCGTCCAAGGCCGCCACCCGCAGGCGATGGCTCGGCTGATCGAGAAGCCCGCGCAGTAAGGCGGCCAGCTCGACCGGATCCACCTTCGGCTTGAAGACCTCGGGCGACAGCGCCGCGTGCAGGGCCTGGACCACGGCGTTCAGCGCGACCAGGGCCGGGATGTCGTCTTCGACGGCGGGCCTGATCGCAAGCGCGCTCACCGGTGCGAGACCCGCCGCACCACCGCGTCGCCGACCATCTGCAGCACCTGCACCAGGATCAGCAGCACCACCACGGTCACCACCATGACGTCGGTCTGGAAGCGCTGGTAGCCGAAGCGGATGGCAAGGTCGCCGAGGCCCCCGGCCCCGACCACCCCGGCCATGGCGGTGTAGGAGACCAGCGCGATGGCCGTCACCGTCGCCCCGGCGATGATCCCGGGCATCGCTTCTGGAAGCAGCGCGCCCAGCACCACCTGCCGGCGCGAACCGCCCAGCGCGAAGCTGGCCTCGACCACGCCCTTGTCGACTTCGCGCAGGGCGGTCTCGACCAGGCGGGCGTAGAACGGCGCGGCGCCCACCACCAGCGGCGGGATGGCCCCGGCCACGCCCAGCGAGGTGCCGACCAGCAGCACGGTCAGCGGGATCATCACGATCAGCAGGATCACGAACGGCACCGAGCGCAGGATGTTGACCAGCAGGCCCAGCACCGTATGGGCGGCCTTGTTCTCCAGCATCTGGCCCTTGCCGGTCAGGAACAGGATCACGCCCAGCGGCAGGCCCAGGATCACGGTCAGGGCCATCGAGCCGCCGAGCATGGTCAGGGTGTCGAGCGTGGCGAAGCCGATGTCGCTCCAGTCTATGTTGGCGAACAGGCTCATCGGGCGTCCTCCAGGCGATCCACGCGCACGTCGGCGGCCTCGAAGCGGGCGATGGCGGCCTCGATGTCGCCGCCGGTCAAAGCCAGGGTCAGTTGGCCGTAGGGGGCGTCGCGCAGCTTGTGGATGCGGCCGCCGAGGATCGAGTAGTCGACGCCGGTCTCGCGGGCCACCGCGCCCAGCACCGGCTTGTAGGTGGCCTCGCCCTTGAAGGTCAGCCGCACCAGCACCCCGGCCGGCAGGGCGACCTCGGAGGCCTCCTCCGCCTCGCCGACGAAGCGGCGGGCCGTGCCGCTGGCCGGATGCAGGAACACCTCCTCGACCGGCCCTTCCTCGACCACCCGGCCGGCCTCCAGCACCGCCACCCGGTCGCAGACGCGGCGCACCACGTCCATCTCGTGGGTGATCAGCACGATGGTGAGGCCAAGCTCGCGATTGAGGTCGGAGATCAGGGCCAGGATCTGCTCGGTGGTCTCCGGATCCAGCGCGCTGGTGGCCTCGTCGCACAGCAGGATCTTGGGGCCGGTGGCCAGGGCGCGGGCGATGCCGACCCGCTGCTTCTGGCCGCCCGACAGCTGGGCCGGATATTTCGTGGCGTGGTCCGACAGCCCCACCCGCGCCAGCAGCTCGGCCGTGCGGGCCTTGATCTCGGCGGGCGCACGGCCGGCCAGCTTCAGCGGGAAGGCGACGTTCTGCTCGACGGTCTTGGACGACAGCAGGTTGAAGTGCTGGAAGATCATCCCCACCCGCCGGCGCAGCGCCCGCAGGCCGGCGACGTCCAGCGCGGCCACGTCGTCGCCGTCGACCACCACCTTGCCGCCGGTGGGCAGCTCCAGGCCGTTGATCAGGCGGATCAGGGTCGACTTGCCGGCCCCCGAGGCGCCGATGACCCCGAACACCTCGCCCTGGGCGACCTCCAGCGAGGCCTCGCGCAGGGCCGCATGACCAGATGCGCCGCGCGAGGCGGCGTAGGTCTTGGAGACGGAGTCGAAACGGATCACCGGCGGTTGGTCCTTACTGGGCGGCGGCGGGCGCCGCGGCGCGCGGCGGGGCGTTCTTGACGTAGCGGTCCATCCAGTCGGTCATCTCCCACAGGGTATGCATCACCGACTCCCGGGCGCGATAGCCGTGGGCCTCGTAGGGCAGCACGGTGTAGCGCACGGTGGCCCCCGCCCCCTTCAGCGCGGCGTAGAAACGCTCGCTCTGGATCGGGAAGGTGCCGGAATTGTCGTCCGCCTGGCCGTGGATCAGCAGGATCGGCTCGTTGATCTGCTTGACGTAGGTGAACGGGCTCATCTTCGTATAGGTGTCGGTCGCCTGCCAGTAGGTGCGCTGCTCCGACTGGAAGCCGAACGGCGTCAGGGTGCGGTTGTAGGCGCCCGAGCGGGCGATGCCGGCCCGGAAGAGATCGGTGTGGGCCAAGAGGTTGGCGGTCATGAACGCGCCGTAGCTGTGGCCGCCCACGGCGATGCGGTCGCGGTCGGCGACGCCCATGGCCACCACCGCGTCAACGGCGGCCTTGGCGTCGGCGGTCAGTTGCTCGACATAGGTGTCGTTGGGTTCGGCCCCGTCCTTACCGATGATCGGCATGCCCGGACCGTCCAGCACCGCATAGCCCTGGGTCAGCAGGAACAGCGGGCTGGCGCCGCCCGGACGGGTGAAGCGGTTGCCCGCGTCCACCGTCTGGCCGGCCACCGAGGCGTCGGTGAACTCTTCGGGATAGGCCCACATCAGCATCGGCAGCGGGCCGTCCTTGGCCTTGTCGTAGCCGGCCGGCAGATAGAGGTCGCCCGACAGCTTCACCCCGTCGGGGCGGCTGTAGGTGATGGTCTGCTTGGTGACGCCGGCGAACTGCGGGGCGCGGTCGGCGAAGCTGGTCAGGGCCTTGCCGTTACCGCCCTTCAGCGGCTTGACGAAGTAGTTGGGAACCTCGTCCTTGCTCTCGCGGCGGGTGATCAGGGTCTTGCCGGCCTCGTCGGCCAGGGCGACCGGCGCCTCGTAGTACGGGGCCTTGGCCTGCCACAGGCGCGCGGTTTTGCCGTCGGCCAGGTTCATGACGCCGACGAACGGATACTCGCCCTTGGCCGTGGCCCCGGCGCCGGTGACGAACACGCCCTTGCCGTCAGGGGTGAAGTGCAGCACCGCCTCGCCCTGGGCGTTGCGGCGGCTGACCGCGTCGCCCGGATCGCCGTAGCGGTCCTGGTAGTTGCGCTCCAGCAGCAGGCGGCCCGCGCCCGGCTTGGACGGATCGACCGCCAGGCGCTTTTCCTTGCGGTTGTCGAACCAGCGGCTGGTGACCAGGGCGAAGTCCCCGCGGCCCCAGTCGATGCCGGCATAGCGAAGGTCGAGGTCGATCAGGGTGGCCGGGGCGGCGTCGAACGGCGCGGCCTGCATCAGCACCCGGTCGTGGATCTCGACCTTCTTCTTCGGATCGCCGCCGTCCTGGGCCTCGGCCCAGACCAGGGTGGCCGGCGCGTCGGCGCGCCACTCGGCGCTGCGCGGACCGGCGACCACCGCGTCGAAGGCCGACGAGAGGTTATCGGCCAGCGGGCGGTCGGCCAGGGTCTTGACCAGTTTGCCGTCGGTCGCGTCCAGCACCTGGATCTGCGTGGGGAAGCGGCTGGCCGGCACGAGGTAGCTGTAGGGACGCTTCAGGCGGGTGACCAAAAGGTAGCGGCCGTCGGGCGACGCAGAGAAGCCGTTGATCACGCCGGGCGCGCCCACCGGGGTCGCCGCGCCGTCGGCCAGGGCCACGCGGGTCAGCTGGCTGGTGAAGTAGTGGTCGAACAGCGCCTCGTCATGGGCGTCGGCCAGCAGGTCCTGATAGGTGCGGATGGCGGCGGTGCGGCCGGCGGCCTGCTGCACGATCGGGCCTTCCGGGGCGGCTGGTTCGGCGGGGGCCGCGCCACGACCGGCCGGGATCTGGCGGACCAGGAAGCCGCTGTCGTCGGGCAGCCAGTCGTAGCCGGCCCCGAAGGCGGCGTTCAGCACCGGGCCGGTCAGCTTGCGCGCCGTGGCCGTCTTCAGGTCGGCGACCCACAGCTCCAGGCCCGTGGGAGCCTCCATCACGAAGGCCAGGTTCTGGCCGTTCGTCGACCAGCGGGTCTCGATGAAGCGCGCGCCGTCCGGCAGGGCGACCTTGCGCACCGCGCCGGTCTTCACGTCCTCGAACGACAGGCTGTTCATCCAGGTGGTGCGGGCCTCGATCGGGCCGTTGGTGCGCGGGTTCAGGCGATAGCCGCCCAGGCGCAGGATCGGGTCGGCCACGGCCCGGATCGGCGGCAGGTTCTCTCGGCCCAGTATGGCCAGGGTCTTGCGCTCGGGGCTCAGGGTCACGCCGGGCGTCGGAGCGGCGTCGAGGATCTGGGCGATCGGCGCCGGCGGCGTGCGATAGGCCTCGCCGGCCAGGGCGGACCCGCCGCCGATCAGGGCCGCCAGGACGGCGGTGGAAGCCAGGGCCGCGGCGCGGCGACGGAAACGCGTATCGAACATGAAGCCCCCGGAACTCTCAGGAAGGGGCAGCAATAGGCGTACGAACGGCTCAGGTGAACGAAAAATCGAGCCTGACTGGCATATCGGCGATCGTTCCTGCCCGTCAGTTCCGTCCCGAGGCGCCCGCCGGCAGAGTCAGGCGATAGACCAGGATGACGCTGTCGTTGTCGCCCGCGCCGGCGCCCTTGTCGTTGGTCAGGCCGGCGTCGAAGGTCTGGCCGTTGACGTGGCCGTCGGCGGTGGCGAAGTCGTTGTCGTTGCCGACCAGCAGGAAGACGTCGTTCGGCGCGGCCGGATCGAGCGCCGGGGCCAGCGCCATGGCCTCCCACTTCTCCGACAGGCTGAAGCGGTCGGACGGCGCGGTCGACAGGTTCATGCCGAACTTCGCCAGCTGGACGGGATTGAGCAGATTGACCAGCTCGGCCTGGCGCACAGGCGTCAGGCCGGCGACCAGCGCCCCGTCCTTGGCCAGCGACGTCGCGGCCTGTTCGTAGGGCGTTCCGGCGAGATTGGTCGCGCCGTCGGTGTCGACCAGCAGCACGCTCTTGAACACCGGCGCCTTGGTCGAGCCCTTGCCCCGGCCGTTGGCGTCGCGCGACAGCACCAGGAACTGGTGGTCGTTCAGGGCCAGCATCTCCGACTGGGCGGCGGTGACGTTGGCGGGCTGACCGTCGCCGGCCTCGCGCACCGTCGGCAGTTGCAGCACGTAGTGGCCGATCGGCGCGGCGGGCGTGCGGGTCTTGCTGATGTCGTAGACCAGAACGCGGGTGTTGTTGCGGGCGGCGGCGCTGGCCCCGGCGCTGTCCTGCATCGTGGCGCTCTGCAGGATGGCGATCAGGCGCTTGCCGTCGGGGCTGACCGCCAGGGCCTCCAGGCCCTGGTTGTTGCGCCGCCCCGTGGCGGGGGCGCTCTCGGCGGTGAAGTCCGCCTGGCCGTCGCGCGTCGGCAGCAGGGCCGGCGGAGCCTGGACCGCGCCGATCTGGCGGCCCGAGGCGTCGAACAGATAGATCCCCGCCGCGTACTCGTCGGAGACGTAGAACGACCCGTCCGGCAGGTAGGCCACGGCCTCGGAGTCGAGACTGATCTTGCCCGCGCCCTCCCCCGCCTCGGGCGAGGGATAGCGGATGTCCTTGCGGGTCAGCACGTTGGACCCCGGGTCCTTGCCGGTGAACGGCTGGCCGGTCTGGTCCTTCAGCAGGAAGCCGCCCGTGGGCGTGATCGTCAGCTTGCCGTCGGCCAGGGTGATGCGATGGGCGTGCAGGCGGTTGGCGTAGTCGAGCGTGCCGGCCACCGAGCCGACGCCGTTGGGACCGCGGTCCGGCAGGGTCAGCAGTTCGCCCTCGTAGGTCCCGTCCGGCAGGCGCCGCCACGACCGCAGGGCCATGCCGGAGAACGAGCCCAGGGTGTCGCCCTTGAAGTCCCGCGTCGCCGCGTCCAGCCGACCCACCGCGACCAGGCCGTGATTGACGAAGGTCCGCCCCTCGAAGACGACGGTCTCGTCGCCGGCCGCCTCGCTCCAGTGCTTGACCACATGGGTCTGGGATTGGGCGTGAGCGGCGCCGGCGAGGGTCGCGGCGGCCAGGGTCTGGGCGGCGAGGGCCAGCAGGATCGAACGGCGCATCGTGATGTTCCCGGGGTCGATCGGCGGACGGCCCCGAGCCGCCCGCCGTTGAGAGGTCTGCGTCAGGCGACGGGGCTTAGAAGTCGAAGCCGATCGTCGCGAAGATCTGGCGCGGCGCCGACGAGTGGAACACCACGATGCTGCCGGTCGCATCGTCCGGCGCGAACACGCTGCTGTCGAAGTTCGAGGCGTAGCGCTTGTTGGTCAGGTTGGTGACGTTCAGCGCCACCTTCGCGCCCTTCACGAAGCCTTCCTCGCTGAAGCGATAGCCCAGGCCCAGGTCGAAGGTGGTGTAGGCGCCGAAGCTCTGGTCGTTGGTGTAGGTGTAGTAGCGGCGGCCGGTGTACTTGCCCTGCAGCGAGGCCGAGAAGCCGCCGCGCTTGAAGCTGACCACGCTGGAGAACATCTCCTTGGGCGTGTCGACCTGCTGCTTGCCGGCCGTCTTCTTGACCACGCAGGTGGTCGTGCACCAGTTCAGGTCCTCGTCGTAGGTGGACTCGTTGTACGAGGCCGAGTTGTACCAGTTCAGCCACGACAGCGGCTTCCACAGCACCCCGATCTCGGCGCCCTTGCTGGTGACGCTGCCGGCGTTGTGGAAGGAGTTGCCGCAGCCGGGGTTCTGCTGCTGGTTGGTCGGGCAGGGATTGTACTGCAGCAGGCGGTTGTCGAAATCGACCTCATAGGCCGACACCGAGACCTGCAGCGCCTCGCCCACATAGCGATAGCCGACGTCGACGCTCTTGGAGGTCTCGGGCTTCAGGTACTTGCCCTGGGCGTCCCAGACGGTCTGCGACACCGACTGCGGGCCCAGTTTGAAGCCGCCCTGGAACATGGCCATGTTCTCGGCGTAGCTGGCGAACACCTCGTGCCCGGGGGCGATCCGCCAGCGGGCGCCGGCTTCCGGCAGGAAGCTGTCCGAAGCCTTCAGCGAGCCGGTCGCGAACTGGGTCGAGGCCGCCGCGGCGGTCTTGGCGATGCCCGGCAGGGCCGTGGCGTTCGACTTGGCGTTGGTGCTCTTGAAGCCGAAGTCGATGCTCAGCGCGTCGTCCAGCAGGGTGATGGTGTCCTGCACGTAGAACTGCTGGGTGTTCCAGTCGGTCTTCTGCACCCACTGGGCGGTGTCCGGGCGGCCCTTCAGGTACTGGGCCAGGTCGATGGGGCCGGTGACGGTGGTCCAGATGTAGCGCGCGGCGCTGCTGGTGTTCTGCTCCAGCCAGAGGCCGGCCTGCAGGTGGTTGAAGCCGTAGGTCCAGGCGAGGTTCGCCACCACGCCGTCGCGGTCGATGGTGTAGCGGGTGTCGCGGATCTGCACCGGCAGGTCGTCGGCCGTCGAGGTCGTGCCCTGGTTCGACAGGCCGGTGATGAAGTTGTTCCCGGCGCCCTTGTTCTCGTGCTTGTAGACCTGCGCGTGGGCCTTGAGGCTCGAGGTGATGTCGAAGTCGCCGGCGATGTAGAACAGATTGTCGTCGCGCAGGATCTGGCCGTTGGTGAAGGTCACGTCCGACAGCTTCTCGGGCGAGGTCGAGGTCACGCACTTGGAGGCCAGCGACGCCACCGAGCAGGCGGCGCGGGAGACGTAGGCGTCCCAGTTGGGCGCGTAGCCGGCCCAGTCCCAGCCCAGGCGGCTCTGCATGTCCTTCGACAGATAGGCGTCGTCGGCCTGGTTGGTGCGCGAGATGTCGGCGAAGGCCGTCAGCTGGCCGCGCTCGCCCTGGTAGGTGAGCTTGCCGTTGAACTGCTTGCCGGTGGAGGTGTTGTAGGCGGCCTGGTTCACGAACAGGTCCTGCTCGCTGTACTGGCCCGAGACGTAGGCCGACCAGCCGTTGTGCTCGCCGGTGTCGAAGCGGATGAAGGTGCGGGCGGTGTCCTCGCTGCCGAAGCTCTGGCTGACCGACAGGCCCATCTGCTTCTTCGGGTCGCTGGACACGTAGATCAGCGCGCCGCCGAGATTGCTGGTCGAGGGGATCGAGAGGCCGGCGATGCCGGTCGCCAGGTCGGCGCGGCCCAGGTTTTCCGAGATCAGCGCCCGGCTGATCGTCAGGCCGTTATAGTTGTTGTAGGCGCCGTCGCCGAGCGGCATGCCGTCCAGCGTGTAGCCCAGGTGGGTGGTGTTGAAGCCGCGCACCTGCAGGGTCAGCGACTGCTCGTTGACGCCCAGGGCGTCGATCGACTGGGCGCTGACGCCGGGAAGGAAGTTCAGGGCCTTCTGCACGCTGGTGCCGGGCGGCAGGACTTCCAGGCTGGCCGGCGTCAGGGTGGTGACCGAGCGGGTCTGGCCGGCGCCGACGACGATGACGCCGTCCAGTTCGCTGCTGTCGGCCGCCGCCGGAGCGGCGTCGGCTGCGGGGACGTCGGCCGCATGCGCCTGGGCGGCGAGCATGAGACAGGCGGCGATCGCGATCGCGCTAGCGGACCGTTGCAGCATCTAGGCATCCCCCGTGACGGCGCCGCCACGAGACTCGTGCCCCCAGCGCCGTTTGTTTTCAGCGCCGCGTCTATTTCACAGGTTGATGACACTTTTTCCGCAACAGCCCCTGCTGCGGGAAAAGTGGGCCGGGCCCGGCCTCTACTTCCGCACCACCTGGCCGCCCTTCATCACGAACACCGGATGCTCCAGCACGGTGACGTCGGCCAGCGGGTCGCCCGAGACGGCGATCAGGTCGGCGTAGTGGCCGGGGGTCGCCTGGCCGACGTCCTTCTCGCGACCCAGGGCCTGGGCGGCGTTGACCGTGGCGGCCTGGATCGCCTGCAGGGGCGTGGCGCCATAGCGGACCATGACGGCGAACTGCCGGGCGTTGTCGCCGTGCGGATAGACCCCGGCGTCGGTGCCGTAGATCATCTTCACCCCGGCCTTCAGGGCCTTGCGGAAGTTCTCGCGCTGGACCTCGGCGATGTCGCGGTCCTTGCGCAGATTGTCCTCCAGCACGCCGTTCTTGGCGCCCTCGGCCTGGGTGTAGTCGGTGTTGTAGATGTCCATCGAGAACCAGGCGCCCTTCTGGACGGCCAGCTTGATGCCCTCGTCATCGACCAGGCTGGCGTGCTCGATGGTGTCGATGCCGGCGCGGATGGCGTCCTTGATGCCGGCCGCGCCGTGGGCGTGGGCGGCGACCTTCAGGCCGGCCATGTGGGCCTCGTCGGCCACGGCGGTCATCTCGGCCAGGGTCAGCTGCTGCTGGCCCGGCTCGTCGCCATGCGAGAACACCCCGCCGGTGGCGCAGATCTTGATCACCTGGGCGCCGTACTTCTTCAGGGTCCGCACCGCCTTGCGGGCTTGGTCGGGGCTGTCGATGTTGTAGGGAGCCTTCTGGTCCATCGAGGGCGGGAAGAAGGTGCTGTCGCAGTGCCCGCCGGTGGCCCCGATGGCGTAGGTGGCCGTCACCACGCGCGGCCCGGGCACGATGCCCTCGTCGATCGCCTCGCGCAGGCCCACGTCGTTGAAGCGGTCGGCGCCGACGTTGCGCACGGTGGTGAAGCCGGCGTTCAGCGTGGCCTTGGCGTTGGCGGTCTGGGTCACGCTCCAGAAGGCGTCGCTGAACTGCAGGGAATTGTAGCCGCCATAGACGGGCGAGGCGTCCAGGTGCACGTGCATGTCGATCAGGCCCGGCAGCAGGGTCGCGCCCGGCAGGTCGACGGTCTCGGCGCCCTGCGGGATGGCCACTTCGCCCGCCTTGCCGACGGCGGTGATCCGGCCGCCGACCACCAGCACCACCGGGTTCTCGACATAGCGCCCGCTGGCGACGTCGAGCAGCCGCGCGGCGGTGACGACCTTGGTCTCGGCCGCCTGGGCGAGGCCCGCGCTCAGCGCCAGGGCGATCGCCAGGGTCGAAATCTTCAGTCCACGCATCCGGTCGCCTCGCTGATTTGCGAAACCGACGCTAGAGCGTGGCCTTGACCGTGGAAAGGGCGACCGCGCGTTGCGGCCGCCCCTTTTTCGTCACGCCTTGAAGAAGGCCAGCAGGTCGGGGTTCACGATCTCCGGGTGAGTCGTGCACATGCCGTGCGGCAGGCCCTTGTAGGTCTTCAGCTCGCCCTTCTTGAGCAGCTTGGCCGAAAGCGGAGCGCTGTCGGCGTAGGGCACGATCTGGTCGTCGTCGCCGTGCATCACCAGCACCGGCACATCGACCTTCTTGAGGTCTTCGGTGAAGTCGGTCTCGGAGAAGGCCTTGATGCAGTCGTAGTGGGCCTTGATCCCACCGGCCATGCCCTGGCGCCACCAGTTCCAGATCACGCCCTGGTCGACCTTCGCACCCGGACGGTTGTAGCCGTAGAACGGGCCGGCCGGCACGTCGAAGAAGAACTGGGCGCGGTTGGCGGCGGTGGCGGCGCGGAAGCCGTCGAACACCTCCAGCGGCAGGCCGCCCGGGTTCTTGTCGCTCTTGACCATGATCGGCGGCACCGCGCCGATCAGCACGGCCTTGGCCACGCGGCCCGGCTTGGCGCGGGCGACGTAGTGGATCACCTCGCCGCCGCCGGTCGAGTGGCCGACGTGGATGGCGTTCTTCAGGTCGAGGTGGTCGGTCAGGGCCGCGACGTCGGCGGCGTAGGTGTCCATCTCGTTGCCGTCGTCGGTCTGGGTCGAGCGGCCATGGCCCCGGCGATCGTGGGCGATCACCCGGTAGCCCTTGGCGTAGAAGAACATCATCTGGTTGTCCCAGTCGTCGGCGCTCAGCGGCCAGCCGTGGTGGAACACGATCGGCTGGGCGGTCTTGGGACCCCAGTCCTTGTAGTAGATCTGCACGCCGTCCTTGGTCGTGACGTAACCGCTGCTCATGGTCATGGCTCCATGGGAGGAAAGAGGCGCGGCCGTGGCCGCGGCGAAGGGCGGCGCGAGCGCGAAGGCCGCCAGGCCAAGGCCCGCGGTCAGCACGTCGCGGCGGGAGGCGCCGTCGTCGGTGGAAGGATTGGTCATCGGTCGCCCCTCTGGATCGAACAGTCGGGACGGCGTGTCGTCGCCTCCCCGAACGAGGCGCACAGTGGCCCACGGCCCGGGAGCGGGCTTGAACATATCGGGCGACGCCTGGGACGAACGCGCTTCGACGTCGACTTGCCGATCGAGCGCTGCTCGGCCACGATCGGCCCATGCGTGAAGCCTACGAACCCGCGTCCGATTTCCTGAAGGCGGTCATCGCCGAGACCGCCCCGCTCCTGGGCGATGCGACGGCGGAGGAAAACCTGCGCCGGGTCGTCGATCTGACGGGCGACGCCGACGCGTCGAACCGCGACTGGGCGGTCTTCCTGCTGGCCCAGGCGGAGATCGACACCCCCGCCGTGCGCGAGGCGCTGTTGCAGGCTGCGCGGCATGACGACGACGGGGTCGTCCGGGCCGAGGCGATGCTGGGTCTGGCGCAACGCGATACGGGTCTCGCCCTGCCCTTGGTGCGGGAAGCGCTGGCCGGCGAGGCCGCAGCCCTGCCGCTGTTCGAGGCGGCCGCGCTCTGCGCCCATCCCTCGCTGATCGCGGATCTGAAGGTCTGGGCCGAGCCGTCCGACGAGCCCTATATCGACCAGCTCGCCGCCGAAGCGCTGGCGGCCTGCGAGGCGGCCGCCTAGGCGCCCCCTACTCCACCCGGGGCAGCACCAGGGCCACCCGCAGGCCGGGGCCCATGCCGTTGTATTCGCCCGGCCCCTCGGCCAGTTCCAGACGGCCGCCGTGCGAGGCGGCCACCGCCTGCACCAGCGACAGGCCAAGGCCCGCCCCCGGCTCGCTGCGGCTGTTCTCCAGGCGCACGAAGCGCTGGACGACGCGGGCGCGGTCGGCCTCGGGCACGCCGGGGCCGGTGTCGGTGACCGAGAACTCCAGTTCGCCCGACGAGCGCCGGCGCAGGCGCATCATGATCGCCCCGCCCTCGGGCGTGTACTTGATGGCGTTGTCGAGCAGGTTGGCCAGGGCCTGGGCGATGAACTCGCGATTGCCCCGCAAGCTGAGGGCCGGCGTGACCTCGGACTTGAAGTCCAGCCCCTTGTCCTCGCACGACAGCTCGTAGAGCTCGGACATGTCGGTCGCCAGTTCGCTGGCGTCGAAGGGCTTCTGGTCGGGGGCCTGGCCGGCGGCCTGCAGGCGGGCGATGGCCAGCACGGCGTTGAAGGTCTTGAGCACGCCGTCGGCGTCCATCAGCGCCGTCTCCAGCGCCGCCACCGGATCGCCCTTGCCGTTCTCGGCGTCGATCAGGGCCACCTCCATGCGGGCGCGCAGGCGGGTCAGGGGACTGCGCAGGTCGTGGGCGATGGCGTCGCCGGCGTGGCGCAGGCCGCCCATCAGGCGCTCGATGCGGTCGAGCATGTCGTTCAGGCCCTCGGCGAGTTCGTCATACTCGTCGCGGGTGCCGCGCAGCTTGGCGCGGGCGTGCAGGTCGCCCGAGCGCACGGCGTTCACGACGTCCACCAGGCCCTGCATGCTGCGGCTGACGTTGCGGCTGATCAGCACCCCGCCGGCCAAGCCAAGGATGATGACCAGCGCGCCGGCGCCCCACAGGGCCCGGACGATCTTCATCACATAGCCCTGGGACTCGGCGACATCGGCCCCGACGAACAGGATCTCGCCGCCGCTCAATCGCTCCTGCACCCCGCGCGCCGAGCGCCGCACGGTGGCGCCGTCGAGGTCGGTCTCGGTCAGGGTGAAGGTGCGCCAGGTCGGCCCCGTGCCGGTGAAGTCGTCGATCGGCGACTCCTCGATCGAGCCGGTGATCCGCTTGCCGTCCTTGCCGGCCAGGTAATAGAGGAACGGCCGCTCGCCGATCGCCCGCTCGACCAGGGTCTGGTTCAGGGCGTTGACCCCGCCCTGGCGATAGGCCGCCTCCAGGCTCTCCATCTCGCGGGTGATCTCGGCGTCGGCGCGGCGGTCCACCTCGCCGGCGGTGGCGATGTAGATATAGCCGAGGAAGGCCGTCGCCGCGGCCGCGAACAGGGCCAGGAACAGCAGGGTCAGCCTGAACGGCGTGGATCGGACGAGGCGCGGCAGGCGCATGGCTTCAGGTCTTCTTGCCGATCAGAACGTCGAGGTCGCGCCGGCCATCCAGGACCCGCAGCACCTCGACGCCGCCCGATATCGGACGATAAACGATGATCCACGGCTTGACGCTGTGAACGCGCGCGCCGCGGCGTGTGGCCCGGCCAAGGTGCGGAAAAGCCGCCAGGTTTGGCAAGGCCGCCTCCAGTCTCCTCAGCACCGACGCCGCAACCGAAAGTCCGTTGTCGGCGGCGACTTGACGAAAGATGTCGCGAAGGTCCGCCTCAGCCTTGGCCGTGGTGACGAAACGCGGCGGCACGGTGGACGGGTCAGGCCTTGCGCTGGACTTGAAGAAACCGCGAGGTTTCCTCTGCGATCAGCTTTTCCACGTCGAGCACCGAGCGCTCACCGTCCTGGGCGTCCGCCTCCGCGACGAGCACTTCCAGCGCATCGCCATTGCGCGACAGCCACGCGTCCAGATCCGCTCCGGAAAGCTCCGGATCAACGGGAGCGCCTTTCGCAACGGGCTTGGACGGCTTGTTCATGGCGCTCAGCCTAACACGGGTCCGGCAGGCCGCCTACGGATCGAGCCGGTAGCCCGCCCCGCGCACGGTCTGCAGCATGGCCCGGTCGAACCCCTTGTCGATCTTGCTGCGCAGGCGGGAGATGTGCACGTCGATGACGTTGGTCTGCGGGTCGAAGTGGTATTCCCACACCTTCTCCAGCAGCATGGTGCGGGTCACCGACTGGCCGGCGTGGCGCATCATGAATTCCAGAAGCTGGAACTCCCGGGGCTGGAGATCGATCTCCTTGCCCTGGCGATGGACCGTGCGGTTGATGAGGTTCATCTCGAGCTCGCCGACCTTCAGGGTCGTGGCCACCGCGCCCGTCTCGCGGCGGCGCGACAGGGCCTCGACGCGGGCGATCAACTCGGGGAAGGCATAGGGCTTGACCAGATAGTCGTCGGCGCCGGCCTTCAAGCCGTCGACCCGGTCGCCCACCTCGCCCAGGGCCGACAGGAACAGCACCGGCGTCTGGTCGCCCTCGCGGCGCAGGGTCGAGACCACCTCGACGCCGTTCTTCTTGGGCATCATCCGGTCGACGATCAGCACGTCGAAGCCGCCCTTGCCGGCCTCGGTCAGGCCCGCCTCGCCATCCGGCGCGTGGACGCATTGATAGCCGGCCTCGGTCAGGCCGTGGGACATGGCGGCGGCGGCCTCCAGATCGTCCTCGATGATCAGAATACGCATCAGCCAACCCCTCGTGCGCCGTCCGGATGGAGAAACAACCCACGTTCTCCCGATTCTGTCGACCGGAGCGATAGCGAGCGGTCTGATACCGGCTTTACGCGCGAGCGTACCTTAAACCTTGGTCACATACGAAAAATCCCGCCCCGGAGGTTTCCGGGGCGGGATCGATCGGTTGACGCGGGGAGAACGCTTACGGCGCGATCTTCAGCGGCACGATGGTCGGGCGGCCGGCGCGGACGATGCGCAGGTTGACGCTCGGACGCTGCAGCTTCTTGGCCGCCTCGACCGCGGCGTTGACCTCGGCGACGGTCGCGACCGGCTCGCCGTTGACGCTGGTCACCACGTCGCCCTTGCGCAGGCCCTTCTCGCCGGCGTCGGACGAAGCCTTGACGCTGTCGATCAGCAGACCCTTCACGGCGGTGTCGATGCCGTTGGCCTTGCGGGCCGCGTCATCGAGAGGCGACAGGCTCATGCCCAGGGCCTCGACCTTGGGCGCCGCCGGCTTGGCCGGAGCGGCCTGATCGCCGCCGTCCTCGTTGTCGTTGTCGGCCAGTTCCTTCTCGGTCGGGCGCACGCCCGAACGGATCTCGACCGTGCGGGGCTTGCCGCCACGCAGGACGGCCAGCTTGATCACCTCGCCCGGACGAGCCTTGGCGACTTCGCGGGTCAGTTCCGAACCGCTCTTGATGGCCACGCCGTTGACCGAGGTGACCACGTCTTCCGGCATCAGGCCGCCGCGCTGGGCGGGGCCGCCCGGCACCAGGTCGGCGACGATGGCGCCCTTGACGTCGGCCAGGCCTTGCGCCTCGGCCATCTCGCTGGTGAAGGGCTGGATCTGGGCGCCGATATAGCCGCGCACCACCTTGCCGCCGTTGATCAGTTGCTTGGCGGTGGCCTCGGCCACGTCGGCCGGGATCGCGAAGCCGATGCCCACCGAGCCGCCGGTCGGCGAGAAGATCGCCGTGTTCACGCCGATCACCCGGCCGTAGATGTCGAACGACGGACCGCCCGAGTTGCCGCGGTTGATGGGGGCGTCGATCTGGATGTAGTCGACGAACTGCGAGGAGTTGTCGCCCAGGTCGCGGCCATAGGCCGAGATGATGCCGGCCGTGGCGGTGCCGCCCAGGCCGAACGGGTTGCCGATGGTGATCACCCAGTCACCGACGCGCGGACGAGCCTGGTTCTCGAAGTTCACGAACGGGAACGCCGCGCCCTTGGCCTTGGGATCGATGACCTTGATCACCGCCAGGTCGGTGCTTTCGTCGCGGCCGACGATGGTGGCCTTCAGCTCGCGGCCGTCCTTCATGACGACGTTGATGCCGTCGGTGTCGGCGTCGGCCACCACGTGGTTGTTGGTGACGATGTAGCCGTCGGCCGAGATGAAGAAGCCCGAGCCCGAGGACTGCTGCTTGGGCGCCTGGGCGGCGTCGTCGCCGTCCTCGCCGGGCTTCTGGCCCTTGGGCACGATGTCGAACGGCAGGCCTTCCAGGCCCGGGATGCGCAGGCGGGCCTTGGGATCGGCCTTGGACGTCACGTCGATCTGCACGACGGCCGGCGAGACCTTCTCGAAGATGTCGGCGAAGGACAGAGGCGCGCCGGGCGGCGGCGCGAACATCGGGGCGGCGGTGGCCGAGGCGCGCACCAGCTGCGGCTCCTGCTCCGCGGCGCCGGCCGGTCCCATCCGCATGCCCACGCCCGCCAGGGCGGCGCACGCGACGCCCGCCCCCGCGACGGCGCCAACAATGAATCCTGACTTCCGAGCAGCCATCTTTCGTCTTTCCTCAACCCACGGCGCTTTGCGCCGGGTTCTGTCGAACAGAACCTAGTCGCACCAGCAATTCGTGCAACGGTTCCAGGATTATCTTTCCTTCACCCACGCGGCGCTTCTTGCGGCGTCATCGCGGCGCAATCGTGTCATTCTTTCCCGAGCAGACCGCGCAGCCGCGCTTCCTCCTCGGCCGACAGCGCCTCGGGCGGCGCCTCCGTCTCCCGCCGGCGCCGCAGCAGCGCGACCATCAGCCCGCCGCCGGCCAGCAGAACCGCCAGCGGCGTCAGCCACAGCACGGCGTTGCCGGGCGAGAACGGCGGCTTCAGCAGCACGAACTCGCCGTAGCGCTCCGTCAGGAACGCACGGATCTCGCCGTCGCTCCGGCCCTGCTTCACTTGGTCGCGCACCAACACCCGCAGGTCGCGGGCCAGATCGGCCTCGGAATCGTCGATCGACTCGTTCTGGCAGACCAGGCACCGCACCTGCTTGAAGATTTCTCGCGCCCTGGCCTCCTGCCCCGGATCGGCCAGCCGCTCGGACGGGTCGGAGGCCGCGGCCATGCAGGCGACGGCGGCCAGGGTGATCATCAACACGCGCCCCTTCTCCCCTTGCGGGAGAAGGTGTCGGCGAAGCCGACGGATGAGGGGTCGCACGGAGGGTTCTGAGAGACCCCTCATCCGACCCGCTGCGCGGGCCACCTTCTCCCGCAAGGGGAGAAGGATCGCTTGGAGCACACTCACACCTGCGCTCCCTTGGCCTTCCGTCCGACACCCAGCCGCAGCCGGCGATCCGACAGCGACACCGCCCCGCCCAGGGCCATGATCAGCGGTCCCAGGAAGATCAGCCGCACCCACGGATTGACATAGGCCCGCACCAGCCAGGCCGGCTCGCCCGCCGGACCCGCCCGGCGCTCGCCGATGACCACGTAGAGGTCGTCCAGGCCGCGCGGGCACAGCGCCACCTCCGAGGTCGTCTGGCCGCCGACCGGGAAGAACCGCCGCTCGGGCTCGGCCGTGCAGACGAAACCACCGGCCTTCTTCTCGATCCGCACCACGCCGCGCTCGGCCAGGTAGTTGGGACCGTCCAGCGTGCCGACGTCGGTCAGGGTCAGCACATAGGCGCCCAGCTCGATCTTGCCGCCGACGCCCAGGGCCTGGGCGCTCTCGACCCGCCAGGCGGTCTCGAAGCTGGCGCCCAGCGCGAAGAGGCCAAGGCCGGCATGGGCGATGGTCATGCCCCAGGCCCCGCGCGGCAGGCCCGAGAGGCGGCGGCGCACCTCGGCCCAGGGGGCGCGGAAGGCCTTCACCCGCTCGGCCAGTTCAGCCAGCGCGCCGCCGATCAGCCAGAAGCCCAGCACCAGGCCCAGGCTCGCCAGCGCCTTGCGCGGGGTGACAAGGGCGTAGGCGGCCAGGCCCAGCACCGCGGCGATCACCAGCGCCAGCCATAGCCGGCGCACCACCAGCCGCGCGTCGCCGCGCTTCCAGGCCAGAAGCGGTCCGGCCGGCAGGATGGCCAGGGCCAGCACCAGCAGCGGCGTGAAGGTCAAATTGAAGAACGGCGGCCCGACCGAGACCGCCTCGCCGTCCAGCGCCTCGCGGATCAGCGGATAGAGCGTGCCCAGCAGCACCGTCGCCGTCGCCGCCGACAGGATGATGTTGTTGAGCACGATGGCGCTCTCGCGGCTGACCGGCGCGAACAGGCCGCCGGCGTTCAGGCTCGGCGCGCGGATGGCGAACAGCACGAAGCCGAAGCCGGCCGCGATCCCCATGATCGACAGCAGCAGCACGCCCCGCGTCGGATCGACGGCGAAGGCGTGGACGCTGGTCAGCACGCCCGAGCGCACCAGGAACGCCCCCAGCATCGAAAAGCCGAAGGCCGCCAGGGCCAGGAACACCGTCCAGCCCGGCAGGGCGCCGCGCTTCTCCAGCACGATGGCCGAGTGCAGCAAGGCCGCGCCGATCAGCCAGGGCATGAAGCTGGCGTTCTCGACCGGGTCCCAGAACCACCAGCCGCCCCAGCCCAGCTCGTAATAGGCCCAGAAGGCGCCCAGCGTGATGCCGACGGTCAGCAGGCTCCAGGCCGCCAGGGTCCAGGGCCGCACCCAGCGGGCGAAGGCCGCGTCGACCCGGCCCTCGATCAGGGCGGCGATCGCCAGCGAGAAGACCACCGAGAAGCCGACATAGCCCGAATAGAGGAACGGCGGATGCACGGCCAGGGCCCAGTCCTGCAGCAGCGGATTGAGCGAGCGGCCCTCCACCGGCGGGTCCGGCAGGCGGGTCATCGGGTTCGAGGCGAAGACGGTGTAGGCAAGGAACAGCACGCCCAGCGCGCCCTGCACCGCGATGGCCCAGGCCCTAAGGCGCGGCGGCAGACGCTCGCCGAACACCGCCATGGCCGCGCCGTAGCCCGTCACCACCAGACACCACAGCAGCATCGAGCCCTCGTGGCTGCCCCAGGCGCCGGCCACCTTGTAGAGCAGCGGCTTGGCGGTGTGGGAGTTGGCCGCGACGTTGGCCACCGAGAAGTCGGAGGTCACGAAGGCGTAGATCAGGGCGGCGAAGGCGCAGGCCAGGGCCGCGAAGGTCGCCACGGCCGCGCCGCGTCCCGCCCCCGCCAGAGCGCCCGACCGCCGCATCGCCCCGACGGCGGAAAGACCGCTCTGGGCGACCGACAGCACCAGGGCCAGGACAAGGGCGAACGCGCCGAACTCGACGATCATCGGGCGGTCTTTCCCTCACCGTAGGACGGCGGAGCCGCGCCCTCGCCGCGCCACTCGCCCTGCGCCTTGATGGCCTTGGCCACCTCGCGCGGCATGTAGCGCTCGTCGTGCTTGGCCAGCACCTGCTTGGCGACGAAGACGCCGCCCTCGTCAAACGATCCGGAGGCGACGATCCCCTGCCCTTCGCGGAACAGGTCGGGCAGGTCGCCCTGGTAGCGCACCTTGCTGGTCGCCTTCTGGTCGGCGACGACGAACTCCACCAGGCCGTTCGGGTGCTTGACCACGCTGCCGGCCTGGACCAGCCCGCCCAGCTGCACCTTGCGGCCGGCCGGCACGTGGGCCTCCTGGGCCTGGGCCGGGGTGTAGAACAGCGAGATCGAGTCCCGCATGCCGTACAGGGCTAGGCCCGCCGCCAGGGCGGCGACCGGCGCGATCGCCAGCAGGATGGTCAGACGCCGGCGCGCCTTGCGGGACTTGGGCAGGAAGCTCATCGGGGAACCGAAGTGGCGGCGGGCGCATCGGCGGCCTGGCGCAGGGCGGCCAGCACGCGCGGCTGATCCTTGAAGCGCTCGGTCGCGGTCTTCAGGGCGGCGTCGCGGCGGGCGACGTCGCCCAGCACGCCATAGGCGCGCACCAGCCGCACCCAGCCGTCGGCGTTGTCGGGATCGGCGGCCAGCTTGGCGGCCAGGCTGTCGACCATGCCCTGGATCATCTCGGGGGTGACGCCGCCGTCAGCGGCGGCCTGGGCGGCCTGCGAATTCGGCTCGACCAGCCGGCCGGCCTTGGCCGTGCGATCGATCTCGCCGGCCAGGATCGCGCGGCGCTCGTCGGCCGGCGGCAGCGAGGCCAGCAGCGCCCGCCAGCCGGCCAGGCCCTCGTCCAGCTTGCCGTCGGCGATCAGGGCCTTGGACAGGTGATAGCGGGCGGAAAGGTCGGCGGGATCGCGCTTCAGCGCCTCGGCGAAGGCCATGCGGGCGTCGGGACCGACCTGGCCGTTGTCGCCGGCCACGAAGGTCTCGCCCAGGGCGGTCCACAGGTCGGCGCGCTGCGGGGCCAGCCGCACGGCGCGGCGCAGGGCCTCGCCGGCCCCGACGGCGTCGCCGCCGGCGATGCGCACCAGGGCGAGGTTGCGATAGAGCTCGGGATCGTTGGGTCGGGTCTTGGCCGCCTGCTCCAGCACAGCGGCGATGCGCGGCGGGTCCAGCATCGACGGGTCGGTAGACTTCCACTCGGCCACCCGGCGGGCGAACGGCTGGTCGGCCGCGCCGGGCGCGCCCACCAGCACATAGACCACCACGGCCAGCAGGGCGGCGATCGCGGCGACGGCCACCACCGCGCGGCGCGGACCTTTCCCGTCCTGGGGCCAGTCGGCCGCGCCCTGGTCGGCGGCGGCCAGCAGCCGGCGGCCGGCCTCGGCGCGGGCGGCCTTCAGCTCGCTGTCGGCCAGCAGGCCGCGCTCGGCCAGGTCGTCGATCTCGGAAAGCTGCCGGCGGTGGACGGCCAGGGCCGGGTCGTCCCCGGCGGGCGCGAGCCCGTGCGCGGCGCCCCGCAGCACCAGGGCGGCGGCGGCGGCGGACAGACCCGCGGCGGCGATCCAAAAACCGATCATGGTTCGCTGTTAGCCGCAGATCGACCTGCGCGTCAGTGAAAAAAGCACGTAAGGCGCAGATTGCGCGGAAGCGCTAAGCCGCCATCGCCGCGACGGCCCGTCGGCGGACGATCTCGGCGGTCTTCTCGTCGCGGGTGTGGGCGATGTAGGCGGCGGCGATCTCGAGATAGGCGCGGGCCACCTGAGGGTCGCCGCCCTCGCCGGTGCGGGCCACGTGCAGGCTGTCCTCGATGTACTGGTCCAGCCGCTGGTTCAGCTTCTCCAGCACCTTGGCGCGGGTCGAGCCGTAGCCGGCCTGGGCCGCGCAGGGCCGCAGGTCCTCGATGAAGGCCAGGGCCGAGGCGGCGCGGCGCACCAGGGCCGCATCCGGCGCCTCTTCGAGCCTCGGCACGCCCTTGCCGCCGCCCATCTTGCCCATCATCGAGATCGGCCGCAGCGGCAGGGCCAGGCCCAGCTCCTTGTCGGCGGCGTTCATCCGCGTCTCGGCCGCCTGGGCCGCCGCCTGCTTGAACTTGGCCAGGCGCTTGCCCCACGGGCCGTCCTTGGCCACGTCCACGGCCTGCTCGAACTCGGTCAGCTGGTGGGCGATGCGCTGGGCCGAGGCCGCCGCCGAACGGCCCGAGGCCTCGCCGCCCTCCAGGTCGAAGCCGCGCACGTGCTCGATGCTGGCCTCGATGTCGGCCAGCATCCGCTCGCCGAATTCCTTGACCTCCGACGAGGCCAGGTAGCGGTCGTTGGGACGGTCCATCACCGCCGAGATCACCCGCAGGATCCGCCAGGGCTCGGGCAGGTGCGCCGCCAGCATCTCGAACATCCGCGGACCGGCGTCGTCGCTGATCGCGCAGGCGTCGCGATAAGCCAGGCGCGCGGCCGCCGCGCGCTCGCCGCTCATCCGGCTGACCCACTCCGACAGCCGCGGCAGGGCGTTGCGGACGATCACCGACAGGTCGAGATAGTCGGCCAGCTCGTCGGCGTCGCAGATCTGGGCGATCGCCTCGTACTCAGGCCGCTCGGCCGCGCGCAGGCCGCGGGCGGCGATCTTGCACAGCTCGTTGAAGACGTCGGGCGCGCCGTTGTCGAGATCCCAGGGATTGCAGCGCGCCGCGCCCTCGGCGACCTGGCGCGGGGCCTCGACCTTCAGCGCCTTCCACAGCAGGGCCAGCGCCCGGCGCGGAAACTGCGGCAGGTCCTCGGCGCGCGGCTGGCACAGCGGCGCGATGGGGGAAAGAATGGTGTTGCGGACGTAGCGATCGGCGGTCTCGTCCTCGACCATGGCCCGCACGGTCGCCAGCGCCCCCTGCCCGCCGGCGTTGGCCAGGGCGAGCTCGAGACTGCGCAGGGCCGCATCGGGCGCGGTCTCGACCAGCGTCCTGAGGATCTGCAGTTTGTGCGCGGCGATTGCGGGCATCGATCTCCGCCGGGGACGGGACATGTCCAGGCAGCGTCAACCATGTTGCCAACGAGGTTAAGACTTTCCGAAACCGCTGCTTTTTCAACACCGCAAGGCAAGGCGAAGTGTCGCGGCGCCGAAAGCTCCACCTTGACGACAGCGCGCTATCGCCAGAGTGGCGCGCGGTAGCGTTAACCCTCCGCGCGCGGCAGCGACAGCACCACCCGCAGGCCGCCCAGCGGCGAATCGTCCAGGGTCACCGAGCCGCCATAGGCCCGCGCCAGTTCGTCGACGATCGACAGGCCAAGCCCGGTGCCCGGCGTGTGCTCGTCCATCCGCTGACCGCGCTTCAGCGCCTGGGCCCGCTGCTCGGCCGGAATGCCCGGGCCGTCGTCGTCGACGGTCAGCAGCATGCGGCCCTCGCCGTCCGCCTTGGCCTCGGCGCGGATGCGGGCCTTCGACCACTTGCCGGCGTTCTCCATGACGTTGCCGGCCAGCTCCATGAAGTCCTGCCGCTCGCCCTGGAAGCACAGGTCTTCCGGACAGCGCCAGTCGATCTCCACGCCCCGCCCGTCGTTCTTGTCCTGGAAGATCCGCTCCAGGGTCACGGCCAGTTCGTCGAGGATCGGCTCCACCGGCGTGCGCTCGCCGCTGGTCTGCGAACGCGCCGCCGCCCGCGCCCGGCGCAGATGGTGGTCGACCTGCTCGCGCATGGTCTGGGCCTGGCGCTCGACGACTTCCGCCAGCGCCCCGCCCTGCTGGCTGGCCTCGGTCAGCATCACCGACAGCGGCGTCTTCAGGGCGTGGGCCAGGTTGCCGACGTGGGTGCGCTGGCGCTCGACGACTTCCTGGTTGTGGGCCAGCAGGCCGTTCAGCTCGCCGGCCAGCGGCTCCAGCTCCTCCGGATAGGGCCCGACCAGCCTTTCGGCCTTGCCGCTGCGCACCCCGGCGATCTCGCGACGCAGGCGGAAGATCGGCTGCAGGCCAAAGCGCACCTGGACGACGATGGCCACGATCAGGCCCACGCCCAGCAGCAGCAGGGCGAAAGCCGTGATCCGGCCGAAGCGGTCGGCGTCGTCGTCGATCGGGGATCGGTCCTCGGCGGCGATGAACACCACCGGCGCCGGATGCCCCGGCAGCCGCGTCAGGATCGCCGCCGCCCGCAGCGGCTTGTCCTGCGGCCCGCGCATGTCGAAGTAGAGGGTCTTGCCCGGGTCGGCCGTCAGCCGGTCGATCTGGGCGGTGGACAGCATCAGGTCGCTGTCGAACAGCGAGCGCGAGCGCTCGATCGCCGAGAGCCCGCCGCCGCTCTTCTGGGCGAAGATCGCCCAGTAGCGGCCGGAATAGGCCCGCGTGGCGCGGATGTCGGTCAGGAACGGCGCCTTGACCACCCCGTCCTCCACCGTCGAACCGGCATAGAGGTCGTCGGTCAGCACCGCCAGCGACTGATCGAAGCGGCGGATGGCCGCGTCGCGGAACTGGGCGGTCAGGAAGGCCCCGGCCGCCAGCAGCACGAACAGCGTCCAGATCGCCGCCAGCAGCACCAGCCGCCGGACGAGCGAGCGCTTGCGGAAGTCGAGCATCAAGCCTCGCCCCCGCGCGCGATCACCCCGCGGTCTCGCCTTCCAGCGGGATCAGGCGGTAGCCCAGGCCCCGCACCGTCTCGATGCGGTCGGCGCCCAGCTTCTTGCGCAACCGGCCGATGAACACCTCGATGGTGTTGCTGTCGCGGTCGAAGTCCTGGTCGTACAGGTGCTCGACCAGCTCGGTGCGGCCGATCACCCGGCCCTGGTGCATCATCATGTAGTGCAGCAGGCGGTATTCCAGCGAGGTCAGGCGCAGCGGCTCGCCGTTGACGCTGGCCCGCGCCGCGCGCGGGTCCAGGCGCAGGCCGCCGCAGGTCAGGCTCGGCGCGGCGTGGCCGGCCGAGCGCCGCAGCAGCGCCCGCAGGCGCGCCAGCAGTTCCTCGGTGTGGAAGGGCTTGGTCAGGTAGTCGTCGGCCCCGGCGTCGAAGCCGGCGACCTTCTCGCTCCAGGCGCCGCGGGCGGTCAGGATCAGCACCGGAGTGGCGACGTTTCCGCGCCGCCAGCGCTCCAGCACCGACACCCCGTCCACCTTGGGCAGGCCAAGATCCAGGATCACCGCGTCATAGGGCTCGGTCTCGCCCAGGAACTGGGCCTCCTCGCCGTCGGCGGCGTGGTCGACGGCGTAGCCCGCGTCGGAGAGGGCCAGCTTCAGCTGGCGCGACAGGTCGGGATCGTCTTCGACGAGCAGGATGCGCATGTCTCGGGGAACTCCCTAGAGCCTGTCCGGTTCGGACGGTCCCGCCGGAAACGGATAAACAGGCTCGCAATCAAAAGGTAGAGCGTGACGAACGCCGAAATCGCTCATGGTCTCAGCCGTCACGCTCTACCCGCCGCTGAGGATGCGACCGCTCTCGGCGTCGACGATGAAGTCGATGCGGCGGCCGTCCGTGGTCGCCCAGCGGATGCGGTAGTTGCGACCTTCCAGCCCTGCGTCGAGCAGGCGGCCGGGGGTGCGGCGGGCGATGCTGTCGATGACCGCGCTCAGCGGCACCAGGCGGCCCGACTGCACGCCGCCACGCGCCTGGTCCTGCCGGGCGCGCCAGTCGGCGCCCAGCGAGTCCGGGCCGCGCTGGGCCAGAGCCGCGCCCGGGAGGGCGGCGACGATGGCGGCTGCGGCGAGTATGGCGCGGATCGGCTTCATGTCGTCCGGTTTAGAGGAGCACGGCTGAATGGAGACTGAACGCGGGGTTTATGAACGGTGTGCGACGTCCTGTCACGGGCCAAGCCCCGCTCGACCACAATCTGAAATCACATAAAGATATCTTTATGTCCTTATTGACAACGCCGACCGGCCCAGGCTTGATAAGCGGGTCGTGGTCTGCGGACGTTTTGCGTCCAAAGCTAAGAGGGAAGCCGGTGTGAAACCGGCGCTGCCCCCGCAACTGTAAGCGGCGAGCGGCCGTCCGATACGTGTCACTGATGCGCCGAACTCGACTCGGTGGCGCATCGGGAAGGCCAGGACGGCGGCGTCGACCCGCGAGCCAGGAGACCTGCCTCGACAGATAACGTCCTCCGGCGGGGTGCCCGGTCTGGTCGCTAGCTCCAGGCGCGGGTCGGCCAGCCCGTTCGCGC
Source organism: Caulobacter sp. GW821-FHT10C03 (assembly GCF_059415485.1). Lineage (NCBI taxonomy): Bacteria > Pseudomonadati > Pseudomonadota > Alphaproteobacteria > Caulobacterales > Caulobacteraceae > Caulobacter > Caulobacter sp. GW821-FHT10C03. Next base: position 183,030 of record NZ_JBWKNI010000003.1, on the reverse strand, counting down.
GCCTGCGCCTGCGCCCCGTCCAGCCTCCGTCACCATCGAGACAGAGGCTAAGAAATGACCGTCACCGTCGCCGCCCTCGGCTTTCCCCGCATCGGCCCCCAGCGCCGCCTGAAGACCGCCCTCGAAGCCCATTGGGCCGGCCGCCTCGACGCCGAAGGGCTGGAAACCGAAGCCGCCGCCCTGCGTGCGCTCGCCTGGCGCCGCCAGGCCGACCTCGGCGTCGACCACGTCCCCAGCGGCGACTTCTCGCTCTACGACCACGTGCTCGACACCGCCGTCATGGTCGGCGCGATCCCCGCCGCCTACGGCTGGACCGGCGGCCCGGTCGACCTGCCGCTCTACTTCGCCATGGCCAGAGGGACGCAAGGCGGCGGGAGGCAAGGCGAGCCCGAGACCTGCAACCACGGCTGCTCGCATCAAACCGGAACCGGCCTGCCGGCGCTCGAGATGACCAAGTGGTTCGACACCAACTACCACTACCTCGCGCCTGAACTGGCCCCCGGCCAGGCCTTCACCCTGGCCTCGACCAAGGTCGTCGATCAGTTCCTCGAGGCCAAGGCCCAGGGGATCCACACCCGCCCGGTCATCCTCGGCCCCGTCACCTTCCTGAAGCTGGCCAAGTCGAAGGATCGCCACTTCCAGCCGCTGTCGCTGCTCAGCGCCCTGCTGCCGGTCTACGCCGAGTTGCTCCAGCGCCTGGCCGCCGCCGGCGCCGACTGGGTGCAGATCGACGAGCCCTGCCTGGCGCTCGACCTCACCGACTTCGAGCGCGCCGAGATCCGCCGCGCCTACGGCGCCCTGACCCACGCCGCCCCGCGCATCAGCATCCTTCTCGCCAGCTATTTCGGGACCTATGGCGACAACCTCGCCACCGCCGCCAACCTGCCGGTCGAGGGCCTGCACCTGGATCTCGTCCGCGCCCCGGGCGATCTCGACGCCGTCCTCGCCCTGGCCCGCGACAGCCTCGTCCTGTCGCTGGGCGTCATCGACGGCCGCAACGTCTGGCGCGCCGACCTCGAAGCCATCCTCGACCGCGTCGAGCCCGTCGTCTCCGCCCGCGGCCCCGACCGCGTGATCCTGGCCCCATCCTGCTCGCTGCTGCACACCCCGCTCGACCTGTCGATCGAGACCGGCCTCGACCCGCGAGTCAGCCAGTGGCTGGCCTTCGCCGTCCAGAAGCTGGAGGAGCTGGCCGTCCTGGCCAAGGCGCTGAACCACGGCCGCGCCGCCGTCCGCGACCAGCTCGCCGCCTCCAGCGCCGCCGTCGCCTCACGCAAGACCTCGCCGCTGATCCACGACGCCGCCGTCCAGGCCCGCGCCGCCGCCCTCGTCCCGGCCGACGCGACCCGCGCCACACCCTTCGCCGAGCGCATCGCCCTACAGCAGGCCAGGCTCTCCCTGCCGCCCCTGCCGACCACCACCATCGGCTCGTTCCCGCAGACCGCCGCCGTCCGCCAGGCCCGCGCCGCCCACGCCAAGGGCCAGCTGCCCGACGCCGACTACCAGGCCTTCCTGCGCGCCGAGACCGCCCGCGCGGTCGCCTGGCAGCAGGAGATCGGCCTCGACGTGCTGGTCCACGGCGAGTTCGAACGCAACGACATGGTGCAGTATTTCGGCGAGCGCCTGACCGGCTTCACCTTCACCAAGCACGCCTGGGTCCAGTCCTACGGCTCGCGCTGCGTGCGCCCGCCGATCCTCTACGGCGACGTCTCGCGCCCCGCGCCGATGACCGTCGAATGGTGGGCCTACGCCCAATCCCTCACCGCCCGCCCCATGAAGGGCATGCTGACCGGCCCGGTCACCATCCTGCAGTGGTCGTTCGTCCGCGACGACATCCCCCGCTCGCAGACCTGCCGCCAGATCGCTCTGGCCGTCCGCGACGAGGTCGTCGACCTCGAAGCCGCCGGCGCGGCGATCATCCAGATCGACGAAGCCGCCCTGCGCGAGGGTCTGCCCCTGCGCCGCGGCGACTGGGACGCCTACCTCGCCTGGGCCGTCGAGGCCTTCCGCATCGCCGCCTCGGGCGTGGAGCCCCAGACCCAGGTCCACACCCACATGTGCTATTCGGAGTTCAACGACATCATCGCCGCCATCGGCGCCATGGACGCCGACGTTATCTCCATCGAGACCGCCCGCTCGAAGATGGAGCTGCTCGACGCCTTCGAAGCCTACGCCTACCCGGCCCAGATCGGCCCCGGCGTCTACGACATCCACGCCCCCCGCAGCCCCGCGGCCGCCGAGATGCTCGACCTCCTGGAAAAAGCCGGCCAGCGCCTGTCGTCGTCGCAGCTCTGGGTCAACCCCGACTGCGGCCTGAAGACCCGGCGGTGGGAAGAGGTGGAGCCGGCCCTGGCCAACATGGTCGCGGCGGCCAAGGCGGCGCGGGCGCAACTCTGATCCCTCTCCCCTTGCGGGAGAGGGAGGGACCCATGCGCAGCATGGGAGGGTGAGGGGTCTCTCAAACGCAAAACGCCGCGACAGCCGATCAGCTGTCGCGGCGTCCAAAATCTGAGAAACCCCTCATCCGTCGGCTTCGCCGCCACCTTCTCCCGCAAGGGGAGAAGGACCTCCCAGCGCCGCCTCCCACTCCGTCAGCCCCGGCGCGTGCATCCAGGAATGCAGCCGCCCGCCGTGCGCATCCGCCAGCACCAGCGCCTCGCGGAACATCAGCCGCAGGGCGCGGTTGGTCAGGGGTTGCTCGCGCCGCAGGAACAGCATTTCGCGCCCTGTGTCAGCGCGGGCGATCCGCCAGCCCTCGATCTGCGTCAGCGCCGCGATCGCTTCGGCGGGCAGATCGAGCCGCACCTCCACCGTGTGCGGCTTTCGCCGGTCCAGGCCATGCGACGCGCGGAAGCACCAGAACAGCGACCGGGCGCGCCAGACGTTCAGGACCCTGGCGCGCAGCTCCGGAGGATAGAGGGACGGATCCAGCCCCTACCGCCGCTTCGGCGTGTAAGGCTTCTGGTCCCGCCAGGCCTGGGCGAACTTCTCCAGGTCCTCGTCGATCGTCTCGGGCAGGGTGACGATGAGCCGGGCGTAGAGGTCGCCGCGGTGGCCCTTGGCGTCCGACAGGCCCCGGCCCTTCAGCCGCAGCTTGCTACCGCTGTTGGCGCCCTTGGGCACGGTGACGTTCACCGGGCCGTCGGGCGTCGGGGCCTCGACCTTGCCGCCCAGCACCGCGTCGGGGATCGAGACGGGCAGGTCCATGACCAGGTGCTCGCCTTCCTTGCGGTAGATCGGGTGGGCCTTGACCGCCAGTTCGATCAGGGCGTCGCCCGGACCGCCGCGTCCCGGGCTGCCCTGCCCCTTCAGGCGAAGGGTCTGGCCTTCCTGGGCGCCGGTCGGGATGGTCACGTCGATGGTGCGGCCGTCGGAGAAGGCCACGCGCTTCTTGCCGCCCTTGATCGCCTCTTCCAGGTCGATCTCCAGCTTGGCGCGCACGTCCGCGCCCTTGGCCGAGAAGCCGCCGCCAAAACCACCGCCGCCGCCGCGATTGCGGCCCAGGATGTCGCCGAACAGGTCGTTGAGGTCGACTTCGGGCCCCTCGCCGCCGCGACCGAAACCGCCGCCCCGGTTGAAGCCGCCGCCGCCGAACGGATTGCCGCCCGCCCCGCCGAAGCCGCGCATGGTCTCGCGCCCGTCGGCGTCGATCTCGCCGGCGTCGAACTTCTTCTTCTTCTCGGCGTCGCCGAGGATGTCGAAGGCCGCGCTGACCAGCTTGAACTTGTCCTCGGCCTTCTTGTCCCCCGGGTTGGTGTCGGGGTGATACTGCTTGGCCAGCTTGCGGAACGCCTTGCGGATCTCATCGGCGCTCGCGCCGCGGGAAACACCAAGCTCCAGATAGGGGTCGCGCGCCAAGGAAGGCCCTCGAAGGACTAGGGATAAAAGCCGAAGCCCCTCACTTAGGCCGTTCCGCGCCGGGCGCAAGCCAAATGTTGCATTAATATCACAGACCCGTTGCCGCAGGCGCGCCCCAGCCCCAGGTCGTCGAGCCCTGCCGCACCCGCGCCGACAGCATTCCGGACGGCCCAGACGGCAGGTCCGCCGCCCGCATCGCCGCCGTCCAGACGAAGCTCGCCGCCTCGACATCGACCGTCCGCACCACGGTCTCGCCGTCCAGGATCTCGACCCGCCACAGCGCCTCGCCGGCCGGAACCTCGGCCTCCCAGCTGTCGCCGCCGACCCGCGCGCGGGCGATCCACGACAGCCGCACATCGCCGTCCACCGTCCTGGCCCGCAGGTGCGCCGGCGACCACGGCCGCAGGGCCAGCCCTCGCCACGTCGCCGCCACCTGCGCCATCGCCGTCCCCGCCGCCGGACCGCCGGCCGGCGCCGCCCGCCAGACCAGCGGCAAGCCGCGCTCGGCCAGCGCCAGGTCGGCGCGGACCAGCGCCGCATCCACCAGCACCACCTCGGCGCCCGCCGGAACCAGCGCCGCCACGTCCGATCCGCCCTGCCCGCGCAGCAGGCCGCCCAGGGCGAACACCTCGCTCCCCACCGCCTCGGCGGTCAGGAACTGCAAGAGCTCCCAGCCCTCGCCCCCAATGGCTTGCGAGCGCACGGCCAGCAGGTTCTCGCCGGCCAGCACGGCGGCCCGGCTGCGGCTCTGCGGAACGCCGCCCTCCAGTCGCACGACCAGCCGCGTCGCCCGGTCGAAGCGATGGCGCGGCCCGGCCGGCAGGTCGCTCAAGGTCACGCCCACCACCGCCGGCGCCGTCGCGGCGGCCCGCACGCGCAGCGCGTCCACCGCCACGCCGGCATGCACGTCGAAGGCCCGCCAGGGCTGGGCCGACACCGCCACCAGCGGCCGCGCGTCGTCCTCCGCGCCCGGCAGCGGCGGCAGGTCCAGCACCACCAGGGCCGGCGGCCCGGTCACCGACGCGGCCGGCGCCGGGCTCCAGTCGATCGCCCCTGCCGCGCCCGCCTCGGGCAGGACCGGCAGCAGACGCGCCCTGGGCCGCTCGTCCAGGTCCACCCGCGCTGCGCGCCAGGTCTCGCCGTCCAGCGCCAGCCGATCCCCGGCCCGCCAGCGCAGGGCGGCCAGCGGCGACAGGTGCACGATCCGCTCGCGCCGCACGGCCGCTTCGGCGTCCAGCCGTCGCCCGGCGACCACCGCCGCCTCGGCCGCCGTCAGCACCAAGGGCGCGTCGACATCCAGGGTCTCGCCCTCACCCTCTCGCCGCACGATCAGCGCCCCGGCCTGGTAGTCGCGCGCCAGATCGACGAACCGCAGCCGCACCGCGCCCGCCGCCGGCTCCAGGATCCGCGCCGCGCTCTGCGCCGCCTCGCGATCCTCCGGCCAGGCCAGGTCGTCGCCGGCCAGCATCCCCACCGCCGGCCCCGAGCGCGACACCAGCCGCACGCCCGCGCCGCGCTCCACCACGTCCAGCCCGAAGGCCTCGGTCAGCGGCGCCAGCGCATCCCGCAGCCGCATCGGCCGGTCGATCACATAGCCGGCCACCAGGCCCGAGGCTTCGCCGGGATCGATCTCGACCCCGCCCCGCGCCGCCACCGCGAGCGCCAGTTCGCCCACGCCCATCGATCCGGCCCGGCCGTTCAGCCAGTGGCCCAGGCTCCAGTTCCCGGCATCGGCCCAGACGCCCGACCGCGCCGGAAAGTCCGGAAACGGCCGCGCGTCCCAGCACCAAGCCGAAGCCTGCTCGATCATCGGCCCGCCATAGACCGGCGAGAGCGGATTGGCCGCCGGCTCGGCGATCCAGCCCAGCACCGCCTCCAGCGCCCTGCGCTGCCCCAGCTCGTCGCGCGTTCCGTCCGAGAACGGCGGCAGCGCGCTCTCGGCGCTTTTCGCATCGATGAACAGGTTCGGGGCGTTGCCCCCCTTGTCCACCGCCCCGCAGCCGAACTCGATCAGCCGGATCGGCTTGGACATCGGAACCCAGGCCGTCGGGCTAACCGAGCGCACGCCCAGCGGCCGGTCATGATGCGGATGGCTCCACCAGGCCAGCAGATCCTTGGGCCGAAACACCCAGGCCTCGCCATGCGTCCCGTCGGTGATCGGCGTGCGCGCCTGCGCGGCCCGCGCCGCGTCGGAGGCGTAGAACCAGTCGAAGCCCTCGCCGCCCGTCAGCCCGTGACGCAGATAGGCCCCGTCATGCGGCCCGCCCCAGCCGGCGACGGCGTCCAGATGATCCTGCCCGTCCCGCCAGTCGGTGATCGGCGGATAGTAGTCGATCCCCACGAAGTCGATGTTGGCGTCGGCCCACAGCGGGTCGAGATGAAAGTGCACGTCACCCGAGCCGTCGGCCGGCTGGCTGCCGAAATACTCGCTCCAGTCGGCCGCGTAGCCGACCTTGGTCGCCGGTCCGACCAGCGCCCGCACCTGCCCCGCCAGCGTCTTCAGCGCGCCGACCGCCGGAAAGCCCGCCCCGTCCCGCAGCCGCGTCAGCCCGACCAGCTCCGAGCCGATCAGGAACCCGTCCACCCCGCCGGCCTGCGCCGCCAGGGCCGCATAGTGCCGCACGAACCGCCCATAGCCCCAGGCCCCGTCGAAGAAGGCGCTCACCTGGCTAGCCGCAGCCGCCGTCTTGTGCGCCGTGCCCCGCCGTCCCGGCCCGGGATGGCAGGTGATCCGCCCCCGCCACGGATAGGCCGCCTGCTCGGCGCCGCCGTAAGGATCGGCCAGGCCGTTGCCGGCCGGCACGTCCATCAGCACGAACGGATAGAGCGTCACCGCCAGACCCCGCCGCTTCAGCTCGACGATCGCCTGCACCACCGCCGCGTCCGCCGGCGTGCCGCCATAGGCGACCGCGCCGTCGCTCGACGAGATCAGGCGCGCCGCGCCCCGCTCGACGCCCGCCACACTCCAGGCCACCGGCTCGGTCGGCTTGTCGGCCAGCTCCACGCCCGGCCGGATCTCGCACGCCCCGCAGCGCAGGTCGGTCCCGAACCAGGCCACCACCAGGTTCACGTGCCTCACCTTGGGCAGCTGCGCCTGCAACTGGTCCAGCGACACCAGCAGGTCGGCCCGCCCCTCGGCGTTGTTGAGGTTCTCCGCGCTGGTCCGCGTCAGGCCCGAGCGCCGCAGCACCACGTCGGTCGCCAGCACGAACTCGCCCGCCCCCGGGATCAGGCAGACGCTTTCCAGCCGGTCTTCCAGCGCGCTCCCGTCGCCCGCCGGCCGGCGGAACACCTCGAACGACAGCTGCGGCGGCCGCCCGCCGAAGTCGTCCAGCATCAGGTCCTCGAACACCACATAGGCGACGCCCCGAAAGGCCGGCGCGGCGTCCTCGCCCTCCACCGCCACGATCAGCGGGTCGGCAAGCTGGTCCTCGGTTCCGCGATGCACCCGCATCGTCACCCCGTCCATGTCCAGCGCCTTGCCGTCGGCCCACACCCGGCCGATCCCGTCGATCGGCCCCTCGCCCACCGCCAGGGCGAACGACAGGCTGTAGCCGTACGACCGCGTCCGCCCCGCCTTGCTGCCGCTGGTCGTGCGATGCTCGCGAAACCTGGCGGCCCAGATGACCTGGCCCGCCACCCGCGCGCGGCCGAACACGCACGGCATGGCCGCGCCCTCGGCCGCCGCCGTCAGCTTCAATTCGGAAATCCGCGGCCCGACCTGCCGGGCCGGGCTCAGCGAGGCGATCAGGCTCTGGTCGATCGCCGCCCCGATCGTCGCGCCGATGGCGCTCCCGGCCGGGCCGAACTGCGCGCCGACCGACTGCAGGATCATCTGGGCCATCAGACATGCTCCGGAAAGGAAAAGGCGGCCGCCAGCCGGGGCCGCCACCAGGCGCCCAGCCAGGTCTCGACGCAGGCCCGGCCCCAATAGGCGTGGATCATCCGCGTCCCCTCTTCGGAGAGGATCGCGCAGTGCTTGGCCGGCGCGCTCCGAGCCATGCGGAACACCAGCACGTCGCCGGGCCGCGCCGCCGTCGGCTCGACCGGGATCAGCACGCTCGCCAGCCCCGCCAGCAGCGGCTCGCCCTCGCCAAGTTCCGCCCAGTCCGGGCGATAGGGCGGCGGCGTGATCTCGGCCCCGCCCAGCCCCCGCCACACCCCGCGCACCAGCCCCAGGCAGTCGCAGCCGACGCCCTTCAGGCTGGCCTGATGCTGATAGGGCGTGCCGATCCAGCCGCGCGCCTCGGCGAGCACCAACTCCCGGGCGCTCATCGCCGCCCGCCGTCGTTCACGTCGCCCTCGACCGGATAGAGGGTGAGAAAGTCCTCGCCCGGCAGGGTCGGAAAGCCCCGGAAGTTGACGCCGTTGGAAAACACCTCGCGGCAGGTCGCCCACCGCCGGTCGCAGGTCGCGCCCGGAAAGGCCGCCAGATCCACGCCGCAGCGCGCATCGCCCAGGCTGGCGTCGCAGTTGCGGGCGTAGGTCCGCCCGACCACCCGCTCCAGCGCCGCCGCCGGCCCCTCCAGTTCGGCGGTGAAGGCCCCGCCCGTCCACGACACCCGCGCCACCCTGGCCCGCCACAGCTCGACGAAAAGCGCCGGCGCGCTCCAGTCCACCCGCAGGCAGGCCACGATCGCCCCGTCATAGAGCCCGGCCTCGACATCCGCCGCCGTGATCGCCGCGTCGTCGAACGCCCCCAGCGCCGCCGCCAGGCCCGGCGCGAAACCCGCCTCGTCCTCGACCGCCCCTGCGCCCCAGCCGCTGGCGGCCCGACACGTCGCGCCCTCCACCACCAGGTCCCGGTCATGGTCGGTGAAGCCCAGCACCACGCCGTCCGCCCGGGTCAGCACCCAGGCATGGCACAGGCTCGCTGCCCCGCTCTCGATGCGCTGGGCCAGCGCCTCCGGAACGGCGCGCATCAGACCCGCACCTCGACCAGCGACACCGCCCCGACCCTGGCCGCGCCGAACCCCTCCAGGGTCACGTCCAGCCGGTCGAGGTCGAAGCGCACCGGGGTGTCGAACAGGAAGCCGGCGCTCACCGTCGCCCCCGCCGCCGGCGCGGCCGTCAGGGTCACCAGACCCGTCGCAGCATCCACCGCGAAGGCCCCGGCCGCCTGCTCGACGCCCGCCACGGCCACCCGCACGCTGCCCGCCTGCGGCTTGGCGATCGTGCGGACCACCGCCTCCTCGCCGCCGCCGTACAGCTTCACCAGCTGGAACGCCGTCCGTGTCCCGTCGCCGGTTCCCAGCATCTGATCGGACGGGGCCGGCGCCGCCGACGGCGCGCACGACTTGAAGTCGGCCGGATCCCGGAACCGGAACCCATGCAGCCGCCCCCGCCGCGCCTCGAAGAACGCGACCAGCTCGGCCGCCTCGTCCAGGCTGCGGCTCGCCGTGCCGATCAGGAACCGCCGCCGCCCCTGCGCCCAGGGGCTCGACCGCCGCTCGAAGCCGGACGCCAGGCCGACCACCTCGGTCCGCCGCTCGATCCCGCTGGTCCCGCCGAAGGCCAGGCGCAGCGGCAGGCGCGTCTCGTGAAAGGCGCTCATGCGAGCCCTCCTTGACAAGGATATGGAATGTGAGTGATCACTTACTTACATTTGATCGGAGACCGACCCGTGCCCCTTCTCGCCCTGCTCCTGTCGCCGCGCGGCGCCGTCGGCCGCCGCGACTTCTGGCTGGGGCTGTTCCTGCTGGCGGCGATCGACGCGGCCATGGGCCTGGCCGCCATGCCCTACGGCGCACGGGCCTTCTTCGCCGCCCCGGTGCTCGGACCCTGGTTCGGCGACATGGACGCCGACGCCGCCCTGCCCGGCCTCGTCGAGGTCTGGGGGACGGGCGCGGTGATGATGCTGTTCCAGGCCTGGATCAGCGGCGTGCTCTGCCTCAAGCGGCTGCGCGACATGGGCCAGACCCCGTGGATCCTGGTCGCGGTCTGGCTGCTCAATCTGGCCCTGCAGGGCGGCGGCCGCGTCTGGATGGCCGGGCTCGACGGCATGGCCGTCATCGTGCCCTTCTTCGTCGCCCTGCCGACGATCGCCATCGTCTGGCTGGTCTTCCTGGCCTGGCTCGGCCTCGCGCCCAGCCGGGCCTCGCGCCTGGGTTAAACCCCACCTGGTTAAACCCTTGTCATGACGCCCATTTCACTTAAAGCGCGAGCCCGCCGAGCCTAGTCTCCTCCTCAAGGTTGGGAGACTGAAAAGACATGGACTGGAAAACCCTGATGTTCACCGCCGACGGCCGCATCGGTCGTCAGGCGTTCTGGATCGCCTGGCTGATGCTGCTGGGCGTCAACGTGGTCGCCGGCTGGATCCCCTTCATCGGGTGGGCCGCCTCGCTGGTCACGCTGTTCTGCTTCGTCTGCATCTACGCCAAGCGCCTGCACGACATGGGCAAGAGCGCCTGGTGGCAGCTGCTGCCGATCCTGCTCGGCCCCGTGCTGCTGATGGGCTCGGTGATGTGGCTGGTGTTCGGCTCGGCCGCCATCGCCCTGGGCGGCGGCGACCCGGAGATCTTCGCCCTGGCCAGCGTCGGCGGCATGGTCGTCGCGGCCGTCCTCGGCTTCCTGGTCACGGTCGGCTTCACCCTCTGGGTCGGCTGCGCCGAAGGCCAGACCCGCGACAACCGCTGGGGCGACCCGCCCCTGCATGCTTTGGCCGTCTAAGGATCCCAAGGCCCGCCGAGCAATCGGCGGGCCTTTCGCGTGACCCCTCTCTCATAGAGAGAGGGAGGGGCCCGCGCCGAAGGCGTGGGAGGGTGAGAGGTTTCACCCTCACCGGAAAACCCCCATTCCTTCCGTTGCGCCTTTTCGCGGGCCATGTCCGGCTTCCACCATGGACGCGACCACCAACGCCCGCCGCCTTCGACGCAACCAGACGCTGGCCGAGAAGGCGCTCTGGGCGCTGGTCCGCAATCGCCGCCTCGGCGGCTTCCGGTTCCTGCGCCAGGTTTCGATCGATCGCTACTTCGCCGACTTCGTCTGCGAAACCGGCAAGCTGATCGTCGAACTGGACGGCGCCATGCATGAGGACCGCGAGGACTATGACGAACGCCGCACCCAGGCGCCAGAGTTGTTCGGATACACCGTCCTGACGCTTCCCAACGCACGGGTTCTGGCAGACCCCGGCGGCACAACCGACGACATCCTGACCGCTCTGCGAACCGGCCGGCGGTGAAACCTCTCACCCTCCCACCGCTTCGCGGCGGGCCCCTCCCTCTCTCTATGAGAGAGGGATTTTAAAGCCGCCTCGCCCCCAGACTCACCGCCCGCGCCAAGGCCTGCGCCAGCTGAGCGTCCGACCGCGCCAGGCCGCCGACGTCGCCGCCGCTGACCTGCACCGTCACGCTCATGCCGCCGCCCAGCGGCTCCACCGTGCCCGCGCCCGCCGGACGGAACACCTCCGGCCCGCGCTCGCCGACCAGATAGGCGCCGCCGCCGGTCACCGCGCCGCCGTCGGCCCGCGCGCCCGAGAAGGCCGAGGTCAGCGCCGACCCCAGCGCCTCGCCCAGGCCGCTCCCGCCGCTGCTTCCGCCGGCCACCGCCTGCACGGCCGCCAGCACCGCCCGCGCCAGCTCGGCCAGCGACACCTCGCCGTCGGCCGCCGCTCGCGCCAACGAGCGGGCCAGACTCGACCCCGCCGCCGAAAAGGCGTCCTCGATCGAGCGCGCCGCCGCCCGCGCCGGGGCCTCCAGCGCCGCCAAGGCCTGCCCCGCCTCGCCCGCCTGGATCGTCATGTCGTCGAAGCCGCTCACGCCGCGTCCTCCTCATCGGGAAACCGCGCCATCAGCGCCTCCAGCGCCGGACGCGGCAGGGCGGGCGAGGCCGGCGGACCGGCCAGCGCCCGCCACTCCGGCAGCGACAGCCGCCAGAACGCCGCCGGCGGCACGCAGAACTCCCGCGCCGCCCGGGCCAGCATCTCGCTCCAGCCGGTCACGCCGCGGCCGCCAGCGCCTTGGCCACCGCGGCGGCGGCCTCGCGCACGTCCAGGCGCGCCACGTCCAGCGGCGGGCCGTCCTCGTCCAGCAGCGCCTGCAGCACCGCCAGCAGGTCGCGGGCCGACATCCTGGCGATGCGCCCCGGCAGCTGGCTCCAGTCCTCCAGTCCCAGCGCCTCCTCGATCCGCGCCAGGGCGCCCAGGGTCAGGCACAGCGTCCGCGTCGTCCCGGCCAGCACGGCGGTGACTTCGCCGCGCCCCGGATTGTGCATGGTCATCTTCAGTTCCCTCCCTAGATCGCCGTGAAGCTCACCTGCCCGGCCGAGGCCAGGGTCAGGGCGAAGGCCGCCTCACCGTCGTGCTGGCCGGCGTATTCCAGCGCCGAGACCAGGAACGGCCCCTCCAGCTGGGCGAAGTCGGGGATCACCAGCCGCCAGGTCCTGGCGGTCTGGGAAAAGAAGCTGTCGCGCACCGCCGCGTCCGAGGCCACGTCGCGGAACACGCCCGAGCCCGACACTGAAGCCGAGCGCACGCCCGCCCCGGCCAGCAGCTCGCGCCAGCGGCCGGCGCTGTCGCCGTCGGTGGCGTCGACCGTGCGGGCGTTCAGGCTGATGGTCCGGGCCCGCAGCCCCGCCACCGTCACGAAGGTCTGGGGCGATCCGCCGTCGCCGATCTTCAGCAGCATGTCCTTGCCGGCTTGCGCGGCCATGGACGCCTCCATCGTTTGAGAAAAAGGGAAAGGGTCAGGCCGGCTCGCTGACGGCCCGCACGCGCAGGATTCCCAGCGTCAGCTCCTCGTCCGAGGCGGCGAACACGTCGGCGTAGCGCACCCGGCACGAGGCCAGCCGGCGCCCCGGCGCGGTCAACACCGCGTCGTGCAGCGCCAGCCGCGCCGCCGCCGTCATCGCCCGCGCCTCCTCCGGCCCGCCGAACCGCGAGGCGCAGGTGATGGTGACCACGTGCTCCAGCAGGTCCTCGCCCACGGTGCGGCTCTCGATCCGGCCGACGCTGATGCAGGGATAGGTCAGCATGCGCGGCGGATCGGCGTGGATGCGACCGCCGACGATGGCGCTCACGGCCGGCGCGGCCGCCAACGCCCCGGCCAGGGCGGCGGCCAGATCGCTCTCGAGCCCACTCACAAGCGCGCTCGCCGATAGGGCGCGAGCCAGGGCTCGACCAGCGACAGCGGCGGCGGCTTCTCGCCGTCACGATGCTCGTAGGCGTGGCAGGCCAGGACCAGCACGGCCAGGCGCAGCGGCGCGGGCGCGGCGAAGGTCAACGCCACCCCGGCCGCCTGCCCGACCCGCGCCTCGGCGGCGTCGATCAGCAGGGAAACCAGCGCGTCCTCGCCGCTCCCGCCCACGCGCAGAAACCCCTTGGCCTCGGCCAGGGTCACGGAATTGGGCATGGGTTTTTCCTTGGGAAAAATCCCCTCTCCCCTTGCGGGAGAGGGTGGCCCCCGAAGGGGGTCGGGTGAGGGGTCGAAAACCCTCGCCGCCGCGACAGCGGTCGGGCCGGGCGCGGCGGCTCGGATCTGAGAGACCCCTCATCCGTCGGCTTTCGCCGACACCTTCTCCCGCAAGGGGAGAAGGCTCGTCGTCAGCTCGCCGCGAACTTCAGCAGCTTCACCGCGTCGAAGTTCTGCACGCCGCCGCCGACGCGCTTGGTGGTGTAGAACAGCACGTGCGGCTTGGCCGAATAGGGGTCGCGCAGCACCCGCACCCCGGCCCGGTCGACGATCAGGTAGCCCTTCTCGAAGTCGCCGAACGCCACGGCCAGGCTATTGGCCGCCACATCCGGCATGGCCTCGATCTCGGTCACCGGAAAGCCCAGCAACGACGCCGACTGCCCCGGCTGCAGGGCCGCGTTCCAGATGTAGTTGCCTTGCGCGTCCTTGAACTTGCGCACGGCGCTGACCGTGCGGCGGTTCATCACGAAGCGGCCGTTCTGGCGGTACTGGGTCTTGGCCGCGTAGATCAGGTCGATCAGCTTGTCGGTCGGGTTGCTGGCCGGCCAGGCGCCGGCGACGCCGGTGGCGAGGTAGCCCAGCTGCCCCCAGGTGTACGAAGCGTCCGCCGCGGCCGTGTACGACAGCAGGCCCTTGGGCTTGTTGACCCCGTCGCCCGAGACGAAGGCGCTGGTCTCCTGGGCGGCGAAGGCGTCCTGCACCTCCTCGGCCAGCCATTCGTCGATGCTGACATAGGCGTCGTCGAGCAGGGCCTGGGTCGCGGCCGGGCTGGCGTAGAGCTCGCCGGCCGGGAAGTCGATGACGTCCAGCGTCGGGGCCGTGGTCTCCGGACGGGCGGCCGTCTCGGCCACCCAGGCGGCCGCCAGGCCGGCGGGGCTCACCGGCTTGCGGAACGTCCCGCCGCCGATCGTGCGCACCTGGCAGATCTCGCGCATCGGGCTGGTGGCCGCCAGGCGGCGCAGGATCTGCCGCTCCAGCTCCGGCGGCGCCACATAGCCGCCGGCCGTGGCCGTGCCTTCCGACAGCCCCTTGGCCTCGAGCAGACCAGCGGTCTCGCCGGTCTTCACATAGCGGTCGAAGGCGGCCTTGCGCTCGTCGACCCGCGCGGCCGGGGCCTCGCCGGCCAGGGCCGGACGCCGGCTCTCGGCCAGGATGCGGTCCAGCCGGTCCTGGGCGCTGGTCAGGGCCGCGTCGATGCGCGCGGCCTTCTCCTCCAGCAGCACGTCGGCGCTCTTGGCCTCGATCGCGGCCAGCCGCTGGTCGTTGGCCGTCTTGAAGCCCTCGAACGCCGCCAACACCTCGGCGAACGCCGCCCGAGCCTCCGGCGAGGCCGGAACCTGTTTGGTTTCCTTCATGGAGTTCTCCGTCACGGATGACCTTCTCCCCTTGCGGGAGAAGGAGGGGCCCGCCGGCCACAGGCCGGTGGGAGGATGAGGGGTCGCGCGGAACGTCCGGCGAGACCCCTCATCCGGCCGCTTTCGCGGCCACCTTCTCCCGCAAGGGGAGAAGGGAAACTTCAGCCGACCACCTTCAGCCGCGCCCCCGGCAACATCGGAAAGGTGACGATCGACACCTCCCAAAGGTCCACCCGGCTCAGCACCCGCAGCGGCCCGTCCGTCCGCGCCTTGACCTGCCGGAAGCCGATCGACAGCCCGTCCAGCGCCCCCGCCGAGACCAGCGCCGCCACCAGCCGACCCCGCGGTGTCGCGGAAATTATCCGCCCACGGACGAATAGGCCGCGCGCATCCTCGAACGCCTCGTCCCACACGCCCACCGGCTCGGCCTCGTCATGCTGGTGCAGCATGCGGATCGCGCCCGCTCCGCCCGCCTCCAGGCTCTGCTTGAAGGCCCCGGCGGCGGTGACGTCGTCATTGAGGTCGCGGGTCCAGAACAGCGAGGCGTAGCCCTCGATGCGGAGGTCCTTCATCGCTCCCCTCCGTCCAGCTTGGCCTCGATGCGCACCAGCGCCGCGCGCGTGGCGTCGGCCTGGGCTTCCAGCCGCGCCAGCCGCTCGGCCACCGGCGCCTGGGCCTCCAGCCGCCGCGTCAGATCGTCGATCCGCGCGCTGGCCCGCCCGGCCCACATCAGGGCGGCCGCCGCCTGCAGCACCACCGCCACCAGCACGGCGGCCGAGATCTGGCGGTCCAGCCGCCAGCGGTTTGTCGTGGTCATCAATCCTCCTTCCCTCTCCCCTTGCGGGAGAGGGTGGCCCCCGAAGGGGGTCGGGTGAGGGGTCGAAAGCCGGCGCCGCCGCGATGGCGGATCGACCGGATGCGGAGGTTGAAGGGTCTGAGAGACCCCTCATCCGTCGGCTTTCGCCGACACCTTCTCCCGCAAGGGGAGAAGGAAACTAACCCTCCACCCCCGCCAGCCTTCTCCGCTCCGCGTCGGTGAGAAAACTCGCCGCCTCCAGCCGCGCCCACAGGGCGTCCCGCTCGGCGCTCAGCGCCGGCACGGCGTCCAGGTCGCACGCCACCCGCGCGCCGGGGAACTTCACCCCCAGCCACGCCGTCAGCGCCCGCGCCGCCCGCTCGGCCAGCGGCGCGACCGTGTGCCGCCAGAACGCGCCATTGGCCTCGCGATAGTTGGCGTAGGTGTTGTCCCCCGGAATGCCCAACAGCTGCGGCGGAACCCCGAACGCCAGGGCGATCTCCCGCGCCGCGGCGTGCTTGCCCTCGACGAAGTCCAGGTCCGCCGGGGTCAGCGACATCGGCTTCCACTCCAGCCCGCCCTCCAGCAGCAGCGGCCGGCCGGCGTTGTCGGCGCCGGCGTGGGCGCCCGCCAGTTCGGCCTTCAGCCGCTCGAACTGCTCCTCGGACAGCCGATCCCCGTCGCGCCCGCCATAAACGAGCGCCCCCGACGGCCGCGCGGCGTTGTCCAGCAGCGCCTTGTTCCACGCCCCCGAGGCGTTGTGCACGTCGATGGCGAAGGCCGCTGCCTCCAGCGGCGAGGCCCCGTAATGGTCGCTCGTCGGGTTGAACAGCTTCAGGTGCAGCACCGGCAGCCAGCCGTCGGCGTCCCGCGCGATCCGCGCCGTCCGCCCGCCGGCCTGGTAGTCATAGGCCGCCGGCCAGCCGCGCGGCCCCGGAACCACCGCCATCCGGTCGGGCCGCAGCGCATAGAGTTCCTCCGGCTGATCCCCAGCCGCCTCCAGATAGCCGTTCCCCGCCACCTGCAGATGCCCGAAGAACTGCTCCATCAGATCCGGCCCGCCCTGCTCGGGATTGGGCCGCGCCAGCAGTTTCGCCAGCGGATGATCGTCGCTGCGCCGCCCGTCATGGAACACCACCAGCGGCACGGCGGCGGCCGCCTCGGCGATCATCCGCACGCAGCGATAGGCCACGGGGTTCTTCCCGAACCCCTCCGCCGCCAACGCCCCATAGTCCCGAGGCGTCCACTGCGCCCGCCCGCCGCTGGTCAGGGCGACCAGCCTGGCGGCGCGGGAGTCCTTGATTTCCGGCGCGCGCCGGGATGCGAAGAGGGGCATGGCCGCTCCCGTGAAGGTTGAGAACAAATAGAGAACATTGTAATTTGAAAGTCGCAGCCAAAGATCCTCCCCCTCTGGGGGAGGTGTCGCGAAGCGACGGAGGGGGACCCCGGTGGACGCGCCCAAGCGCACCCGACGAAACGCCAAGACGCTCCGCCGCACCATGAGCCTCCCAGAGGTCCTCCTATGGATCGGCCTCAAGGCGCGTCGCCTCGAAGGCCTGCACTTTCGCAAGCAGCACCCTGTCGGGCCCTACGTGCTCGACTTCTATTGCGACGCCCTGAAACTGGCGGTCGAGGTCGATGGCTATGCGCACGACACTGGCGATCGCCCCTGGCGTGACGCCCGTCGCGACGCCTGGTTTGCCGCACGAGGCATACGCACGCTTCGTATTCCAGCCATTGAGGTGCTGGCTTCGGTCGACGACACCCTCGCGACGATCCTGGCCAACGCCGGCGCTGACCCCCTCCGGCCCTCTGGGCCACCTCCCCCAAAGGGGGAGGATCTTGGTGCTTCAGATGCTCCCCCTCTGGGGGAGCTGTCGCGGAGCGACTGAGGGGGTCGCCCGAAGGGCGCCTAAACCACCCTCAACCTCGGCTCCTTCCCCCCGCCCAGCATCAGTTCACTGAGCGCCCAGACCAACGCATCCGCCCGGTCCGGACTGTGCCCGAGATCCCCGTCGCCCAGCCCCATCAGTTCCTCCTCCAGCGCCGGAAACGCCCCGCAGTGCACCACCCGGCCCTGCTCGTACAAAGCCGCCACCGGTTCGGCCCGCGCCCGCTTGCCCACCGAGGCCCGCACCAGCTTGATCGGGCACGGCGGCGCGGCCTGGGCGAGCACCGAGCGGACCATTTCGCCGCCCTGGTTGGCCTCGGCCACCAGGGCGTCGGCGTCGAAATCCACGGCCGCCGCGACCGCCAGGCTGGCCCAGCCGTTGGGCGACAGGCCCCGCGCCGTGCGGTCGGCCAGCACATAGGCGCGGCCATCGCGGCGACCCGCGACCACCACCCCGCAGGCGTCGCCGCGCGCCGTGGCCGGCGGATCGACCGCCACCACCACCCGGTCGAACCGCGCCGGCGGCGCCCCACGGCACCGCGCCAGGTCCTCGGCCCGGAACAGGCCGCCGTCGGCCTCGACGACGATCCCCTCCAGCTCCTGGGCCGCCAGCCGCGTGCCGCCGTAAAGCGCCTCCAGGCTGGCCAGGAACCGGGGCGCGAGGTTGCCGGCGTTGGCCGCCGTCCCCGCCCGCGTCGTCGCCACTCCCGCTTCGGCCATCAGCACCTTCAACGCCCGGGTCGGACGCGGCGTGGTGGTCACCACCAGCCTCGGATCCTCGCCCAGCCGCAGACCGAACCGCAGCATGGCCAGGGTCTCGCTCGCCTTGGGCCAGGCGCAGAACTCGTCGGCCCAGGCCGCGTGAAACTGCGGCCCGCGCAGGCTGTCGGGATCTTCGGCGGAAAAGGCATAGGCCGCCGCCCCGTTCGGCCAGACCAGCCGGCGGCGCGAACTTTCCCAGCGCGGCCTGAAGGCCGGCCCGCTCGCGGCCCGCAGGCCCGACGCCCCCTCGACCATCACCTCGCGTACGTCGTGCAGGGTCGGCCCCACCAGGGCCATGCGCGGCACGGAGAGCGCCATCTGCGCCATCCACCGCGCCCCGGCGAAGGTCTTGCCCGACCCACGCCCGCCCAGCAGCAGGAAGGTCGACCAGCCTTCGACCAGTTCGAGTTCCTGGTGCGGCAGGGCCTCAACCAGATCGACGCTGAGAAACCTCCGCTTCTGATCGAAGTCCATCGCCGCGATCGCCACCGCCCTGTCCCTCGCTGCGCTTGCGCTCCAGCAGTTCAGCAAGCTTGGCGACCTTGGACTCAACTGCGGCTCGAAGCTCTTCGGGATCGTCGGGGATCTCGCCATGCATGTCGGCCTCGTCCTCTTCGCCGCCGGTCGCGGCGGCCTGCTTGGGTTCGGAAATCATGGCGACCACCGCCTTGGCCGACCGCGCGAAGGTCCCCATCATCCGGGCGCGCTTGTCGGCCAGGGCCACGACGGCGACATCGTCGCTGTCCTTCGCCCGGTTCCATTCGGCGTCCATCGACGCCATGAGGTCGCTCTGGAGCCTCTCGCCCCAGCGCTGCGCCTCGTCGCTTTTCTCGGCCATGACAGAAGTGTACGGCGCCAGCGAACGCGTCTGATCCACGACGCTGATAAAGTTGCAAACCGCCGGAATCGCCCGACTTTTTCCGCCACAAACCGGGGATCCACGACGCTCTATCCCCGTCGGCGGCGCGACCTGCTAGACCTTGGCCATGACCGCCGTCGCCTATCTGCACCTGCCGCCCGGCGCCGACCCGCCGCCCGAGCCGCCGCGGGCCCCCTTCAAGGCCGTGCTGGTGCTGGAAGCCGCCGCCGACCCGGCCTGGCGCGCCCGGATCACCGCCTGGCTGGTCCGGGCCGGCTGCCGCTACGCCCTGGCCTGGGGGATCGACTGCGAGGCCTGGCACGACGCCGTCGATGACGATGCGGCCCTGGTCTCGATCCAGGCTGATCCGTCCGGCGAAAACCTGTCCGACGACGACGACGTCATGACCACCTGGCATGCCGACGAGCCGCTCGAAGAGGTTGCCTGGTTCGCCGCCCACGCGGCCCTGCACCCGTCCCTCGACCTGCCCGCCACCCTGATCGTCCACATCGCCGCCGCGCCGGACGAGGCGCGACTGCGGGCGATCTTCCAGGCGTAAAAGCGTCCTTCTCCCCTTGCGGGAGAAGGTGGCGGCCGAAGGCCGACGGATGAGGGGTCGCACCAACGAGAAACGCCGCGAAAGCCGATCAGCTTTCGCGGCGGTGAGATCTGAGAGACCCCTCACCCGACCTCCCTCCGGGAGGCCACCCTCTCCCGCAAGGGGAGAGGGATCTAGTAAGGCAGCTCCGGCGGCGTCTGCGGTTGCGGCCCCGCCCCCGGCGCCGGCTCGTCCGGCGCGGCGTCGGCCTCCAGCTCCGAAGCCGTCCGCGCGAACTCCGACGACAGGGTCTCGTAAAAGCCGTTCCTCGGATCCGGCGAGGTCCTCGGCTCCGGGTCGGGCAGCAGCCACGGGAAATCCCGGATCGCCAGGTTCTGGTGCGCGGCCAGCATGAACCGCCGCCAGATGCTGGCCGGGATGTCGCCGCCGACCACCTTGTTCATCGGCTTGTCGTCGTCGTTGCCCACCCAGACGCCGGTCACGAAGTCGGGGGTGAAGCCCACGAACCAGGCGTCGCGCCAGTTCTGGCTGGTGCCGGTCTTGCCCGCCGCCGGCCAGCCGAACGCCGCCCGCTTGGCGGTGCCCTGGTCGACCACCTTCTTCATCATCTTGACCATCATGCTGGCCTTGGCGACGTCATAGACCTGGGTCGGGGCCAGCGGCCCGCGGCTGTAGATCGGCCGGCCGTCCTGGGCGGCGATGCTCTCGATGACGTAGGGCGCCACGCGCTGGCCGCCCAATTGGAACACCTGGAAGCCCGAGGTCATCTGCAGCAGATTGACCTCATAGGCCCCCAAGGCCACCGACAGGTCCGGCCGCTCGGGCAGGCTGGTCACGCCGAACCGGCGGGCCAGGTCCGCCACCCGCGCGCCGCCGGCCTCCTGGGCCAGCTTGACGGCGATGGTGTTGGTCGAGGTCACCAGGGCCTGCTCCACCGTCATCGGGCCGCGATAGTCGCCGCCATAGTTCTCCGGCTTCCAGTCGCCGAACTGCACCGGCGCGTCGACGCGGATGTCGGTCGGCAGCACGCCCTTCTCCAGGGCCGCGGCATAGACGAACGGCTTGAAGGTCGAGCCCGGCTGGCGACGGGCCTGCACAGCCCGGTTGAACGGGCTGGCGATATAGTCCGTGCCGCCCACCATCGCCCGGATCGCCCCGTCGGCCGAGATCGACAGCAGCGCCGCCTGGCTGGCGCCCGCATGCTCGCCGCCCAGGGCGATGGCCTGGCGCACGATGTCGGCGCCCGCCTTCTGCAAACGGCTGTCGATGGTCAGGCGCACCACCAGATCCGGCGCGTTCTGGCCGGCGATGCGGATGGCCTCGGTGGTGGCGTAGTCCAGCACCCAGCCATAGTCGCCCTCGTCGCTGACGGCGTCGGGCGACAGGCGCGGGGTGTCGTCCAGCGCCTTGGCCTCCTCCTCGGCGGTGATCCAGCCTTCCTTCTTCATGTTGGCCAGCACCAGCCGCGAGCGGGCCAGCGCCCCCTCCATGTCCCGCGTCAGGGCCAGGCGCGACGGCGCCTTGGGCAGCGAGGCCAGCAGGGCGGCTTCGGAAAGGGTCAGCTGGCTGGCCGGCTTGCCGAAATAGGTCCTTGCCGCGCCATCGACGCCATAGGTGTTGGCCCCGAAGAACACGCGGTTGAGATAGAGCTCCAGCACCTCGTCCTTGGTCAGGACCTGCTCGAGCCGCCAGGCCATCAGCATTTCCTGCAACTTGCGCTCGACCGTGCGGTCGGGCGTCAGGAACAGGCCCTTGGCCAGCTGCTGCGAAAGCGTCGAGGCGCCCTGCACCGTGCGGCCCGCCCGCCAGTTGACCCAGGCCGCGCGGGCGATGCCGTAGAGGTCGATCGGCCCGTGCTTGTAGAAGCGCTTGTCCTCGGCCGCCAGGAAGGCCAGCGGCACGTAGCCTGGCACCGTATTGACCGTCACCCGCTGGCCATAGCGCGGGCCGCGCGTGGCGATCACCTGGCCGCTGCGGTCCTCGAACCGCACGCCCGGCGCGCGGTTGATGGCGAACAGGGCCTCCCGGCTGGGCAGCTCCGGCGTGTCCTTCAGATATTTGAACCACACATAGGCCGCGCCGCCGCCCACGGCGATGAAGCCGATCAGGGCGCTGACCAGCAGGGTGATCCACACCCAGCCCCAGCCGCCCTTCTTGCGCGGCGGCTTCAGGTCGGCCCGGAACGGCTCTTCCGGCGGGCGCTGCGGAGGCTGTTGCGGGGGCTCCGGCGGAGACGGCGGAACAGGCGCGAATCCGCCCTGCGCCGGCGGCGTCGGGCGCGCGGGCGTGTCCTCGAACTTGTAGGGCGGCAGCGTCCAGTCGTTCACGTGCGGTGTTGCGTCCAGTTGGTCTTCTTGGCGATTGGGTTTAGGACGCCCCGATGATGGCGCGCAAACCTTTCTGGGAGACGAAATCCCTTCACCAGATGACCGTCCCCGAGTGGGAGAGTCTATGCGACGGCTGCGGCCTTTGCTGCCTGGTTCGCTTCGAAGACGAAGATACGGGCGAAGTGATCCCCACACGGGTGCACTGCCAGCTGCTCGACGCCCATCTTTGCCGCTGCAGCGACTACCCCAACCGTCGCAAGACCGTGCCCGACTGCATCAAGCTGACGCCGCACAACATCGAGGACCTGGAGTGGATGCCCCCCTCCTGCGCCTATCGCCGCCTGCACGAGGGCAAGACCCTGCCCCAGTGGCACCCGCTGATCACCGGCGACCCCGACAGCCCGCACAAGGCCGGCGTCTCGATCCGCGACCAGACCATCAGCGAAACCAGCCTCGACGACCCCGAAGACGCCATGGACTTCGTCGCCACCGACCTGATGGTCGACAAGGGCGACTGGCCGTATGAGCCGGACGAGGACTGAACCCTTCTCCCCTTGCGGGAGAAGGTGGCGGCCGAAGGCCGACGGATGAGGGGTCTCTCAAAAGGAAATCGCCTCACCCAGCCTGACCGCCGCCGCGGCGGTACGGCCTGAGAGACCCCTCACCCGACCTCCTTCGGAGGCCACCCTCTCCCGCAGGGGGAGAGGGGCTTCGCGAGCGTCTCCGGCCCTGCTACCCCTGCCCCCATGCTCACCCGCCGCGCCCTCGCCCTGTCCGTCCTCGCCCTGCCGCTGGCCACGACCGCCCGCGCGCAAACCCCAGAGCCCTGGCGCAAGGCAAACCGTCTCTATACGGACGATTTCACCCAAGGCCTCGCCAACTGGACGATCGAGGCCGAGAAACCCGCCGCCGCAAAAGCCGAGAACGGCGTCCTCGAGCTCGACGCCCCGGCCGGCCTCACCGCCTGGTTCAAGCCGCGCCTGCAAGGCCCGCTGCTGATCGAATACCAGGCCCAGGCCGTCTACGAAGGCGGCCGCAACGACCGGATCAGCGACCTCAACGCCTTCTGGATGGCCACCGACGTCCGCTCCCCGGACGACCTCTTCGCCAGCCCCCGCAGCGGCGCCTTCGCCGACTACGACCTGCTCAAGACCTACTATGTCGGCCAGGGCGGCAACTACAATTCCAGCACCCGCCTGCGCCGCTATGTCGGCCGGGCCGGCGACCGCCCGATGCTGCCCCAGCACGACCTCAAGGACGCCCGGACCTTGCTTCAGCCCAACCGCTGGGTCGCCGTCCGGCTGGTGGCCTATGACGGCCTGATCCAGTACTGGGCCGACGGGCGGAAACTGTTCGAGCTGGCCGACACCGATCCCTATCGCACCGGCTGGTTCGGACTGCGCACGACCTGGAGCCGGCTGCGGTTCAAGGAGTTTTCGGTGTGGCGGCTGGCGGGGGCGTAGACCCCCTCCGGCCCTCCGGGCCACCTCCCCCAGAGGGGGAGGATTTAGCTCAGCAGATGCTCCCCCTCTGGGGGAGCTGTCGCGGAGCGACTGAGGGGGCCGGCGCGGCGTCTCAAGTCTGAGAGACCCCTCATCCGTCGGCTATCGCCGACACCTTCTCCCGCAAGGGGAGAAGGACGATCGAAATCTTCCGAAACCTCGCCTCCGCCCCGTGACGACTCAAGGTTGATCGCGCACCATCCTCCCCGGCCGCCGCCCTTGCCTCCCGGCGGCCTTTCGGGATCATCATGAACGCCGTCTCCAGGGCCCTCGTCGCCCTCTTCGCCCCATCGCGCGACCAGCATGGGCGCGACCAGCATCGCCGCGCCTACGGACCCGACCTGCTGCGCGCCGCCGCCATCCTGCTGGTCATGACCTGGCACATGCCCAAGCCCGCCCGGCCCGAGCCGCTGCTCACCGTCCAGCCCTTCGGCTGGCTGGGGGTCGACGTGTTCTTCGTGCTCAGCGGCTACCTGATCGGCGCCCAGCTGCTGAAGGGGATCGCGGCGGGGAACGGCGTCGACTTCAAGCGCTTCTGGACCAGCCGCGCCTTCCGCATCCTGCCGGCCTTCCTGGTGGTGCTGACGCTCTATTTCCTGCTGCCCGGCTTCTCGGACGGCAAGGCGATCCAGCCGCTGTGGCGGTTCCTGACCTTCACCATGAACGTCGGCCTCGACTACCGCGTCACCGGCGCCTTCACCTCGGCCTGGTCGCTGTGCGTCGAGGAGCACTTCTACTGGATCCTGCCGCCGCTGGTCCTCCTGTTGGCCCGCTTCAGGGGATGGGGACCCAGCGTCGCCGTCGGCGTCGCCCTGATCCTCGGCGGCATGGCCCTGCGCTGGGGGATCTGGCACGGCCCGGCCGCCGATCCGTCCACCCGGCCGGCCGATTTCCTGCGGCTGATCTACTACCCGACCTGGACCCGGCTGGACGGCCTGGCCCTGGGCGTGCTGCTGGCCGCCGCCCGGATCTTCCGCCCCGCCCAGGTCGCCCGCTTCGCCCCGCCGACCGTCACCGGACCGCTGGGCCTGGCCGCCGCCGTCGCCACCGTGATCCTGTGCCTGCGCACCGCCGACGGCGTGGCGCTGGACCTCACCGGCGCGGTCTTCCTCTATCCGCTGGCCTGCCTGGCCACGACCCTGCTGCTCTGCGCCCTGCTCGACCTGGAGCCGGCCCTGCAGCGGCTGCCGCTCCAGCCCGTCACCGCCGTGGCGACCCTCGCCTACAGCCTCTACCTCGTCCACAAGCCGGTGCAGCACATGCTGCGCGAGGCCCTGGGCGACACCGTGCTGCGCGGCTGGACCGGCCTTGGCGCCTATCTCGCCGCCGACTTCGCGGCCGCCGTCCTGCTGTGGCTGCTGATCGAACGCCCCTTCCTGCGCCTGCGCGAGCGGGTGCTGCGCAAGCCGGTCCCGGCGCAGGCGGAGGAGATGAAGCGGGCGGCTTAGACCTGCCCCTGGGGCTTGGGGCGGAAGAAGGCCGCCAGCACGACCATCAGCAGGCAACCGCAGGCGAACAGGGCCAGCAGCACCGGCCCGCCCTCGCGCCAGCCGCCTTCAAGGAAGCGGATCAGCAAGGGCGCGCCGGCGACGCCCGAAAGCAGCACCCAGAGCAGGAACCCCGCGATCTTTTCGAGGAGCGATTCCGGTGCCGTCCCGCGTCCAAGGCTGTGCGCCTTGAACGCCAGCCCGGCCCAACCGGCGACGATCGGCGCCAGGCCGAGGGCCGTCGCGGTCAGGCGCTCGGTCGGGGGAATGATCGGCGCCGCCCAGGCGCAGAAGCCTAGCCAGATCGCCGTGCCTAGCACCGCCCAGACCAGGGCCTGGCGGGGCCCCCCCCGTGGCCTGTCGAGCAGATGAAGGGCCACGAAGAAGATCAGGAAGGCGGCCAGCAGGCCTGCCAGCCAGACGGTGTCGATCACGCCGTCCCGCCCGCCGCTGAAGAAGAATCGCAGGACGCTTTCGCCCACCCCGATCCACAGGAGGAACAGCGTCATCAACCACTCGCCGAGGCGGCGAAGGTGTTTGCTAAAAGACGACAGGGCCGGCGCGTTCATGCCCGCCAAGGTAGCGCTTCACCCAAACACCCGCAATCGGCTCGCCCGCCCGTCAAACTTTCCGCCTTCCCCCTCCCCGCGCCCTGCTATAGGCCCCATCTCCTTCGCCTCCCCCGCCTCGCCGCCCTCCCAGACGTAAAGACCGCTCCATGGCCGCCCCCGCCCGCGCCCCCGTGCTCGCCCTCAAGGACGTTCGTCTCGCCGACGGCGCCAAGCCGCTGTTCGACGGCGTGGACCTGGCCCTGGAGCCGCGCGTGCGCGCCTGCCTGGTCGGCCGCAACGGCGCCGGCAAGTCGACCCTGCTGAAGGTGCTGGCCGCCCAGGGCGCCGAGGCCGACAGCGGCGAGCGCGCCGTGCAGCCGGGCGCCAAGGTGGTGTTCGTCAGCCAGGAGCCGGACATCACCGGCGAGACCCTGCTCGACTACTGCACGGCCGGCGGCGCCCAGGATTACGAGGCCCACGCCACGCTCGCCGACTTCGGCCTGGACTTCCAGAAGAGCACCCAGGGCCTCTCGGGCGGCGAGCGCCGCCGCGCCGCGCTCGCCCGCGCCTTCGCCGAACAGCCCGACGTGCTGCTGCTCGACGAGCCGACCAACCACCTGGACATCTTCGCCATCCAGACGCTGGAAGAGGAGCTGGCCAACTCCAAGTGCGCGGCCCTGATCGTCAGCCACGACCGCGCCTTCCTCAACCGCGTCACCCAGCGCACCTTCTGGCTGGAGCACCGCAAGGTGCGTCGCCTCGACAAGGGTTTCGCCGAGTTCGAGACCTGGAGCGAGCAGGTGCTGGCCGCCGAGGCCGACGAGGAGCGCCGGCTGAACAAGCAGCTGGAGAAGGAAAACGCCTGGCTGGCCCGCGGCGTCCAGGGCCGCCGGGCCCGCAACGAAGGCCGCCGCCGCGCCCTGATGGACCTGCGCGCCCAGAAGCGCGACATCGTCGCCGACAAGCGCGGCTCGATGACCATGGCCGTCGAGAGCTCGGGAACCTCGGGCAAGCGCGTGGTCGAGGCCAAGGGCCTGACCAAGACGTTCGGCGAGCGCACCATCGTCGAGAACTTCTCGACCCGCATCCTGCGCGGCGACCGTGTCGCCCTGGTCGGCCCCAACGGCGCCGGCAAGACCACGCTGGTGCGCCTGCTGCTGGGCGAGCTGGAGGCCGACGCCGGGACCGTGCAGCTGGGCACCAATCTCGAGGTCGCCTACGTCGACCAGAACCGCATGGCCCTGTCGGAAAAGATCACCGTCTGGGACTTTCTCACGCCGTCGGGCGGCGACTCCATCCTGGTGCGCGGCCAGCCCAAGCACGTGGCCGGCTACGCCAAGGAGTTCCTGTTCACCGAGGCCCAGCTGCGCCAGCCGGTCACCAGCCTGTCGGGCGGCGAGCGCAACCGCCTGCTCCTCGCCCGCGCCCTGGCCACGCCGATGAACCTGATGGTGCTCGACGAGCCGACCAACGACCTCGACATGGACACGCTGGATCTGCTGGAAGAGCTTCTGGCCGATTTCGAGGGAACCCTCATTCTTGTCAGCCACGATCGCGACTTCATCGACCGCCTGGCCAGCTCAACCATCGCCATGAACGGCCACGGCCAGGTGCTGGAGACCCCCGGCGGCTGGAGCGACCTGATCGACCAGGCCCCGGACTTCTTCAAGGGCGCCCGCGGCGCGGCCGGCGACTTCGCCACCGGAACCGGCTCGCACAAGGCCATCGTCACCCCCGCTGCTCCGACCGCGCCCAAGAAGGCCGTCAAGCTGTCCTACAAGGACCAGCGCCGCCTGGAGGAATGCGAGGCCCTGATCGCCAACTCCCCCAAGATCCTGGCCGACCTCGAGAAGAAGCTGGACGACCCCAACCTCTACGCCCGCGACCCGGCCGGCTTCGACAAGATCATGAAGTCGCTCGACAAGGCCCGGGCGGACCTGGCCCAGGCCGAAGAGGACTGGCTGGCGCTGGAGGAGAAGCGGGAAGCGCTGGCGGGGTGATAGCGGGCTGAGCCTGGAATTGCTAATCGCTGCGAAGTAACATCAGGTTGATTTTTCAACCTCACGAAGTTATGATGGCCACACAAGTTCGGTGGCAATGCTCTTTTTGGGTTGCCCAATCGATCTTGCGATGTGGGGTGTTGCTCTCACTGGCTTCATTTTGGCAAAAACTAAAGTGAAATCGGAGATGCACATGAAACTACACATCAAAACTAAGTCTGAGGTTGGTAAGAACAAGAAGTCTGGCAAGCCTAGAAAATCTCGTTCTTTCAAATTTGAGACGACGTTCGGGACAAAGGTGTTGCTCGCGGTTGCGTGGAGCCTTGGTAGGACGCAGCACCCCACGTCAGCAAGATGATCTGGCATCTCCTAGAGGGAGCAGCCGAAGCGCCGCGGGAGGGGTTCGATCCCCCTCCCTCCACACCACCCCAAATTCCACAAGTTAGATAATTCAGTTACTTAGAACTTTTCATCCCGGCCGCAGCGAAGCGGAGCGCCGGGATCTCCTACCGTTCCGAACTGCCGACTTGGGAGGTCCCGGCTCTACGGACCGCTGACGCGCTCCTTCGGCCGGGATGACAATGAAGGGCCCCCATCGACCCGCTCAATCGAGCCGATGAAAACTATCAATTCGCCTTATCGGCCGGCACGGTGAAGTCTGGGAGCCGAGGAGCTCCCGCATGACACCCCGCCCGCTCGACGGCCCGCCCGTCGTCCTTTCCCGCGCGCCCGAAACGGCGATGGCGGGCGCTCGCCGATGATCCTGCCCACCTTGCGGCAGCTGCAATATCTGGTCAGCCTGCACGAGCACATGCACTTCAGCCGGGCGGCCGACGCCTGCAACGTCACCCAGTCCACGCTTTCGGCCGGGCTGAAGGAGCTGGAGACCATCCTCGGCGCGCGGCTGGTCGAACGCACCCGGCGGGTGACGATCTTCACGCCGCTGGGCGTGCGGGCGGCGATGCGGGCGCAGGACATGCTGGCCCAGGCCCGCGACCTGGCCGCCCTGGCCGGGGCCCCGGCCACGCCGCTGAGCGGCGCGCTGCGGCTGTCGGTGATCCCGACCATCGCCCCCTTCCTGCTGCCGCGCCTGCTGCCGGCGCTGGAGAAGAGCTGCCCCGAACTGCAGGTCGTGCTGCACGAGGAGATGAGCCACTGGGCCTGCGAGTCCCTCAGCCGGGGCGCGCGCGACTGCCTGGTGCTGGCCCTGCCCTATCCTTGCGACGGCCTCGACCACGTCACCCTGTTCGAGGACGAGATCCTGGTCGCCCTGCACGTCGATGACCCGCTGGCCCGGCGCCCGTCGATCGCCCCCCGCGACCTGCCGGCCGAGCGCCTGCTGCTGCTCGACGACGGCCACTGCCTGCGCGACCACGCCCTGGACGCCTGCGAACGTCGCGATCTCGACCGCGCCCCCGGGCGCGGGGCCGGCGTGCACACCCTGGTCCAGTTGGTCGAGGCGCGGATGGGCGTCAGCCTGATCCCCGCCATCGCCGTCGAGGCCGGAGTCATCGACGGCGCGCCGATCGTCACCCGTCCGCTCGACGCGCCCCGGGCGCACCGCACCATCGCCCTGGCCTGGCGGCGCAACACCCCGCGCGCCGAGGAGTTCGCCCTGCTGGCCCAGCATATCCGCCAGAGCCTGGCCAGCGCCGCACGGCCTGGACGCAAAGCCCTGGCCGGCTGATCGGCCCAGTCGATCAGGGCCCGAGATTCTATTCGTTTCCGTCGGTCAGGCCCCGTCCCTATTCGAAAGGACGCATCGCCAAAGACATCGCCACGACTGGCCGACAGGAGACCCGATGACGTCCCGCCCCTCCACCGCCATCCTCGCCGCCCTGGCCCTGAGCGCCACGAGCGCCGCCGCCTCACAGGCCGCCGACACGCCCCGCCAGACCCCCAGCCAGACTCAGGACAGCGGCGCCCCGGTGGGCGACAACCAGAATTCCAAGACCGCCGGCGAATGGGGCGGGGTGATGCTGGAGGACTTCCACCTCATCGAGAAGCTGGCCCGCTTCGACCGCGAGCGCATCCCCGAGCGCGTCGTCCACGCCCGCGGCACGGGCGCGGAGGGCCAGTTCGTCTCCAACGGCGAGCTCGACAGATACACCAAGGCGGCCCTGTTCAAGGCCGGCGTCACCACCCCGGTGTTCGTGCGCTTCTCGACCGTGATCCACCCGCAGGGCTCGCCCGAATATCTGCGCGACCCGCACGGCTTCGCCACCAAGTTCTATTCGAGCGAAGGCAACTGGGACCTGGTGGGCAACAACCTGCCGGTGTTCTTCATCCGCGACGCCATGAAGTTCCCCGACATGGTGCACTCGCTGAAGCCCTCGCCGGTGACCAACAAGCAGGACCCGACCCGACTGTTCGACTTCTTCAGTCACCAGCCGGAAAGCACCCACATGATCACCCAGCTCTATACGGACCTCGGCACGCCGCAGAGCTACCGGACCATGGACGGCAATGGCGTCCATGCCCTGAAGCTGGTGGATGAAGACGGCAAGGTGGTGTTCGCCAAGTTCCATTGGAAGAGCCAGCAGGGGATCAGGAACTACACCCCCGACGAGGCCCAGAAGGCCGGCTTCAACTACCTGACCGACGACCTCTACGCCACGATCGGCAAGGGCCAACCCGCCAAGTGGGACCTCTACGTCAAGATCCTCAAGCCCGAGGACATCGCCAAGCTGGGCTACAACCCCTTCGACGCGACGAAGGACTGGTACGACATGCCCGAGATCAAGGTCGGGACCATGACCTTGAACCGCATGCCGGAGAACTTCTTCCAGTCGACCGAGATGAGCGCCTTCTCGCCGGGCGTCCTGGTGCCTGGCATCGAGCCCTCGCCCGACCGCCTGCTGCAGGGGCGCCTGTTCAGCTACGCCGACACCCAGCGCCACCGCCTGGGCCCGAACTACCAGCAGCTGGCCGTCAACGCCCCCAAGGTCGCCGTCAGGAACGGCGCCCAGGACGGGGCGATGAACACCGTCCCGCGCGTCGGCGACGTCAACTACCAGCCCTCGCGCCGCACCGATGCGGGCGTCTATGCCGACACGGCCGCCTACAAGCTCAGCCCCTATGAGGTGACGACCACGATCCAGCAGAAGGCGATCGGCAAGCAGGAGCCGTTCGTCCAGGCGGGCCTCTTCTGGAAGCGCCTGCCGGAGGACCAGAAGGCCGCCCTGATCCGCAACCTGTCGGGCGACCTCAACGGCGTCACGGTTCCGGAGATCAAGGAGATCATGGTCAGCCACTTCTACGCGGCCGATCCCGACTACGGGACGCGCCTGGCGGCGGCGACCAAGGTCGACCTGGCCGCCGTAAAGGCCCGGGCCGCCAAGGCGCTGGAAGCCGCCAAGCTGGCCAGCAACTAAGCCTCCTCAGGACCCGGTCGGAAACGGCCGGGTCCGCTCTCCTTTCGGATCCCCCACATGTTCACCGCCATCCTCCTGGCCGCCGCCCTGCAAGGCGCGCCCGCCGCACCTGCGCCCGACCCCAAGGCCGCCTTCTTCGCCGCCGCCCGCGAGGGCCGGGCGGACATCGTGCTCGCCCTGCTCGACGCCGGCGCCCCGCTCAACGCCCGCGACGCGCGCGGCTACACCGCCCTGACGCTCGCCGCCTACAACAGCAAGGTCGACCTCGTCCGCACCCTGATCAAGCGCGGCGCCGACGCCTGCGCCGGCGACACCAGGGGCAACACCGCCCTGATGGGCGCGGCCTTCAAGGGCGACGACGCGGTCGCCCGCCTGCTGCTCGACGAGACCGCCTGCCCGGTCGACCAGGCCAACGCCCAGGGCCAGACCGCCCTGATGCTGGCCAGCCTGTTCGGCCGCGAAACCCAGGTCCGCCTCCTCCTCGCAAAAGGCGCCTCCCCCACCCGCCCCGACGCCACGGGCCAGACCGCCCGCACCCTGGCCGCCGCCCAGGGCGCGAGCGTGATCCAGGGGCTGTTGGGAGGAGCGGACTGAGGGGCTATTCCACCTCCGTCGCCCGCGCCGGCTTCGCCTTGCCCGCCTCCGTCCCCTCGCCCGTGAACGGCTCCAGGCGGAAGCTCACCCGCGTGGGTTCCAGCTTCGTCCGGTACTTCACGTGCGGCTGGCCGACGAAGTTCCAGGTGGTGTCGCCGCCGACGCCCCATTGGGCGGCGTCGATGAGGAGGGTTCCGGCGTCGTGGGGGACGATGTCGGTGGATTTCCAGGTTCCCGGGGCGCGGCGGTAGAGGTCCTGGTAGGGGAAGGCCAGGGCGTTCATCATCAGGGGGGCGCCGGCGGCCTCGACCCGCAGGCCCGCCGCCCCCTGGCCGCCCCCCTTGTCGCCGCCCGACAGTTCCAGCCAGCGCACGCCCGTCTTGTTGCCGGTGTCCTGGGGCCGCATGTAGTCGTGGTTCTGGTCGGCCAGGGCGCCGCGCCACAGGCCGACCGGGGCCGAGGTGAAGCGGTCGACGTAAGACTCGTGCGGGCCGCGCCCCAGCCATTCGACGGTCTTGGGCTGGCTGGGCAGGGTGAACCACAGGCCCACGCGCACCGGCGGCGGCAGGTCATCCTTCAGCGGGGTGAGGTCGCCGGTCACGGCCACCGAGCCGTCGCCGGCCATGACGTAGGTGGTGACGAACCTGGCCGCGCCGGCGCCCAGGGCGTGCTCGACCGTGACCTGGGCCTCTCCGCCGGCCAGCTTGCGGGCGGTGATCGCGCGCACCTGGCGCACGTCGGTCATCAGGCGCCAGGGCTTCTGCTGGGCGACCGTGCCGGTAGCCGTGTCGTTGTCGGTCTCGGCCCGGAAGAAGTTGGGCTGGCCGCCCTGGGCCAGCACCGCGCCGCCCTTGGCGTAGGCCGAGACGAGGCCCGTGGCGCGGTCGATGGTCAACTTGGCGCCGGCTGCCTCCAGCACGACGGCGTCCTTGCCGTCGATCAGGGCCACGGCGCCGGGGCGAGCGACGGCGGCCTTGGGCGTGGCCGAGACGGCGAACTGCTCCCAGCCGACCACGAAGCCGGCCGGGGTCATCGGCACGGCCCCGGCTTTCGCCTTGGCCCGCACGGTGACGAAGTATTCGACGCCCGGCCTGGTCGCGATCGCCGGCAGCGGCAGGGTGAGGGTCTCGACGCCCCGGGCCTTGGTGGCCAGGGCCGGCAGGGCGCCCGAGGCGACCTCGACGCCGTCGCCCTCCAGAACCCACTCGAAGTCGAAGCCCGACAGGTCGCGGAAGTCGTGGCGGTTGGTCACGCTCACCTTGCCGGTCGCCGGATCGAAGCCGCCGAACTGGATCGGCGAGAGCACCTTCCTGACTTCGTAATAGTGCGGGTTGGGCGTGCGGTCCGGCTGGATCATGCCGTCGCCGAACTCGATGTCGCCGCCCGGATTGGGACCGTACTCGCCGCCGTCGCCCCAGTAGCGGCGGCCGTCCTTGGCGTAGCGGTACATCGACTGGTCCACCCAGTCCCAGACGAAGCCGCCCTGCAGCTTGTCGTAGGCGTAGATGGTGTCCCAATAGTCCTTGAAGTTCCCGCCGCCGTTGCCCTGCATGTGGGCGTATTCGCACTGGATCATCGGCTGGGTGCGCGACGGGTCGGTGGCCCAGTCGACCATCTTCTCGATGTCGTCGTACATCGGCGCATAGATGTCGACGTAAGCGTTCGGCTGGTGCTCCCAGTCCAGCGTGCCCCAGCCCAGGTACGAGATCAGGCGGCTGGGATCGCGCTTGCGGGCGGCGGCGGCGGCCTTGGCGAAGTTGGGGCCGATGCCGGCCTCATTGCCCAGCGACCAGAAGATCACCGACGGGTGGTTCTTGTCGCGCTCGACCATGTTCAGCACCCGGTCGCGGTGGGCGGCTTCCCAGGCCGGGTCGAAGCCCAGCTGCAGGCTCTCGCGCAGCTCGGGATGCTTGTTGCCGTAGTCCATGTAGGCGTGGCTCTCGATATTGGCCTCGTCCATCACATAGAGGCCGTACTCGTCGGCCAGGGCGTACCAGCGCTCGTCATTGGGGTAGTGCGAGGTGCGCACCGCGTTGATGTTGGCCTTCTTCATCAACTCGATGTCGCGGCGCATCGAGGCCTCGGAGATGACGTGGAAGGTCTCCGGATCGTGCTCGTGGCGATTGACGCCGCGGATGACGATCGGGCGGCCGTTGACCGCCACCTTGCCGTCCTTGATCTCGACCGTGCGGAAGCCGATCCGCTGGGGCGTGGCCTGGACGACCTCTCCCTTCGCGTCGATCAGCTCGACCAGCAGGGTGTAGAGGTTCGGCGTCTCGGCGGTCCATTGGCGCACGCCGGGGACCGTGGCGTTCAGCGACACGGTGCGGGCGGCGCCCGCGGCGACCTTGGTCTCGGTCTTGAGGACTTCCTTGCCGCCGTCGAGCAGGGTCATCCGCGCGGTGAGCGGGGCCTTGCGGGCGGTCAGCGAGAGCTCGGTGCTCAGCACGCCGTCGCGGTAGGCCTTGTCGAGGCCGGCATGGACGAAGACGTCGCTGGTCCGGGCCTGGGGAACGGCCTTCAGATAGACCGAGCGCTCGATGCCGGAGACCCGCCAGAAGTCCTGGTCCTCGAGGTAGGAGCCGTCGGCCCAGCGGTGCACCTGGATCGCCACGAGGTTGGTCCCCGGCTTGACCCACTTCGTCACGTCGAACTCGGCCGGCAGCTTGGAGTCCTCGTAGTAGCCGACCTCCGCTCCGTTGACCCACACGCGATAGGCCGCCCCGGCCGCGCCGATGTGCAGGATGACGTCCTGGCCGCTCCAGCCGGCCGGAACCTCGAAGGTGCGGCGGTAGGAGCCGACCGGGTTGGTCGCGTGCGGGATCAGCGGGCGGTTGGCGGGGAACGGGTAGGTGATGTTGTTGTAGCGGGCCTGGTCGTAGCCCTGCGCCTGCCACATGGCCGGCACCTTGATGCTCTTCCAGGTCGAGGCGTCGTAGTCCGACTTTTCGAAGCCGTCGGGCACGTCGTCCGAGGACGGGCTGAAGTGGAAGGCCCACTGGCCGTCGAGGCTGAGGTAGCGGGCCGACCTGGTCATGTCGCCGGCCAGGGCGGCGGCTCTGCTTTCGAACGGGAAGTGGCTGGCGCTGGCCGGCATCTTGCCGCGGGCGTTGACCGCCGGGTTCTCCCAGTCGGGGCGGGTGGAATCGATCTGCACCGGATCGACCTTGGGCTGGGCGAGGCCCGCACCCGCCGCCGCCAGAACCGTCATCGCCGCGCCGGCCGCCAGGATCTTCCGCATGCACGCCTCCCTATACCCGCGTCCCGTTGGTCGGACGCTGTCGCCCTAGCATGGTGGATTCATTTGTCAGACAAAAGAGGACCAATGCGATTTGATGGGCGAATTCCGTGCCGGCCGCTCTTCAGCCCGCCTTCCCCGCTCCGCGCACAGCGGCGATAGGGGGTGGCGAGGGGGACGAATCCCAGCACACACTCGGCGCTTCCGCCCGCGCCCGCGAGACCCCCATGCCCGGACCGCGCATCCTGTTCGTCGTCGATGCGGGCCCCAGGGTCGGCGGCGGCCACTTCATGCGCAGCCTGAACCTGGCTCGGGCCCTGGAAACCCAAGGCGCCGCCTGGGCCTTCGCCGGGCCACCCGCGCTGGCCGGACTGATGGCCGCCTTCGCGCCCGGGGCCGAACCGGCCGGGATCTTCGAGACCAGGGACGCCCTGGTCGCCGGCGCCGCCGCCCTGGCGGCCGGCTTCGACGCCGTGATCTTCGACCACTACGGCCTTTCCGCCCCCGACCACCGCGCGATCGCCGGCGAGCGCCCGGCCCTGGCGGTGGACGACCTGGCCGACCGGCCGCTGGCCGCCGGCCTGGTGGTCGACGCCGGGATCTCGCGGCTGACGAGGGACTATCGGGGACTGACCCCGAATGACGCTGAACTGCTGCTGGGGCCAAACTTCGCCGCCCTGTCGCCCGCCTTCGCCGCCCTGCGCGAGACGGCCCTGGCCCGCCGCGCGACCGCCTCCGAGGTCGAACGGGTGCTGGTTTCCCTGGGCCTGACCGACGTGGGCGGGATCACCGCTCGCGTGGTCGCGGCCCTGCTGCCGGTGCTGGGCGAGCGGACGCTGGACGTGGTGGTCGGCGGCCAGGCGCCCAGCCTGCCGGCCCTGCGCGCCCTGGCCGCCGCCGACCCGCGCCTGACCCTCCACATCGACAGCCGCGACATGGCCGCCCTGACGGCCGCCGCCGACCTCGCCATCGGCGCGGCCGGGTCGAGCAGCTGGGAGCGCTGCGTGCTGGGCCTGCCGACCCTGTCGCTGGTGCTGGCCGACAATCAGCGGGAAGCCGCCGCGGCGCTATCGGCCCTGGGCGCGCACCTGGCCCTCGACGCCGCCACGCCGGACGAGGCCCTTGCCGGCGCCTTCGCCACCCTGGCCGCCGACGGCCCCGGCCGCGCGGCGATGTCGGCGGCGGCCGCGGCGGTCTGCGACGGACGCGGCGCGGCGCGGGTGGCCGAGCGGTTCCTGGCGCTCCTGAACCCTTGAGCTTACCCCCGGGCGGCGCTAGCCAAGGACGATGACGGCGCCACGGCGCCCATCCGGGGAGGCTCGAACATGCCCGACGTCAGGCTTCGCCCCGTGGCGGCGCAGGATCACGACCGGCTGCTGGCCTGGCGCAACTCGCCCGCCGTCGCCCCCTACATGTACAGCGACCACGCCATCACTCCGGCCGAGCACGCCGCCTGGTTCGCCCGCATCGGCGAGGATCCCGCGCGCCGCTACTGGATCATCGAGCTGGACGGCCTGCCCGTCGGCCTGGCCAACGTCGTCGACATCGACCAGAGCAACCGCCGCTGCACCTGGGCCTACTACCTCGCCGACCCGGCCGTGCGGGGCCTGGGCGTAGGCAGCTTCGTCGAATACTGGGTCATCGAGCACGTCTTCAACGACCTGGGCCTCGACAAGCTCTGGTGCGAAGTCCTCGAAGACAACGAAGCCGTCTGGCGCCTCCACATGACCTTCGGCTTCCAGCGCGAGGCCCTCTACCGCGCCCACGTGGTCAAGGGCGGCAAGGCCCTGAACGTGGTGGGGCTGGGGTTGCTGCGAGCCGACTGGGAAGCCGGGGAACGGGAGACGGCGCGCGGGAAGTTGGCGGCGAAGGGCTTCGGGGTGGGGTGAAAGGTCGCTTCGCGGGCGCCCAACCGAGCGCTGGAGCACTCTCCAGAGGCTGAACTTGAGAGTTCACGAAAAAGACGCGCGCGAGCATTAACTCTACTTGACGTTTAGCCGGACGTGCCTTGCTATGGTCGATGTCAGAGGACGTCGGGGGGCGTTGGCATGTGGCATTCCCTATTCAAGGGTCCAGGAATTCGTGCATCCGCACGAAGACTGCGCCGCAACGCCGCCGGGGCGGCCGTCATGGTGTTGGGCGCGGCGCACCTTTCGGCCTGCGTCGGACATGGCTCCATAGACTACGACCCGACCGTCCGAGACACGCCGGGCACGATCACGCTGGGCGACGCCAAGGTCTATTCGCGCGAGGCCCTGATCAACGAACGCGCGGCCGACATCGCCTGGATCGACAAGCTGATCGCCAACAGCGAGGACCCGGCCAAGGTCAGCTTCAAACCCGCCCTGATCCGCGAGATGGAGGAGATTTCCGCGTTCTCGGCGGCGCTGGGGCTGCGCTACGATCCCGCGGCGGCGATCAGCTTCAAGCGGCAGAACGAGACGGGCGAAATCCAGCAGCAGATCGACGTGCTGAAGGCGCAGATCCAGCTCGAGCAGCTGCGTCGCGACATCGAGCTCATCCGCGCCAAGCTGCCGGATCAGACCGCGCCGGTGAACGCCGACCTCAACAAGCTGGGCGCGGCGACGACGGCGACCACGTCCACGGCGGTGACGCCGCCGGATCCGTCGCAGGTGATAACGACGCTCAACACATTGATCGCGAGCG
The DNA here is from genome assembly GCF_059415485.1 of Caulobacter sp. GW821-FHT10C03. Lineage (NCBI taxonomy): Bacteria > Pseudomonadati > Pseudomonadota > Alphaproteobacteria > Caulobacterales > Caulobacteraceae > Caulobacter > Caulobacter sp. GW821-FHT10C03. Next base: position 145,803 of record NZ_JBWKNI010000003.1, on the reverse strand, counting down.
CGGCCGGCAGGCTCACGACCGAGGTGAAGCCGATCGGCAAGACCGAAGCGACGAGCAGCCCGCAGGACGATTTCCGCGACAGGCTGGCCTATCGCGACATGCTCAAGGCGGCCAGGAACGCGGCCGCCCTGGATGAGCTGCACGACGCCGGCCACAACCGGCTGGTCCGGCTGAACCTCCAGGCGATGGTCACGCCGGATCCGGCCAACCTGCGGGCCCTGGGCGCGATCCAGGTCAGGATCCGTGACGATGGCGCGGACGGCCCCGCCGACGTTCTCGCCAACTGGCTGCAGAAGACCAATAGTCAAAGCCCCTGGCGGGTCGATGCGGCGACTTTCAAATCCCACCCGGAGCTCGACACGCTCGAGAACAGCGGCGACTTCGCCCAGGCGCAGATCGGCGGGTTCCGGATGCTGGCGCCGGTGCTGCAGACCGAGAATGTCGTGCTCTATCCGCAGCCTCTTCTCACCCGGGCGGAGTGGGACGAGGACGATCTGAAGGACATCCGGTATTTCGGCGAACATACGGCGTCGCTGTCGGTGGACGGGCCGGCGCTGGAGACGGCGCTCATCGGGCTTTGCCGCCCCGGGTCGCCGCCCGCCCTGGCGCTTGACCGCGCCGACGCGCGAACCAAATCCTATGCGCTGGTCCGCTCGGCCAACCTGGCGGCGACCAATCTGGGCGTTCCCGCGCCGAGCCCGAAAGCCCTCGCGAAATACGCGCGGGCCAAGAAATACCAGGACCAGGTGATCGACCTGATCCGCCACCGTGCGGACTGCACGTCCCTGGTCGCCGACTATTCGCCGGCGACGCCGACCTGGCGGGTGCTGCGCAGGCCCGAACTGGGCAGCGCACAGCAAGTGCGCATCTACGAAGTGGGTCCGCGCGAACAGGCCCAGCAGATCTCCACGATGGCCCGCTCGGCCAACAGCCTGGCCCTGGCGGCGTCGATCGCCGCCGCCGACCCGGCTTCAGGCGTGGCCGGCAATCTCGGCGCCGGATTTCAGCGCGACGTGATGAACCGCGCATCGGCGCTCGATCGGGCGCCCGAGGTGGTGGGCTATTCGGTCGGCGGCAAACGCACTTTCGGCTGGGTGATCGGACCGCACGCGACCACCGACGCCCGCGGGCGCGCCGAAGTCCGTCAGGTCGCCAAGTCCTACGATCTCTCGGTGGACCTGTCGGTGCCCTCATGGTGGAGCGTGCTCGATCTCGAGGTCACGACCGTATGGGCGCCGTCTCCCCAGAAGCTCGCCCGCGGCGCGCTGGTCGCGATGGACGGCGAGCCCAAGTCCGAGGCGAAGCCTGAAATCCTGCCCGTTCCGCTCGTGGCGAACCTTTCCGACGACCAGGCCTTCAACCAGCTCCTGTTGCAGGACTCCAGGCGGACGCCAAAGCTGGACGAGGTCGTCGGCGGCCCCGTCAATGGCTGCACGGCGACGACGCTTCTCCTCAACGGTCGTAACCTGTGGCGCGCCGAAAAGGTGCTTCTGCTTGGCCTGTCGCTTGGACGCGAAGCCATCACCATCGCGCCGGACATGGAGGGGATCATCGTCACCGTGCCGCCGGTGGCGGCCATCGCGGGCGAACGCGCCTTCCGCCTGAACGACAACATCCGGGTGCTGACCCCGCTCGGTCAGGTCGCCAAGCCCATCGCCTACGACGCAACCCTGTCGGGCGACGCGTGCAAACCCGCCCCCGCCGCGGCCGCCGCGGATCCCGCCGCCGTGGCGATCGGCAAGGCGGCTCCAACCAGCTTCTCCGTGCCCAGCCTGATCAGGATCGATGTCACCGGGAAAAACCTGAAGAAGGTCGAAAAGGTCACCCTGGACGGGCGGGAAATGACGATCGCCGCGGCGGCGGACGGAACGTCGCTCAGGGTCGAGCTCGCCCGCGATCAGGCCGAGGGCATCGAACCCGGAACGGTTCAACTCGAATTCTTCGCCGACAAGAAGAGCGTCGGCACGCCCCAGTCGATCAGGATCACCCGCAACTAGGAGATAGGGCATGCCCGTGGGGACGGCCGAGAACCTCGGCACGCAGTGGTGGGCGATCAACGCCGATGGGGGCGGACTACTGGCCAGGTTCGATCACCGCCAGTTTCCATTGGTGCGGGACGGCGCCCGGGTGACGTTCACCGACGTCGACGGAGACGGCATCGCCGACAACGTCCAGCCCGTGCACGCCATCACACGCTACCTGTCGCGCGTAGCGGCGGCTGATACGCTGGATGAACCGACCCGCACCCAGCTGTCCGACACCATCATGGACGCGCTTCTGGCCGCCGCGACCGAGACCGGCAAGGATCGCCGGATCCGGCTCCGGCGCCTGCGCACGAACCTGGATCGTTTCCGACCGCCAGGACTGGCCTGAGCGGCCGCCGAGGTCACCCCCTCGGCGGGGCCTCGACCTCGGAATAGGCCAGCACGGCCGGCGGCAGCCGCAGGCCCTGGACCTCGATCGCGGCGACGGCGGCGTTCAGCTCGGCCAGTTCGGCCGGGGTGAAGCGGACCAAGGCGGCGCCGACGTTCTCGAGCATGTGCGCCATCTGGGTGGTTCCCGGGATCGGCACGATCCACGGCCTTTGCGCCAGCAGCCAGGCCAGGGCGATCTGCCCGGGGGCGGCGCCTTTGCGCTCGGCCCAGGTCTTCACCAGGGCGACCAGCGCCAGGTTGTGCGGCAGGCTTTCGGCCGAGAACCGGCCTTCAAGCTTGCGGATGTCGCCGTCGGCGTAGCGGGTGGCCGCATCGATCGCGCCGTTCAGGAAGCCCACGCCCAGCGGGCTCCAGCAGACCAGGCCGATCCCCAGCTCCTCGCAGGTCGGCAGCACCCAGGCCTGCGGCCCGCGCCACAGCATCGAATACTCGTTCTGGACGGCCGTGACCGGCAGCTCGGCATGGGCGCGGCGCAGGGTCTGCTGGCCCATTTCGCACAGGCCCCAGTGCAGCACCTTGCCCTGCGCCATCAGGTCCTTGATCGCGCCGGCGACGTCCTCGATGGGCACGGCCGGATCGACGCGGTGCTGGTAGAGCAGATCGATCCGGTCGGTCCGCAGGCGTTTCAGCATGCCCTCGACCGCCAGCTTGATGTGCTCGGGCCGGCTGTTGAGGCCGGGGCGGCGCTGGCCGGTCTCCAGGTCGACGTTCCAGCCGAACTTGCTGGCGATCACCACCTGGTCGCGGATCGGGGCGACCCCCTCGCCGAGGATCCGCTCGACCTCGTGCGGGCCGTAGGCCTCGGCGGCGTCGAAGAAGGTGACGCCGCGATCGTGGGCCGTCCGGATGATGTTGATCATCTCCGGCCGGTACGGGACCGTGGTCTGGTAGGTGCGGCTCATGTTCTGGACGCCCAGGCCGACGCCGGAGACCTCCAGCGTTCCGAGCCTGCGGCGCTCGAGGCCGGCGGGCCTGGCCGTCCGCGCCTGGGCGGGGGCGGCCATGGCGGCGGGCGCGGCGAGGCCCAGGGCCAGGAGATCGCGGCGACCGACGCCGCGCGGGGTGCGCTGGTTCATGGTCATCGTCTCCGGCGGCTAGCGGTTGGTCTGGGCGAGGACGGCTTCGGGCAGCCGCGCCCCGACGACGGCGATCTTCGCGGCCGCTCCGGCGATCCGGGTCAGGTCGGACGCCGTCAGCTCCACCTCCGCCGCGCCCAGGTTTTCCGTCAGGCGGTGGCGCTTGGTGGTGCCGGGAATGGGGACGATCCAGGGCTTCTGGGCCAGCAGCCAGGCCAGGGCGACCTGGGCCGGGGTCGCCTGCCTGGGCTCGGCGATGGCTTTGAGCAGGTCGACCAGCGCCATGTTGGCGGCGCGGGCGTCGGCGGCGAAGCGGGGCGAGATCGAGCGGAAGTCGGTGGGATCAAGCTGCGTCTGCGCGTCGATCTTGCCGGTCAGGAACCCGGCGCCGAGCGGGCTGAACGGCACGAAGCCGATCCCCAGTTCCTCGCAGGCGGCCAGCACGCCGTTCTCCTCCACGTCGCGCGTCCACAGGGAGTATTCGTTCTGCAGCGCGGTGACGGGCTGGACGGCGTGGGCGCGCCGCAGGGAGTCGAGGCTGGGCTCCGACAGGCCGAAATGCCCGACCTTGCCGGCCGCGATCAGGTCCTTCACCGCGCCGGCGACGTCCTCCATCGGCACGGCCGGGTCGACGCGGTGCTGGTAGAGCAGGTCGATGCGGTCGGTCCGCAGGCGCTGCAGCTGGGCCTCGACCACCGCCTTAATGTGCTCGGGCCGGCTGTTGAGGCCGCCCGTCCGCGCGCCCGTGGTCATGTCGATGTCGAAGCCGAACTTGGTGGCGATCACCACCTGGTCGCGGAACGGAGCCACGGCCACGCCCAGCAGGGCCTCGTTGGCGAACGGCCCGTAGGCCTCGGCGGTGTCGAACAGGGTCACGCCGCCGTCGAAGGCGGCCTGGATGACGGCGACGGCCTCGGCGCGCGGCGTCGCCGGGCCATAGGCGGCGCTGAGGCCCATGCAGCCGTAGCCGAGGGCGGAGACCTCCAGGCCCTGGCCGAGTTTGCGCGTCTGCATGGGGTGTCCTCCTGAACGGGCTTGCGAGCCAGGAAGATAGCGCTGGCCCATTCCGGCGATTAGACGCGATAATCGGCATGTCGTTTTTAGCAGGACTAACAAATGGCCCAGGGCTTCGACGAACTGGCCGCCTTCGCCGCCGTGGCCCGGGAGCGCAGCTTCACGCGAGCGGGGGCCAAGCTGGGCGTCTCGGCCTCGGCGCTGAGCCAGACGATCAAAGGTCTGGAGGCGCGGCTGGGCCTGCGGCTCCTGGCCCGCACCACCCGCAGCGTCGCCCCCACCGAGGCCGGCGAGCGCCTGCTCTCGACCATCGCCCCGCGCCTGGAGGAGATCGAGCAGGCGCTCGCCGCCTTAAGCGAACTACGCGAGCGGCCAGCCGGCACGATCCGCATCACCGCCGGCGAGCACGCCGCGCGCTCGGTCCTCCAGCCCGGTATCGCCAGGCTGCTGCCGCACTATCCGGACATCCGGGTCGAGATCGTGGTCGACTACGGCCTGGTCGACATCGTCGCCGAGGGCTTCGACGCCGGGGTGCGCCTGGGCGAGCAGGTGGCCAAGGACATGATCGCCCTGCGCATCGGCCCGGAGATGCGCATGGCCGTGGTCGGCTCACCGGCCTATTTCGCCACCCGCCCGAAGCCGCTGACGCCCCAGGACCTGACCGACCACAACTGCATCAACGTGCGCCTGCCCACCTATGGCGGCCTTTTCCCGTGGGAGTTCGAGAAGGACGGCCGCGAGCTGAAGGTGCGGGTCGACGGCCAGCTGGTCTGCAACACCCTCGACCAGCGGCTGGACTCGGCGCTGATGGGCCTGGGCCTGGCCTATGTTCCGCAGGACGTCGTCGCGTCCCGGATCGCCGCCGGCGACCTGATCAGCGTGCTGGAGGACTGGTCGCCGCCGTTTCCGGGCTACCACCTCTACTACCCGAGCCGCCGCCACGCCTCGCCGGCGTTTTCCCTGCTGATCGAGGCGTTGCGGTATCGGGAGGGGTGATGACGGAGGGGCGGCCCCTACCCTCGCGGGAAATCCCCGAGCCTCTGCAAATCTTCCCGCCCCGCCACCAGCGCCCGCACGTCGTCCGACGTGAACGCCGGGTTGCCCGCATAGAGCGCCCCGTAGACCTCGCGCACGAAGGCCAGGTCGGAGGGCAGGTCGACCGTCCAGCGCACCGCGCTTTCGTCGACGGCCTGCATCACCCCGTCGAGCACGAACCGCTGCGGATTGCGGTAGAAGAACGGGGTGACGTGTTCGCGTTCGTAGGGGTCGGCGGCCTCGGAGGCGGCGAGGCGAAGATGGCCGGCGCTGGTCAGTTCGGCGTCGAGGCCGATGGGATAGGTGCGCGCCGGGTGGGTGGTGGCCGAATAGTCGGCGCCGACGGCCTGGTGGTGCACCAGCAGGCGCTCGATCAGCGCGGGGTCGGCCAGGGGGCAGTCGGCGGTCAGGCGCAGGACGAGGTCGTCGTCGGCCAAGCCCGCCACGGCGCCGGCGAAGCGGGCCAGGACGTCGTCGAGCGGGCCGCGGAAGGCTTCGACCCCGGCGGCCTCCAGCGTATCGGCCAGGACGTCGTCGCTGGCGTCGTCGGAGGTGGCGACGATCAGGCGGTCGAGCGAGGGGATGCGGCGCAGGCGCTCGATCTGGCGCAGGATCATCGGCGCGCCGACCACGTCGGCCAGCACCTTGCCCGGCAGGCGGGTGGAGCTCATCCGGGCCTGGAGGACGGCCGCGATCATCGGGCCGCCTTTTCGGCGAGGGCCTGCGCCACCTCGTCCATGACGCTGGCCCAGGTCTGGAGGTTCTCGGTCACGAAGGCGCGGGCCTGCGGGTACCAGGGGTAGCGGTCGGTGCCCAGGCGGGTCCAGGCCGCGGCGGCGGTGACGATCCAGATCGGCGCGCCGCAGGCCCCGGCCAGGTTGATGGTGGCGTTGGAGAAGCCGACCGTCAGGTCCAGCGCGCTGGTCAGGGCGGCGATGTCGTCGAGATCTTCCTTCAGGTCGATGCCCGGCGGGGTCCAGAGATCGACGCCGAATTCCTCGCGGGCGATGCGGATCTCCTCGTCGCAATCGCCGTACTGGATGTTGACGAAGCTGACGCCGGGGGTGCGCAGCACCGGCTCCCACAGGCGGAAGGGCGAGAACAGGCGGGCGCGCTCGCCGTCGAGCTTGAGGCTCTTCCACAGCACCCCGACCTTCAGGCCCGGCCGGTCGGCCAGCACGCCCCGCCAGTGGGCGACGCGGTCGGGGTCGGGGGTCAGGAAGCGCTCGCGGTCGGGGAAGCTCTCGGCGCTCGGGCGCAGGGTCTGGAGCAGCGAGGCGATCGGAGTCCAGGCGTCGAAATCGTCCCAGCGCTCGATCTCGGGGGCGGTGCGGTAGACGCGGCCTTCGAGGGCGACGGTGCGGTGGCGGGTGACGTCGGCGTCCGGGAAGCTGCGGGCGAAGAGGGGCACGAGGCGCCGTTCGACCACCAGGGAGAGCTTGCCGTCGGGGCCCAGGGCCTCGCGCACGTCGGGCAGCAGGCCGGCGAACATCACCTCGTCGCCCAGGCCCTGCTCGGCCATGACCAGCAGGCGCTTGCCGGCCAGGGGCTCGCCGGCGGCCAGCTGGCGGCCTTCCAGCACGAAGCGCGGGGCGTCGGGCAGGTCGGGCGAGGTGCGCGCCTCGTAGGCGGCCCAGCCCTCGGCGACGCGGCCCAGGGCCAGCAGGATGGTCGAGCGGGCGAACTGGATGGTGGCGACGTCCTCGCGGGCGACGCTGTGGCGGATGGCCTGGTCGCAGTCGGCCAGCGCGCCCTCGGCGTCGCCCAGGTCGAGCCGGGCGTAGGCGCGGTTGTGATAGGCCTTGGCGAAGGCGGGATCGAGCCGGATGGCCTCGTCGAAGAAGGTCAGGGCCGTGGCGCCGTCGCCCAGGCTGCACATCACCGTGCCCAGGGTGTTCCACAGGATCGGCTGCTCGGGATGGGCGCCGATGGCGGGTTTCAGCACCTCGATCGCCTCGGACTCGGCGTTGAGGTCGCGCAGGGCGCTGGCCAGGTTGTTGAGGCCGGCCACGTCGCCCGGCTGGTGGGCCAGGTGCAGGCGGAAGAGCTTGGCGGCGATATCGGGCATGCCCATGCGATAGGCCAGGCGGCCGACGTCGGCGGCCACCGCGTCCTGGTTGGGCAGCAGCTTCAGGGCCGCCTCGTAGCAGTGCATCGAGGCGGCGAAGTCGCCCAGCTTCTCGCGGGCCACGGCCAGCACGTGCCAGGCCACGCCCAGGCCCTGGTCCTGCGACAGGGCCTTCTGGGCCAGTTGCTCGGCCTTGGCGTAGTCGTGACGGCGCACGGCCAGGATCGCCTGGTCGAGCAGGCGGCTCTGGGCGTGGTCGCGCACGCCTTGGGTGGCCTGCTTCAGCCGGGCCAGGGCCTCCTTGGAGGCGGAGTCGCCGACGGGCGCGGCCTTGAAGCCGACATAAGCGGCGGCGGGCGCGGCCTCCTGGCCGAGGGCCAGGGCGCTGGCCGAGACGGGCTTGGGCGCGGCCTTCGTTGGGGCCGACCGGGCGGGAGCGGGGCGGTTGTGTCGCGAAGCCATGGCTCTCCTGCCGGTTGGTCGGTTGCGCGCACCATCTTGCCAGAGGATTAACGCCGGCTTTAGCGCGTTATGGGGAGGGGGGTGTTGGAGGCCACGCCAACGCCGGAACGGGGACCGCCCTCGGGCGTCCTTTTTCACCGAGCATCCCCGCGAAGGCGGGGATCCAAGCGGGGTCGGCGGATGATCCACGGCCGCGCCCCATCCTGGAAGTCAGCTTGGGTCCCCGCCTTCGCGGGGATACTCGGTTTAGGGGGCAGGCGGCGCGAGTTCGCCCCTACGCCGTAGCCGCCGCCCCCGCCGCCAGCACCCTCGCCTCGTAGACCGTCACCGGCTTGTCCCCGGCCTCGATCCGCACCCTCGCCGTCCCCTCGCCCGCCGGCAGCGGGACGTCGGCCGTGAAGAAGCCGTCGCGGCGGTCGGTCGGGGTCGCGAAGCGGCCGGTCTCGACGCCGTCGGCCAGCACCCTGGCCGACTGGCCGATGTCCTGGCCCCAGTAGACGAGCTGCAGGGTCAGCGGGCCGGGGCGACGCTTGAGGGTCATCTCCAGCCAGCCGCCGGGGGCGATGCGGCGGCCGCTGCGGCCGTTCAGCTGGATGATCTCGCCGGCGCCGGCCTTCACCGCGTGGTCGACCTCGGGCTGCTGCTCGCCCAGATAGACCGCGTCGACGGTGCGGGCGACGGTGTCGATGCGCTGCTTCTCGGCGGCCAGATAGGCCGGTCCCTCGGCCGCCCAGCGGGCCGGGGTGAACACCGGCAGGTAGATCGCCTCGCGTCGGTTGTAGCCGGTGAAGAACGGCGTCAGCTCCACCCGTCCGCCCTGGGCCAGGGGGGCGTCGAAATTGTGCGGGTGGGCCCGCGTGACGCGCAGCAGGGCGGCCGGATCGCCCTGCCCCAGCAGGGCCGGCGCCGGACGGTCGAACGGCCGGTCGGCGGGACCAAGGTCGGCCGACAGCACCAGCGGCCCCGACAGCAGAGCCACGAGGTTGGGATCGTCCGGCGTCGGCTCGGCCCGCACGGTCATCGGCACGGTCAGCCGCAGGCGGTCGCCCGCCTTCCAGCGGCGCGAGACCCGGGCGTAGCCGTCGCCCCGGGTCTGGATGGCGACCGGCTGGCCGTTGAGTTCGAGCGTGGGCTTGATGCTCCAGGCCGGCAGGCGCAGGGCCAGCTCGCGCTCGCCCTTCGGGGCGCGCTCGATGGTCAGGGCGACATGGCCGAAGCTGGGATACTGGGTGTCCAGGTCAATGGCGAAGTCGCCCTCGCCCAGGTCGAGCCTCGAGGCGATGAAGAGGTTCAGCCACAGCGTCTCTCCGCTGCGCCACCAGATGCTGTCGGCGTGCTTGGCGTGGCTTTCCATGCCGCTGCCGACGCAGCACCAGAAGCTGTCCTCGTAGGTGGAGTAGCTGCGGCGGCCGCCGGCGGCCATCGGCATGAAATAGACGAAGCGGCCGTCGGCCGGGTTCTGGTGGGCCAGGATGTGGTTGAGCTGGGTGCGTTCGTAATAGTCGAACAGGGCGCCGTCGGGCTTCCAGCTCCACAGGTGGCGGGTCAGCTTCAGCATGTTGTAGCTGTTGCAGGCCTCGCAGGTGGTCTCGGCCATGTGGCGGGCGATCTGGCGCGGCTTGCCGAAGTGCTCGCGGTCGGAATTGCCGCCGATGACGTAGCTGTGGTCGCGGGTGACGGCCGTGTGGAAGAACCGCGCCGCCGTCGCCTCGGCCGGATCGCCGCCGACCTCGTAGAGACGCGCCAGGCCGATGACCTTGGGGATCTGGGTGTTGGCGTGCAGGCCGGCCAGCTCGTCGCGCTCGGCAGCGATCGGGTCGAGCACGGCCTTGTGGCGCAGGCGGCGGGCGATCTTCAGCCAGCGCGCGTCGCCGGTCAGGGCGTAGGTCTCGGCATAGGCCTCGTTGAGGCCGCCGTGCTCGGTGACCAGGATCTTCTGCACCTGCTCGTCGCTCAGGCCCTCGATGATCGTGGCGAAATAGCCGGCCAGGCCCGTGGCGACGTCGAGGGCGCCCGGCGTGGCGGCCAGGCGATGGGCGTCGAGCAGGCCGGCGTGCACCTTGTGCCAGGTGTAGACCGGCACCCAGCCGTCGTTGAGGCTGAAGCGCGAGGACCGGATGTCGCCCCGGCGCAGTTCCTCGAACACCTGCTTGCCGGCCGCCGCGTCGGACTGGCCCCAGCGGGTGGTCCCGCCGACATAGCCGTCGCCGTGGGCGGCCTGCACGCGGGCCAGCTCGGAGACGGTGTAGGCCAGGCGCTCGCGCAGGGCGGTGTCGCCGGTGTGGGCCACCTGCAGCGAACACGCGGTCAGCCAGTGGCCCAGGGTGTGGCCGGCGATGCTCTGGGCCTCCCAGCCGCCATAGACAGGGGCCTTCGGCGGCAGGCCCGCGCCCTGGTGGAAGTTGTGCAGCAGCCGGTCGGGCGACAGCGAGAGGAGATAGGCGCGGTTCGCGTCGGCGGCGCGCTGGTGATACGAGGCCTTCAGGACGATGTGGCGGGCTGGGACGGGGGTCGCCACGATCCGGGGGCTTTGCTCGACCGGCTTGGCGGCGGCGGTTGCGGCGAAGGCCAGGGCGCTGGTGGCCAGCAGGAAGGCGCGGCGGCTCGGCTTGTGCGGGTCCATGGCGTTCTTCCCTGGGGCATTTGTCTGACTATTGTGGGCAAGAGAGCATGATGGGTGGCGGGGCTCAAGTCGGCGGCCCTCCCTCCTCCCGTAAAATCCCCGCGAAAGCGGGGACCCAGGGGTTTTATCGTCGAGCGCGGCGGGTGGCCGAAAAAGCCTGGCTCCCCGCTTTCGCGGGGATTTTACGGGTTGGGGTGTGATCCCGCTCCACCCGCTTGCCAGACCCGCCATATTGTCTGACAAGAGCAAAAACACGGGAGGATGCGAGTGACCCTGGACATGCACCGGCGCGGCCTGCTGGCCGCCGGACTTATGGCCGGCGCGGCCTCGACCACCGCCTCCGCCGCCGCGACCAAGCCGGCCTCCAAGCCCAAGAAGGCGCCCGCCCTGCTCGCCCCGCGGCCGCCCATGGGCTGGAACAGCTGGAACAGCTTCGCCACCACCATCACCGAAAGCGAGGCGCTGGAGACGGCCCGGATCATGGCGGCCAAGCTGCTGCCGTTCGGCTACGACGTCTTCACGGTCGACATCCAGTGGTACGAGCCCGAGGCGGCCAGCTACGAGTACAACCGCAATCCCCAGCCGGCGATGGACGGCTTCGGCCGGCTGATCCCCGCGCCCAACCGCTTTCCGTCCAGCGCCGGGGGCAAGGGCTTCAAGGCCCTGGCCGACCAGGTCCACGCCCTGGGCCTGAAGTTCGGGGTGCACCTGATGCGCGGCATCCCGCGCGCGGCGGTGAAGGCCAACCTGCCGATCCTGGGGACCAAGGTCCGCGCCGCCGACATCGCCGACACCTCCAGCATCTGCACCTGGAACCCGGACATGTACGGCGTCGACATGAGCAAGCCCGGCGCCCAGGCCTATTACGACAGCGTCTTTCGGCTGCTGGCCGACTGGGGAGTCGACTTCGTCAAGATGGACGACATGAGCCGGCCCTATGACGCCCATGCGCCCGAGATCGAGGCGGCGCACAAGGCGATCGCGGCGACGGGACGGCCGATCGTGCTGTCGCTGTCGCCGGGCGAGACCCCGGTGGCGCGGGCCGGCCACGTGCGCCGCTACGCCCAGATGTGGCGGATCTCGGACGACTTCTGGGACGAGTGGTCCATGCTGGAGGCCCAGTTCACCCGGCTGGAGAACTGGAACGAGCACCGCGTCGTCGGCGGCTGGCCCGACGCCGACATGCTGCCGCTGGGGCGGCTGGCTTTGGGCAAGCGCGACACCAAGTTCACGCCCGACGAGCAGCGCACCCTGATGACCCTGTGGGCCATCGCCCGCTCGCCGCTGATCATGGGCGGCGACCTGCGCCACCTGGACGCGCCGACGCTCAGCCTGCTGACGAACCGCGCCGTGCTGGCGGTCAACCAGGCCAGCACCGGCAACCAGCCGCACTTCATCGCCGACGGCATGCGGATCTGGTCGGCCCGGCCGGAGGGGGTGCAGAACGCCCGCTACCTGGCGCTGTTCAACACCACCGAAAAGCCGAAGGCCGTGGGCCTGCCGCTGCGGGACCTGGGACTTTCGGGGTCCGTGACCGCGCGGGACCTGTGGAGCGGCGAGGACCTGGGCCGCGTGTCGGGTCGGGTGGAGCGGGTGGTGGCCCCGCACGGGGCGGCGTTGCTGCGGTTGGGGTAGCAGGACCCTTCTCCCACGCCCCCAAACTCCGAGCATCCCCGCGAAGGCGGGGATCCAAGCCGAGGCGGCGGGGGATCCACGGCCTCGCCACACCCCGAGAGTCAGCTTGGGTCCCCGCCTTCGCGGGGATACTCGGATCTAAATGGCGAAGGGCCAAGCTCTGCTCCCTCCCCCGAAACGGATGCCCCTGCCGCGCAAACGCGCTATGCACGGACCCATGGAGCGTGGGCGCAGCATCCTCATCGTGGGCGGCGGGACGGCCGGGTGGCTGACGGCCGCCTATCTGGCCAAGAGCCTGCGCATCGCCGAGCAGGATCACCTGCGCATCACGGTGCTGGAGTCGCCCGACATCGGCATCATCGGCGTGGGCGAGGCGACCTTCCCCACCATCCGCACGACCTTGCAGTTCCTGGGGATCGACGAGACGCGGTTCATCCGCGAGACCTCGGCCACCTTCAAGCAGGGCATCCGCTTCATCGACTGGGGGCACGCGCCGCAGGACGGCCAGCGCCACCAGTACTTCCATCCGTTCGAGGCGCCGTTCTCGGCCGACGGGGCGAGCCTGGCGCCCTACTGGCTGCTGCAGGACGAGGCGACGCGGCCGCCGTTCGCCGAGGCCATGACCATCCAGGCGCGGGTGGCCGGCGCCCAGCGCGCGCCCAAGCGGCCGCACGAGGGCAATTTCGCCGGGCCGCTGAACTACGCCTACCACTTCGACGCCGCCAAGCTGGCCCAGGTGCTGGCCGACCGGGCCCGGGAGCTGGGCGTGGAACGGCTGGAGGGGCTGCTGACCGACGTGGCGCTGGACGCCGACGGGGCCATCGACCACATCACCTGCGCCGAGCACGGCCGGCTGGAGGCCGACCTCTATGTCGACTGCACGGGCTTTCGGGCCGAGCTGATCGGCCAGGCCCTGAAGGCGCCGTTCAAGTCGACCCGGCCGGTGCTGTTCACCGACCGCGCCCTGGCCTGCCGGGTTGCGTACGATCGGCCCGACGCGCCGATCCAGAGCTTCACCGTCGCCACCGCGCACGAGGCCGGCTGGATCTGGGACATCGGTCTGGCCGGCGCGCGCGGCGTCGGCTGCGTCTATTCCAGCGACCACATGGACGATGCCCGCGCCGAGGCGATCCTGCGCGCCCACATCGGCGGCGACGTCGAGATCACCCCCAAGGCGATCAGCTTCGAGGCCGGCTATCGCGAGCGGCAGTGGGTGGGCAACTGCGTGGCCGTGGGCCTGTCAGCGGGCTTCCTGGAGCCGCTGGAGTCGACCGGCGTGGTGCTGATCGAGGCGGCGGTGGCGATCATCGCCGAGCTCTTTCCCCATAACGGACCGATCGACGCCCCGGCCCGGCGCTTCAACCAGCTGATGACCGCGCGCTACGACAACATCATCGCCTTCCTGAAGCTGCACTATTGCCTGAGCCGGCGCACCGAGCCGTTCTGGCGCGACAACGCCGACCCCGCCTCGATCCCCGAGCGGCTGGCCGAGCTCTTGGAGCAATGGCGTCACCGCCCGCCCAGCCGCTACGACTTCATCCTCGATCTCGAGACCTTCGCCTTCTTCAACTACCAGTACATTCTCTACGGCATGGGCTTCAAAACCGACCTGTCGCCGGGCCGGGGCGAGTTCCCCGACGTGCAGTCGGCCGCCCGCCAGTTCGCCCGCATCCGCGCCTTCGGCGAACGCGCCACCCACGACCTGCCCAGCCACCGCGACCTGATCTCGCAGATCAACCGCTTCGGCTTCGACCGGCCGCTCGAGCCGGCCTGACCCCCTTCTCCCCTTGCGGGAGAAGGTGTCAGCGAAGCTGACGGATGAGGGGTCGCACCCACGAAAAACGCCGCGACAGCTGATCGGCTGTCGCGGCGTCTTGCTTTTGAGAGACCCCTCACCCGACCCCCTTCGGGGGCCACCCTCTCCCGCAAAGGGAGAGGGAAAATTAGGCCGCGTTCGGCACCCGGGCGTCGACGGCGTCCAGCTCGCCGCTTTCGCGGGCCTTCTTGCCGTAGACGACCTCGAACAGCGGGCTGGCCATCACCGTGGTGACGATCGCCATCAGCACCAGCATCGAGAACAGGGTCGGGCCGATGATGCCCTTCTGCAGGCCGATATTGATGATGATCAGCTCCATCAGGCCGCGCGAGTTCATCAGGGCGCCGATGCCCATGGCCGTGGCGTGGTTCTCGCCGGTGGCGCGGGCGGCGACGTAGCAGGCGCCCCACTTGGCCAGGATCGAGGCGGCCAGGATCCCCAGGGCGATCAGCAGCAGGGTCGGCGAGTTGACCATGTCCATCCGGGTGTTGAGGCCCGAATAGGTGAAGAACATCGGCAGCAGCAGCACGACGGCCAGCGGCTCGACCTTCTTCTTCAGCTCCTCGACCAGCTTGCCGCGCGGCATGACGACGCCGAGGATGAAGCCGCCGAAGATGGCGTGGATGCCGACGGCGTCCATCAGGAAGGCCGAGATGCAGAAGGCCAGGATGACCAGGGCCAGGACGCCCGTGCTCATCTCGCCCTCGCGCTCGACGATGCGGCCCAGCGGGGCCAGGATCTTCGGACCCAGCAGGACGACGAAGGCCACCCAGGCCAGGCCCCCGCCGATGGCCAGCAGGGCAACACCCGGGCCGCCGCCGAAGGTGGCCAGCACCACCGCCAGCACGCACCAGGAGACGGCGTCGTCGAAGGCGCCGGCCGTCAGCGACAAGGTGCCCAGCGAGGTGTTGGCCAGGCCCCGCTCGTTGATGATGCGGGCCAGCATCGGGAAGGCGGTCAGGGCGATGCAGGCGCCCATGAACAGGGTGGCCGGCCCCTGGCCGATGGTCGGGGCGAAGAGGCCCGGCGCCTTCAGCAGGAACGGGGTGATCGCGGCGGCGATCAGGAACGGCGCGGCGATGCCGGCGAACGACACGCTCATCGCGCTCTTGGCCTTGGCCTTGAAGTGGCCGGCCTGGAAGCTGGTGCCGACCATGAACATGTAGAGGCCCACGCCCAGCTGGGCGCCGACGTACAGGACGTTCTTGGTCTCCTTGGGGAACAGGGCCAGCTGGAAGTCGGGGAACAGCAGGCCCAGCAGCGACGGGCCAAGCACCACGCCGGCGATCATCTCGCCGACCACCTGGGGCTGCTTGAGCAGCTTCTGGCCCAGCCAGCCGACGACGCGGCAGGCCAGCACGATGACGGCCAGCTGCAGGAAGAAGTGCACGCTGAAGTCGGTGGGCGTGAAGCTCTTGGCGGCGGCCTTGGTGGCCGGCCCATGGGCGTTGAGCAGGTCCGTCGCCGTGGCGATGGTCTGCGCGAGTAGGTCTGACACCGGTTCGTTCCCCCTAGGATCGTTCTTTGCGGCAAGCCGGTTTTTCGCCTCTGCCTTGGGCCCCATGCCGCGCAGAGATCTGACCAATGCGCAATGCGTCGGAGGTTGATCGCGGCCGCGCGGCTTTCGATTGTTTTCGCTGGCGAATTATCCGTTGCCCGAACGCCACTATGTAGGTACGTACCTATACGACAGCCCTGTCATTCCAGGTTGAAGCCATGAAGGTCGTCACCAGCCGCGAGCTCAATCAGGATGTCAGCGCGGCCAAGCGCGCGGCGAGAATCGAGCCGGTGTTCGTCACCGACCGGGGCCGGGCCACCCACGTGCTGATGAGCGTCGAGGCCTATCGCAAGCTGGCCGGCCAGGCCGAGACCATCGTCGACCTGCTGGCCATGGACGAGCCCGCGCCGCCCCGGCCTTCAGGAGCCGAGGCCAAGCCCGCCAGGTCGTCGGCCGCCTGGGGCCGGCCGCCCGCGAAACCGGGACGCGGCTGATGCACCTGCTCGACACCGAGATCGTGCTGGAGCTGCGCGGGGCCAGGGCCGGGCGCACCGATCCGGGCCTGGCGCGCTGGGCCGCGGGCGTGGCGCGCTCTGGCCTGTTCATCTCGGCGATCACCCTGCTGGAGCTGGAGGCCGAGGTCGCCCAGGCCGAGCGACGCGACAAGATCGCCGGCAAGGCCCTGCGGACCTGGCTGGACGAGCAGGTGGGTCCAGCCTTCGAGGGCCGGATCCTGGCCGTCGACGCCGCCGTGGCGCGAACCCGCTCGCGCGTGCCCCTGGCCGACCCCCGCGACGCCCTGCTGGCCGCCACCGCCCTGGAGCACGGCCTGACCCTGGTCACCCGCGACGTCGCCGCCTTCAAGGTCGCCCGGCTGAAGGTGTTCAACCCCTGGGGCTACGCCCAGGACGCGGTCGAGGACGACGAGGACTGGGGCCAGGCCGCCAAGGCCGGCTCGCAGTGGATCCGGAACCTGTTCGTACGGGGGTGAGGGAGCGGCCCCGCCGCCCCTCATTTGTCATCCCGGCCGTAGCGAAGCGGAGCGCCGGGACCTCGCACCGCTGATCCGTCCGGCGTGGGAAGTCCCGGCTCTACGGATCGCTGGCGCGCTCCTCCGGCCGGGATGACAATCCCTTGGAAGTCCGCCTCGCAACCTCCCCGGCGTCGGCGCACTTAACCAAAAACCGACGTTTCGTCCGCATTGTACGGCCAGACCGCGCCCCTGGCCCCCTCTTCGGCCCCGGGCGCGCTGGGGAGTATCGTGGGGACCGACCGCCTCGACATCGCGATCGATCGCGCCGACGCGCGCCGATCGGCCCTGCGCCGCTGGCGCCGGCCCGTGGCGCTGACGATCGCCTATCTGGCGTCGATGGCCTACAGCCTGTTCCTGACCGGCGCCGCCCAGGAGATCGCCACCATCTGGACGGCCAACGCCGTGCTGATCGCCGGGCTGCTGGTGCTGGACCGCCGCCGGGGCGTCGGGCTGCTGGTGGTGTGCACGCTGCTGCACCTGGCGCTCAGCCTGCTGACCAGCAAGTCGTCGGCCTTCGCCGTGGCGGTGACGGCGCTGGACGCCGTGCAGATCACCGCCACCGCCGTGGCCCTGCGGCTGCTGCGGCTGCCCGGACGGGTGCGGGGGATGCGCGGCCTGCTGGTGCTGACGCTGGTGTCGGCGGTGTTCACGGCCGTGACCTCGATCGGCGTCAACGGCCTGGCCTCGCTGGCCGAGGGCGGCGGCTTCTGGACCGGCTGGAGCGGCTGGACCACCAGCAACGTGCTGGGCGTGGCCGTGGCCCTGCCGACCATACTCATCCTGATGGACCGCCGCCACGCCGAGGCCTTCCCGGTGCGCGGCTGGCTGGAGCCGACCTTCGGCCTGGCCGCGATCGGCGTCATATCCTGGCTGGTGTTCACCGGCCCGCCGCAGCTGCGGGTGCTGGTGCTCGCGCCGGTGGTGCTGGCGGCCTTCCGGGGCGGTCCGCGCGCGGCGGCCCTGTCGGTTATGATCGCCCTGGCCACGGCCATTCCGGCGGTGCTGTCGATCGTCGGGCTGGACGCCAAGGCCGCCGCCGAGCCGATGCGCCACCTGCTGCTGTTCCACGTCGTGCTCTATGCGGTGAGCATGGCCGCCGCCCTGGCCCTCAGCCGCCAGGCGCGGCTTTCGGCCCTGCTGGTGCGCCGCCAGGCCGCCGCCCGCGCCGCGCAAGCTCGCGCCCAGGCCGCCAACGCCGCCAAGTCGGAGTTCCTGGCCACGATCAGCCACGAGATCCGCACCCCGCTGAACAGCATCCTCGGCTTCACCGGCCTGGTGGCCGACGACGCCGCCCTGTCGCCCGAGAACCGCCGGCGCCTGGATCTGGTCGGCCGCGCCGGCCGCTCGCTGGCCGAGATCGTCGGCGACCTGCTGGACTTCGCCAAGGTCGAGGCCGGCCGCCTGGAGTTGGCGCTGGAGCCCACCTCGCCCGCCGCCCTGCTGCGCGACGCCGCCGCCATCATCGCTCCGGAGGCCCAAGCAAAAGGCCTGGCCGTCACGGTTTCCGTGGAGGCGCTGGGCGGGCAGGATCCCGAGGCGCTGTTCGCCCTCGACGAGACCCGTCTGCGCCAGGTGCTGCTGAACCTGCTCAACAACGCCGTGAAGTTCACCACCCAGGGCCAGGTCGCCGCCCGGCTGGTGGTGGGACCCGAGACCGGCGCCCTGAGGTTTTCGGTCACCGACACCGGCATCGGCATCGCCCCGCAGGTGCAGACGCGCCTGTTCCAGCGCTTTTCCCAGGCCGACAGCTCGATCAGCCGCGCCTATGGCGGCACGGGCCTGGGCCTGGCGATCAGCAAGGCGCTGGTCGGCCAGATGGGCGGGACGATCTGGGTGGAGAGCGCGCTTGGGGCCGGCGCGGCCTTCCACATCGCCCTGACCGCCGAGCCGGCCGCCGCCGTCGAAACCGCCGACGAGGCCCTGCCCGCCCCGGCCGCCGCCCGCGTGCTGCTGGTCGACGACCACCCGATGAACCGCGAGTTGGGCGACGCCTTGCTGACCCTGGCCGGCTGCCAGGTGTTCACCGCCGAGGACGGCTTCCAGGCCGTGGAGGCCGCCCGCAGCGGCGGCTTCGACCTGATCCTGATGGACGTGCACAT
Source organism: Caulobacter sp. GW821-FHT10C03 (assembly GCF_059415485.1). Lineage (NCBI taxonomy): Bacteria > Pseudomonadati > Pseudomonadota > Alphaproteobacteria > Caulobacterales > Caulobacteraceae > Caulobacter > Caulobacter sp. GW821-FHT10C03. Next base: position 127,009 of record NZ_JBWKNI010000003.1, on the reverse strand, counting down.
GCCGGGCATGGACGGCCTGGCCGCCGCCCGCGCCATCCGCGCCTTCGACGGGCCGGCCGCCGCCACTCCGATCCTGGCGCTGAGCGCCGACGTCCTGCCCGAGCAGGTGGCCCGCTGCCGCGCCGCCGGCATGGACGGCCACGTGCCCAAGCCGATCCGTCGCGAGGAGCTGATGGCCGCCGTGTCGCGCGCCCTGGCCGAGGGGCCGAAGAAGGCCCGCGAGGGCGAGCGCCGGGCGCCGGAGCAACCGGAGCGCGACGGAACGTCGCAGAACTTGGCCGCATACGGAAAAAGCGTTCTGCCTTAACCCTTTTTCCGGTTCGGCGTGATCGATGGGGATACCCGGCCGCCCGCGCGACCGGAGGGGGAATACGGGGCCTTGGACGCAACATCCGCACCAGGACGTGAGAGCGCCGCCGCGCCGTGGCTGCGGCTGGCCGGACTCGCCGCGGCGTTCGTGATCTCGTTCGCGTTCAGCGACCTCCTGACCCGCGACTCCAACGGCATGCCCTCGCTGTGGCCGATGAACGCCATACTGGCGGCGGCCCTGCTGCACCTGGGACCGGTGCAGCGGCGGATCATGCTGGGCCTGGCCCTGGCCACCAACGCCGTGGTCCACCACCTGGCCGGCGACCCGTGGCTGGTCATCGTCATCTATGCCGCCTGCGACATGGCCGAGACCCTGGGCGCGGTGGCCGTCATCCGCCGCCTGCGCGGCCCCCGGGCCTCGATCCGCAGCGTCCGCCACGCCCTGGTGCTGGTGGCGGCCATCCTGCCCATCACCCTGACCGCCGCGGCCGTGGGCGCCAGCCTGACCGCGCCGCTGGTCGGGGCGAATCTGGCCAGCTTCTTCTCCGGCTGGGCCTCGGCCAACGGCATGGGCATGATCATCACCCTGCCCGCCGCCCTGATCATCCTCGACCGCACGCCGGACCTGGCCTTCCGCCGGCCGCTGCCGGTGCGGCTGGCGCTGTACGGCCTGGTGGCGGCGGTCACCACCTTCGCCTTCCTGAAGACCCGCACGCCGATGCCGTTCCTGATCTTCCCCGCGGCCATGCTGGCGGCCTTCCAGCTGGGGCCGCGCGGGGCGGCCTGGAGCGCCGTGGTGATCATCGCCGTCACCGCCCCCCTGACCATCGGCAGCGACGGCGTGGCGCGGATCGCCCCGCGCTGGGACGAGGTCGACCGCATCCGCATGGTGCAGGCCTTCGTGACCACGGTGTTCTTCACCTCGCTGGCCGCGGCCCTGTCGCTCTACAAGGAGGCGCGGCTGAAGACCCTGATGGCCCGCCGCAGCGCCGCCGCCCGCGCCGCCCGGGCCCGCGCCCAGGCCGCCGGCCGCGCCCGCACCGACTTCCTGGCGACCATGAGCCACGAGATCCGCACTCCGCTGAACAGCGTGCTGGGCTTCGCGGGCCTGCTGGCCGAAACCGAGGACGGCCTCTCTCCCGCCGGCCGCCGCAAGCTCGAGCTGATCGCCCAGGCCGGCGGCTCGCTGGCCACCATCGTCGACGACATTCTGGACTTCTCGCGCCTGGAGGCCGGCCGCGTCGAGCTTAGGCCCGAGGCCGTGGACCCGGCCGCCCTGCTGGCCGACGCCGCCTCGATCATCGCCCTGTCGGCCCAGTCCAAGGGCCTGTCGCTGTCGGTCGAGGCCGACCTGGAGGGGGCCGGCGACTACGCCCTGGATCCGGCCCGCCTGCGCCAGGTGCTGCTGAACCTGCTCAACAACGCCGTGAAGTTCACCGCCAGCGGCGGGGTGCGGGCGACGGTCGCCCTGGAGAGCGGCGGGGACGGCGCCGAGCGCCTGCGCTTCACCATCGCCGACACCGGCATCGGCATCGCCCCCGAGGTGCAGGACCGGCTCTTCCAACGGTTCAGCCAGGCCGACGGCTCGATCAGCCGGGCGTTCGGCGGGGCGGGCCTGGGGCTGGCCATCAGCAAGACCCTGGTCACCCGCATGGGCGGCGAGATCGGCATCGACAGCGCCCTGGGCCAGGGCGCGACCTTCTGGTTCACCGTCCCCGCCGTCCCGGCCCGCGCCGCCGACGCCGCCCGGGTCGAGCAGGAGGCCGCCGCCCGGGTGCTGCTGGTCGACGACCATCCGATGAACCGCGAGCTGGGCGCGGCCATGCTGACCCTGGCCGGCTGCGCGGTGCAGACCGCCGAGGACGGCGACGAGGCCGTGCGCATCGCCGCCGACGGCGGCTTCGACGTCATACTGATGGACATCCACATGCCGCGCATGGACGGCCTGGCCGCCGCCCGCGCCATCAAGGCCCTCGACGGCCCCGCCGCCCGCGTGCCGATCATCGCCCTCTCGGCCGACGTCATGCCCCACCAGATCGAACGCTGCCGCCAGGCCGGCATGGTCGACCACGTCGCCAAGCCGATCCAGCGCGACGCGCTGATCACGGCCCTGAACCAGTGGATCGGGCGGGAGACGGCGGCGGCCTAGGAGGCCTGCGGTTACTCGCGAACCACGAAGTCGATCGCGGGTCCCCCCCGGAACGGCAGGTCCGTCAGCACCATGTCGTTCTCCCGGAACTCGACCTCCCAGTTGGGCTTCAGGCGACAGGTGACCCTGAACACGGCCGTCTTGAAGGCGACGAAGAACGAGTAGAGCAGATCCTCTTCGGCCGTCTTTCCCAAGAAGTTGATCGGGGAGACGACGCTGGAGACGCGCTCGCGATCGGCCTGGGTCGCCGTGTCCGACCAAGGCGCGCTGTCGATGGTTTCGAGCAGGATGAACCGCCCGTGCGGCCCGATGACGAAGGCCAGGAACAGGCGGATGAATGTTGTCGCTGTCTCCGTGGAAGGCCGTCGGTCCGAGGCCCGCACCAAGGTGTAGAGCCAGCCCTTTTCGGCCATCGCCAGTTCCGCGCGCTCGTCGTTGGCGAAGGCGGGCGTCAGATAGTCGCGTCCCTCGACGGCGACCAGGATCAGGGACGCCCCAGGCAGGAAGACCAGGTCCGCGATCCGGCTTCGATCCCCCGAGGGCGTTCCGCCGTTCGCCGCCACGACGGCCTCCTGCGCCCGTTGCAGCCTGGCCTGCTCGTCTCCCGCGATCGCGCGCAGCGGCAAGCCGGCGAAGGTTTCGATATCCACGGGCGATACGACCGTCTTGAAACGCTGTTCCGCTGGAAGCGCGTCGTCCGGCAGGCGGGAAGGCCAGACGTCCAGATCGGACTGCCGCCGGCAGCGTCGAAGCACGCGCCAACCGAAGGGATTGATCCGGTGCTCGAACAGCGGCCGCTCCCCAGACGGCAGAAAGTCGGACAGACCCGCAACCTCGAGCGGCTTGGACGCGGTCAGGTCAACGCGGCCGTTCGGCGTCAAACGCGCGATGAGTTCATAGAACTCTCCGAACAGGCACATGGTCCCGGTCGCCAGATAGCCGTCATCCACGGCCTGGACTTCCAGCGGACGAACGGCGGCGCGGAGGAGATCCCGCCCTTCGGCCGGAAGGTCGGGCGAGAAGGGTATTGCGCGACCGGGTTCGAGCACCGCGCCCGCGCGGCCAGCGTCGTTGACCTCGAACAGCGCCACCCAGGCGCGCACATAGTCCGCCGCCAGTTCGGGAGTCTCCAAGGCCAGGCTTCCACGTTGGCCCAGTTCGAGAAACGCCCCCGCCGACGGACTGATCGAGGCGAGTTCGTCGTCGCTGATGATGAAGGCCTTGGCCGCCATCGGAATCGTCTCTTCATCGACGACCATGGCTTCGATCAGGCGCCACCCGGGCGCGAACGACACCGTCTCGCACGACCAGGCGATCCGCAGGTTTTCGACCGCCAGCGCGAACTGGGGCTGACGCCTCATGATCGAATTGATGTCTTTTTGAGACTGTTCACTCTCGACCACTTCACCCACACGCAGGGTGCTCGGATGCGACATCTCGCCGCGAGGCGGTTCCGCTTCGGCGATGGGTCCGCTGCCCTGGGCGGGAGGGGCCTGCGGCCCCCGGTAGCTCTGGTACCGGTTGGCCACTTCGATGAGGGAATACTTCATCGGCTCGTCCGCGGGACAGGACCGCGCCAACTGGAAGGACAAGTCCGCGAAAAGCGTGGCGTGCTTCTGGCCCAGTCGCCCAACGACGGGATCCAGGCGGCCGACCATATCGGCGACGTCTCCCCATCGCTCCTCGCTCGTGGCGCGATACAGAAGCCGACTGAAGACGAAGAAGAGGCGCTGATCGGGATAGAGTTCTGATGGAAGGCTCATTGCGCGGCCTGCTTGGAAATGTGTTTGAGGATCAGGTCCAAACTCATGGTGTCGCCTCTCTGGTCGGCGACGACGGCGATGGTCGCACAGAGCGGCGAGAGGTCCTGTTCGGGCTTGCCGGCAAGAACGAGGGCGGCGGCATGGCGCAACTTTTCGGGGGCGAGAAACGGAGCTCGCAAACACACCGCGTGTAGTCGCTGCGCATCGAGCTTCCGATCTGACTCTCCGCAATCGAGCTCGAAAAGGCCGCTCCAAGCCCTCAGCATGGCGACGTCACCCTTCAGGTAGGCCTGCCCGCACATGGCCACGACCGCATCGGCGACCACTTCATGCAGGCTGTGCGTGTCGCCGGTGACGATGTGGTCGGGGGCGAGCAATACGCGCGTGAAAACCCCTCGCAGGAATTCAGCCGTTTCTTCCGGAATCTCTCCGATGTGGGGAACCAGCCCATAGAGAGCGTACGCCAGACCTCGGATCACGCTTGCTGGTTCGCCTTGGCAGATGGTTTCCAGAATTTTCAGACGAAGATCGGCGGACGCGTGGGTCTTCATGCCGGCAAGCAAGCTGCCGACCTGGCCGATCAGATTCGAGCCTTCAGACTCGATCCAATCCATGCCATCGGACTGCGCCCGAGCCAGGAAGTCGGCCAGATATGCGTCTGCTTCTTCCCCGGCGCCCGAGAAGCTTCCAAGAGCGACCTCCAAGCACAGAATGCGGGTATGGATGAACCTCGCCCTCTTCTCGCTCTCCGCCAATCCAGCCTGAGAAGGATCGCCGACGAGGCCGCGCTTGAGCGTCTCACAAACCGCCGGCAGCCATTCTTCGAGGCTCTCCCGCTCCTCGGAGGACATAGTCACCTGGACCTGGTCGGCCGCCATTCCATTGAAAGCGGGATTGAGGGTCAGCCAGAGACGGTGAATGGAAAGCTGCGCAAGGCCAAAGGCGAAATCGACTGTCGCCGTTCCTTGCTTGGTCAGTCGGAAGATGAAATCCGCCAGGGACACACTGAGGGCGGACTGCTCGGGCAGGGCATAGGCGAGATTCAATAGGGTCGTCATGAGCGGCTGTTGCGGCTTTCGACGCGCCAACAGCGGCTGAGGCAGCTTCTGGATGGCCTCGCCGACTTCCTCGAGACGAGGCAGCTGGGCCTCGTCGTTCTTGTCTCGCAACCTCTCTGCGTTGAGATAGGTGTACCCTGACAGATGGCGCATGATCCAGAAGAGCGCCTCTTCGTCGTCTTCTTCCCGCAAACGCTGCCAGGCCCGCTGCACGATCGACCCGACCGCGTCGAAGTCGCCCAGGGCGTCGAGCACGAACATCAGGTCGCGTTCCGCCGTCAGGAGCGTCGCGCGGATTTCCGCGGCGGGGCGCAGCGCCAGGAGTTCCTCCTCCAGACGCATGACCTCCTGGATGGTCTCGCGGCGGGGACAGGCCTGATCGGAACCCGACGCGGCGGGAACCGGCGGGGGCGCGAAGCCGATGATGTCGGCGCTGGAGCCCACCGTGAAGAAGGTCGCCGCGGCGTTGAAGGTGTCGGACAGCGGCGAGGCGATCTGCGGCGGCTCGATGACGCTGCTGCCCAGGAACTGCGGCGCATAGCGCGGGTCGCTCTCGACCAGCTCCTTGCGATAGGCGGTGCTGGCGACGTAGGCGGCTTCCTTCAGGGCGGTAGCGATGGAGGTCAGGACGTCTTCGCCGAGAGCCTCGATCGGCGCGGCGTAGAGCTTCAGGCGAGAGGCCAGCCGCAGCGCCTCGCCGGCCAGGCGCAGGTGCTCGTCGGCCAGGGCCTGCCGGTGGCCCGAGGTGAGCCCCGGACTTTCGGCCTCCTTGACCAGCACGCGCGCCGCCGCGCCGAGGTCGGCGATCAGCGACCGGAGCAGCTCGATGACCCAGGCGTCCGCGACGCCGGCCGAGGGCAGCAGGTCGCCGCAGGCCGCGACCCGGATCGGAAAGTCGCTGAAGGTGCGTCGGACGAAGGCGGCGGCGTCGCGCGCGGCCGCCCGCCAGGCCGTATCGACCAGGAAACTTCGCTGCTTGGGGGTCAGTTCGTGCTGCTCGGGGTCGAGCCTCTGCAGCACGAAGAAGGCCCCGAGAATGTCGGGCTCCAGCGCGCCGAGGGTTTCATGGTTCGAACGGCTGGTCATGCGCTGGAAGCGCTCGCCGTCGAAGGCGTAGGAGCCCAGGGCGAAGGAGGGCAGCACCTTGGCGGCCAGCGTGACGTCCTTGATGGCTTCGTCGAGTTCGTCCTGCGTCACGTGCCCGAGCGTGAACGTGGACAGGCAGAGCAGGTTCTCGTGCAGCATCTCGCGCTGGGTCTCGGTCAGCGGGTCGCTCGCCGACGACTGGCGCCAGAACAGCTGACGGTCGCGCTGGATCAGCCCCGCCAGGGTCTGGTCCTTCTCGATCTGGAACACCAGTTCCTGCCAGCCCTTCGACCCCGGCCCGCCGCGATCGGCGATCATCGAGGCCAGGGCTTCGGCGGCGATCGCCGCGAACAGGGGACGCGGGGTCCGCTCGCCCAGCGCCGTCGCCTGGTCCAGCCGCTTGGCCGCGACGATCAGCAGGTCGTCGGGCGGCAGATCCTCGACGTGCTGGCGGAGGCGGCGCTGCATCAGCCCGATGACCGCTTCGCGCGAGACGGGCTGGAGGCTCAGGACGCCCTTCTCGCAACCCGCGGCCTTGTAGAGGCGCGGCCGGATGGTTTCGCCTCCCGGCCCCACCAGTTGTTCGACGAGCGAGCGGCCGCCTTCCCGCGCGATCAGCAGGACGCGCAAGGGATATTCGAAGTCGACACAGCGCTGCGCGAAGGCCGCCAGCAGGCGCTTGAGCGCAACCGGCCAATCGAGCGCGTAGTCGATGACCATCAGTGTCGGCTTCCGCGGCCGCCAGTTGCTGTTCAGCAGCCAGGAGAGATCGGCCTCCACCAGCCGCCCCGCCCGCCAGCGGACGCGGGAGGAACGCACCAGTTCGAAGGCCAGGCGGCTCTTGCCCTCGCCGCCGCGCCCCGCCACCAGCAGCCAGGAGAACGGTCGCGCCGTCACGTCGTCCGGGTCTCCGAGGAACGCCCGGAGCAAGGCCATCTCCTCGTCGCGCCCGACGAAATCGTCGTGCAGCGCGCCATAGTACAGGGTGTCGATGACGCTGGCGGTCGTCCCCACCGTATCGGGCCAATTCAGGCGCAGCTCGGCGAGGTCGTTGATCCGCGCTTCCAGCACGGCCGCGAGCTGGCCGAGCAGATCCTCGAACCTGCGGGTCAGCTTGTGCTGATCGACCTCCGCGTGGAGCGCCTCGACGACCTCCGTGGGCGTGACCTGGTTCACCTTGATGCCGAACGGCGTGAGGCCCGACCGCTTGATGTCGTCGATCATCGCCTGACGCAGCTTGGCCTTGTCCTCGAAGCGGCCGAGAACCCGGGTGAGCATTCGCAACAGGCGGTCCAGCGCCGGAATGCGCGCCATGAGCCGCAGAAGGCCCGCCTGGATGGACTGGCTGGCGAGGTCGGGCCCTAGCTCGATGGCCTTGATGGCCAGCACCTTGACGCCCGCGAACACGGTCGGCGCGACGATCCGCGGGCAGCCCAGTTCCGTCAGGCCGTCGACGCAGACCGTGTTGAGTTCATTGGATTCGAGCAGCGTCTTCAGCCGCTCGATCTGTTCTCCGAACAGTTTGGCGACGATCTCGCCGGCCGGAAGATCGTCGTCTTTCTCGACCTTCGCGACCGCCCCGCCGGTGTTCTCACTCATCTGGCCCCCGCCACCCTGGTGCAACGCCAGTTTGACCCGAAGCTCAGCTATAGAGCAACTAGAAGCATATACGCAATTTATACGATAGCTAAGTGTTGCCAATCAAAGGGATAGCCGTCGCCAACACCCCTTCGTCGGGTAGTCGACGCTACTGAAATGGATTGCGGCAAAGCGTCACAGAGTTCATTGCTGCCGAAACTGAAACCGCCGTTCGGCGTAAGTTTTCCGTCCGGGGGAACGGGAACAGGATGACGCGAAGCGCCGCCTTACAGGAAACGGGGCGACAGACGACGCTGCTGGTCGTGCTGGCGCTCGCCTTCGTCGCGACCCAGCTGTTCAGCGACGCCCTGACCCGCGGCCCCTACGGCATCGCCGCCCTGTGGCCCTGCACCGCCCTGCTGGCCGTCGGCCTGATGGCCCTGGGGCCGCCCCGGCGGCTGATCCTGACGGTGGTGGTCGGGGTCGCCCATGTCACTGTCTGCCTGGCCCTGGGCGACGCGCCGGAGCGGGCCCTGATCTTCACCGCCGTCAACCTGGCCGAGGCCTGGGGCGCGCGCGAGGCCGTGCGGCGGGCCTTCGGCGGACCGCCCCGGGTGCGGACCATGCGCCAGCTGGCCCTGCTGGTGACGGTGATCGCCCCGGTGGTGGCGGTCACGGCCGGGGTCGCGGCCGGGCTGCTGAGCCTGCTGGAGCACCAGCCGTTCCTGGGGGTGTGGCGCGACTGGTTCGTCAGCGGAGCCCTGGGCATGGCGCTGATCGTGCCGGCGGTGCTGGTGCTGATCGACGCCGAGCACCGGCGCACCTTCCACCGCTCGGCCGGCGAGCGGGCGGGCCTCTTCCTGCTGATGGCGGTGCTGACGGCGGCGGTGTTCCACGACACCCGCGCGCCCCTGCCCTTCGTGCTGTTCCCCGCCGCCATCCTCTGCGCCTTCCGGCTGGGTCCGCGCGGGGCGGCCGAGGCGGCCCTGACCATCGCCGTCGTCTCCCTGCCGCTGGGGGTGTGGAACATCTGGCAGGGCCACCTGCTGGCGCCGTGGAACCCGCCGCAGATGACCCGGCTGATCCAGTGCTTCGTCACGGTGGTGTTCGTCACCGCCCTGGCGGCGGGCCTGGCCCTGGCCCAGCAGGAGCGGCTGCGGCGCCTCCTGGTGCGGCGCGAGCAGCTGACCCGCTCGGCCCGGGCCCGGGCGCTGGCCGCCGCCGAGGCCAAGACCGAGTTCCTGGCCACGATGAGCCACGAGATCCGCACGCCGCTGAACTCCATCCTCGGCTTCGCCCAGCTCCTGGCCGGGCGCGAGGACCTGCCGGCCGACGCCCAGCGGCAGGTGGGCATGATCGACACGGCGGGCGCGGCCCTGCTGACCGTGGTCAGCGACATCCTCGACGTCTCGCGGGTGGATTCCGGCCAGGTCGAGCTGCTGCTGCAGCCGGCCTCGGCCAGCGCGGTGCTGCACGACGCGGTCGGCATCGTGCAGTCGGAGGCCGAGGGCAAGAACCTCAGCGTCGAGATCGACGTCGTCGATCCGGTCGAGGGCCTGCACGACCTGGACGCCCTGCGCCTGCGCCAGGTGCTGCTGAACCTGCTCAACAACGCCGTGAAGTTCACCGAGCGCGGCAAGATCGTCGCCCGGCTGGTCATCGAGCCCGGCGAGGTCGAGGACCGCCTGCGCTTCGAGGTGATCGACACCGGGGTGGGCGTGCCGATCGAGGACCAGGCGCGGCTGTTCCAGCGGTTCGTACAGCTCGACAGCGGCGCGACGCGGGCCTACGGCGGCGCGGGGCTGGGGCTGGCGATCAGCAAGTCGCTGGTCGAGCTGATGGGCGGGCGGATCGGGGCCGACAGCGCGCCGGGGCACGGCTCGTGCTTCTGGTTCGAACTGCCGGCCGCCGAGGCCGAACCCGTGGCCGCGCCGCCGCCCGAGGCCGCCCGCGATCCCCGGGCGGCGCGGATCCTGCTGGTCGACGACCATCCGATGAACCGCGAGATCGGGGTGGGCCTGCTGCGCCTGGCCGGCTGCCATGTCGAGACCGCCGAGAACGGCCGCCAGGCCCTGGCGGCGGCGGCGCGCGGCCATTTCGACATCATCCTGATGGACATCCACATGCCCGAGATGGACGGCCTGGCCGCCACCCGGGCCATCCGCGGCCTGGAAGGCGCGGCAGGCAAGGTCCCGATCATCGCCATGAGCGCCGACGCCCTGCCCCAGCAGGTCGAACGCTGCTTCGCCGCCGGCATGGTCGACCACATCGCCAAGCCCGTGCAGCGCGAGGTGCTGTACGCCAAGATCGGGCGCTGGCTGGAGGCCTGACACCGTTCCCTCTCCCCTTGCGGGAGAGGGTGACCTCGCGGAGCGAGGTCGGGTGAGGGGTCTCTCAAACCTCAACACTGCAAGCAGCGGTCAGGCCGGGAGAGGCGTCTCAAGCCTGAGAGACCCCTCATCCGTCGGCCTTCGGCCGCCACCTTCTCCCGCAAGGGGAGAAGGATCGACCTTCCCCCTTTCTCCCGCCCCCGCTAACCTCCGCGCCGCATCGTACCGGGGGATCCGTCATGACCTTTTCGCGCCGCGCCGTGACCGCAGCCGGCCTCGCCGCGCTCGCCGCCGCCTGTTCGCCCGCCAAGAAGGACGCCGCCCCCGGCCTGACCAAGCTGAAGCTGGCCACCGACTGGCGGGCGCAGGCCGAGCTGGGCGGCTACTACCAGGCCGTGGCGACGGGCGAGTTCAGCAAGCGCGGGCTGGACGTCAGCATCGTCCAGGGCGGTCCTGGGGTGAACGTGCCGCAGCTGCTGGCCACCGGGGCGGTGGACATCGGCGTCGGCTCCAACAGCTTCATCGTGCTGAACCTGGCCAAGGAGAACGTGCCGGTCAAAGCCGTCGCCGCCTACATGGACAAGGACCCGCAGGTGCTGATCGCCCACCCCGGCCAGGGCTTCGCCAGCATCGCCGACATGAAGGGCAGGCCGATCCTGCTGTCGGACGCCTCGGTGACGGCCTTCTGGGTGTGGCTGAAGGCCAAGCACGGCTTCACCGACGCCCAGGTGCGCAAGTACAACTACTCGGTCGCGCCGTTCCTGGCCGACAAGAGCCTGATCCAGCAGGGCTATGCGACCTCGGAGCCCTATCTGATCGAGAAGGCCGGCGGGGAGAAGCCGGCGGTGTTCCTGCTGGCCGACGACGGCTACCCGGCCTACGCGTCGTTCGCCCTGGTGAGCGACGCGATGATCCAGGCCAAGCCCGCCCAGGTGCAGGCGATCAGCGACGCCCTGGCGGCCGGCTGGAAGAGCTATCTCTACGGCGACGCCAAGCCGGGCGACGCCTTGATCCTCAAGGACAACCCCGAAATGACCCAGGACCTGCTCGACCAGGCCCGGGACAAGATGCGCTCCTACGGCATCGTGCCCAAGGACGGGATCGGCGCCATGACCGACGCGCGGTGGGCCGAGTTCTTCCAGGTGGCGGCCGACCAGGGGGTCTACGACAAGGGCCTGGACTACAAGAAGGCCTACAGCCTGAGCTTCCTGCCGAAGTGATGGCGGGCTTGCGCGCAAGCCCCCTTCCCCCTCGATGGGGGAAGGGCCGGGGATGGGGGTGGCGCGGCGGTCCGACCGGACGCGGCGTGATTTCCATCGACCGCCGTAGTCACCCCCACCCCCGCCCCTCCCCCATCCGCCAACGGGAGGGGTGATGACCATCGCCGCTCTTTCCGCCGTCGAGGTCGACTACCCGCGCGGTCGCGCCCTGGGGCCGATCGACCTTGCGCTTTCCGCCGGCGAGGTGGTGGCGCTGGTGGGGCCGTCGGGGTGTGGGAAGTCGACGGCGTTGCGGCTGCTGGCGGGGCTGGAAAACCCGACGCGGGGGAGGGTCGCCCGGGCGGCGGGCAAGGGCGAGACGTCGGTGGTGTTCCAGGCGCCGACCCTGGCGCCGTGGATGAGCGCGGCGGCCAATGTGGCCCTGCCGCTGGAGCTGGCGGGCGTTCCGGCGCGGGAGGCGCGCGGCAAAGCGCGAGAAGCCCTGGCGCAGGTCGGTCTCGACGGGGCGCAGGACGCGCGGCCGGCCCAGCTGTCGGGCGGCATGGCCATGCGGGCTTCGCTGGCGAGGGCGCTGGTCACCCGGCCGCGCCTGCTGCTGCTGGACGAGCCGTTCGCGGCCCTGGACGAGATCACCCGCCGCGCCCTGGCCGACGACGTGCTGGCGCTGTGCGCCGACCTGTCGCCGGCCGTGGTGTTCGTCACCCACAATGTCGAGGAGGCCGTCTACATGGCCGGCCGGGTCGTGGTGCTGACGCCGGGGCCGGGGGTCGTGGCCGGCGAGGTCGTGGTCGAGGGGCCGCTGGCAAGGCCGGCGGGGTTTCGGACGACGGCGGCGTTCCGCGAGACGGTGGAGGCGGTTTCCGCGCTGCTGGAGGCGGGGCGGTGACTCCAATCTCAAAACACCATTGTCGTCCCGGCCGAAGCGTAGCGAAGCGCCGGGATCTCCCACCGCGGCCGCATGCTGAAACGTGCGAGATCCCGGCTCTGCGGCCCGCTGCGCGAGCCTTCGGCCGGGACGACAATGAAAGAAAACGGGGAGCAGGATCATGACCCGCCTCCTCGCCCCTGTCCTGTTCATCGCCTTCCTGCTGGCCGCCTGGGAAGGCGCCTGCCGCCTCCTGCACGTGCCGGCCTATCTGCTGCCGGCCCCGTCGGAGATCGCCAAGGCCCTGGTCGAGGCCGGTCCCCTGCTGGCGCTCAGCGCCTGGGGCACGCTTTCCACCGCGCTGGCCGGGCTGGTCCTGGCCGCCCTCGTCGCCCTGGCCCTGGCCTTCGCCGCGGCCCTGCGGCCGGTGGTCGAGGACGCCTTCCGGCCGGTCGCGGCCATCCTGCAGGTGACGCCGGTGATCGCCATCGCGCCGCTGGTGACGATCTGGGCCGGCATCGACCATCCGGGCCGGGCGGTGACGGCGCTGGCGGCGGTGATCGCCTTCTTCCCGATCTATTCGGGCGCCGTGGCGGGCCTGAAGGCGGCCGATCCGGACCTCTCGCGGCTGTTCGACCTCTATGGCGCCAGCGCCTGGCAGCGGCTGGTGAGGCTGCGCCTGCCCTCGGCCCTGCCGGCGATCCTCGAGGGGATCAAGGTGGCGGCGGGCCTGGCTCTGGTCGGCGCGGTGGCGGCCGAGTTCGTGGCCGGCTCGGGCTCGAGCCAGGGCCTGGCCTGGCGGATGCTGGAAAGCTTCAACCGCCTGCAGACCGCGCGCGGCTTCGCGGCCCTGGCGGTGCTGGCCCTGCTGGGCGTTGCTCTGCACGCGGCCCTGGCGGCGGCCGAGCGGCGGTTGCTGGCGTGGTGGCGGGGGCGATGAGGTTCAAGATGTTTCGGCAGATTGTTGGGGTCGCGCTCGCGACCGTGCTGGCGTCGTGCGGAAAGACCGACAAGGTTTCAGGATATGATGCGCTGTCCCGGCAAATCGAACGAAACCCCGTCGGGGAAACGCCGGACGAATGGATTGAAATGCGCAACCTCACCGGTGAGTGGGAACGCACTGGACTAATATTCGGATACATCGATGACCACGGCGAATGCCTCAAAGCCATAGCCGGGTTGAAACAATCCAATCCGGCCCGTGAGTATCGCTGCGTCGTCGCCAACTAGGTCAGCCTACCACCGCGCTGCTTCATGCAACCGCCACCCAAAATGTCGCACGCCCGACGCTGGAGCCACGCCGTTAGGCGGGGATTAAGCGGCGTCGGCTAAGGGTTGCAGACTGCAATACCCACGTCCGGACCGGCATGCGCCTCGTTCTGTCCCTGCTGCTGCTCGCCAGCGTCGCCCTTCCGGCGCGCGCGGAGGACGCACGTGAGAGCCGCTACGGGCCGCGCAGCCAGCGCGCGGAGACCGCCGCCCGCGCCGACTACGCCGGTCCGACCCTGAGCTGGGCCGGCAAGGCCGCCGCCCCGGCGCCCGACGCCCAGGACCCCCGCGCCAACGGTCGTCCGGCGCCGGTCGCCGCCTGGGCCGGCTACGCCAACGCCGCGCCCGCCCCGCAGCGGACCGCTCCCGCGCCCGTCTACGCTCCGCCCGTTCCGCAGGCCGTCCAGCAAGCGCCCCAGCAGGGCGCCCTGCCGACCAGCCTCTATTCGCCGCCCGTGGCCTCGGCCCCGATCCCGCCAGCCGCCCCCGCCGCGCCGCGCGAGCTGGCCGGCGGTCCGCCCGCCCAGACGCCACTGCCGCAGGCCCAGACCACCACCTACGCCGCCAACGCCCGCGCGCCGGACGGCCTGGCCCCGCGCACCTATTCGGTCGGACGGATGTTCGGCCTGACGCCCGACCGCATCGAGGCCCCCGGCCCGCCCAACACCGTGCTGATGGCCGTCGACCCGGCCGCCGTCGCCACCGCCCCCGCCGATGACGGCGAGGCCGACCACGGCTCGGCCGCGTGGCTGGCCGAGGCCGCCCAGGAGGCCGGCCGCGACGCGCCGACCAAGAAGAAAAAGACCGCCGAGGAGAGCGACCTCTGATGCTGCAATCGCGGCTGCACGACCTGATCGCCCTCGCCGACGAGCCGTCCAGCGCCCGCCGCCGCGACCTGCTGCGCGGGGTGACCGACCTGTTCTTCACCGCCGACGACCACGGGGCCGTCGAGATGGGCCTGTTCGACCAGGTCATGGGCCAGCTGGCCGGCGAGATGGAGGAGGCCGTCCGGGTCGAACTGGCCGAGCGCCTGGGCCAGTCGGCCAGCCCGCCGCCGGCCCTGACCCGCAACCTGATCAGCGACAGCATCGCCGTCGCCAGCCCGATCCTGTCGGGGGCCGCGACGCTGTCGGACGCCGACCTGCTGCACGTGGCCCAGACGCAGGGCCAGGAGCACCTGCGGGCGATCTCCAGCCGGGCCCGCGTGTCGAGCGCGGTCTCCGACGCCATCGTGGCGCGCGGCGACGACGACACCCTGGGCGTGCTGATCCGCAACGAGGGCGCGGAACTGTCGCGCGCGGCGCACGAGACCGTGGTCGACCGCGCCCAGGCCAATCCGGCCCTGCACGAGGCGGTGATCGACCGCCAGAGCCTGCCGGTCGACCTGCTCAACGAGATGTACTTCGTGGCCGAGGCGCGTCTGCGCGACCGGATCATGGCCCGCAACGAGGCCCTGGACCCGGCGGTGCTGGAAGCGGCCCTGGCCGCCGGCCGCAACCGCCTGGCCACCCGCGACGGCGCCCTGCCGGCCGACTACGACGCGGCCATGGCCGAGTTCGCCAAGATCAAGGCCCGCGGCGGCGTCACGCCCCAGGCCCTGGCCGGCATGCTGCGCGCCAAGCAGACCACCCTGTTCCTCGGCGCCCTGTCGGACATGGCCGACATCGACTTCCACACCGCCCGCAAGATCCTCGAGCGCAAAGAGCTCGACGGCCTGGCCGTGGTCTGCAAGGCGGCCGACTTCGACCGCGCCCTGTTCCTGACCTTCGCCCTGCTGATCCTGGATCCGTCGGACGAGGTGATGGGCAAGGCCAAGGCCTATGGCGAACTCTACGCCGCCCTGCCCCGCGAAAGCGCCCTGCGAACGATCCGGTTCTGGCGCATGCGGCGGAAGACCGGGGCCGTGGCGGCGGCTTAACCTGTTCCCTCTCCCCTTGCGGGAGAGGGTGGCCCCCGCGAAGGCGGGGGTCGGGTGAGGGGTCTCTCAGAACGTTGCGGAGAGGTCTTTCAACCCCTCATCCGTCGGCTTCGCCGCCACCTTCTCCCGCAAGGGGAGAAGGAAAGAACCTGGACCACCCCCACGCCGCCAGCCAGCAGGCCATGGCCCAGGCGGCGCCGACGCACCAGCCGGCCAGCACGTCGCTGGCCCAGTGGACGCCGAGATAGATCCGGCTCAATCCCACCAGCACCGAGAAGAACACCGCCGCCCCGAGCGCCAGGGCCTTCAGCCGGCGTTTCTGCGAAAACCGCGCGGCCAAGGCGCCGAGGGTCAGGAACACCACCGCCGACAGCATGGCGTGGCCGGAGGGGAAGCTCGGATTGGCCGCCTCGACGGCGCGGTAGACGAGGTCGGGCCGCTCGCGCAGGAACAGGTGCTTGAGGCCCTGGCTGATCGCCACCCCGCCGGCCGCCCCGACCAGCACCACCAGGGCCTCGGCCCAGCGGCGCAGGCTGGCCAGGACCGCCAGGGCCAGGATCACCAGCAGGGTCAGCACGGTCACCGAGCCCAGGGCGGTGACGTCGGCGGCGGCGGTGTGCAGCCATTCGGGTCCGACCAGCTGGTGCGGCTGGCCCGGCAGACGCAGGGACTGCAGGACCTGCAGGTCGAGCCGGCGGGTGTCGCCCTCGACCACCTCGTCGGCGATGTTCAGGAAGGTCAGCAGGCCCAGGCCCGCCACCAGCAGGGCGGCGGTGGCGGCCAGTTCGCGCCGGGCGGCCTTGAGCAGCACGGGCAGGTCGCGGCGGGGGTTGAGGCGAAGCTTCAGGGTCATGCGCACTCAACGCGTGAAATCGCCGATCGACGCAACTCGAATAGCGCAGGTATTGCTACAATATTTCATGAATGAAACATGAACCGTTCCTGATCTTCGCCGTTCATCACCAGTCCAAAACGACCTGTCTAAGGTGGGGACATCGAACGAAAGGACTACGCCATGAAGCGTCTCATCATTACCGCCGTCGCCGCCTCCCTGCTGGCCGGGACCGCCCTGTCGGGTACGGCCATGGCCCAGCCCCGTCACGACGACCGCTATCAGCAGCAGCGCGCCTACGAGCAGGGCCGCAAGGACCAAGCCCGCCAGGAACGCCGTGACGACCGTCGCGACGATCGCCGCGAAGCCCGCCGCTGGGCCAAGGGCCAGCGCCTGGACGCCCACTATCGCGGCGACGGCTACTACGTGAAGGACTACCGCCGTCACGGCCTGCGCCAGCCGCCGCGCGGCTACCGCTGGCAGCGCGTCAACGACCAGTACGTCCTGGCCGCCGTCGCCACCGGCCTGATCGCCTCGGTGATCATCGCCAACCACTAAGGACTCCACCGATCCCTCTCCCCTTGCGGGAGAGGGTGGCCCCGCAGCGCGGGGTCGGGTGAGGGGTCGCACCGACCTTGGACGCCGCGACAGCTGCTCAGCCGTCGCGGCGTTCGGCGTTTACGCCTCCCCCGCAAAGCGGTGGAGGAGAAGCGGAGCGGATGGGTTTGAGAGACCCCTCATCCGTCGGCTATCGCCGACACCTTCTCCCGCAAGGGGAGAAGGATGATTTTGACGCAATTCCCCCTTCCCCTCCCGGGGGTCGAAGCGCTAATCGGAAAACATGCCCGAACTGACCGACAGCCACGCCGCCGATCCCCTGATCACCCTGGCCCCGGACAAGTGGGTGACGCTTCGCGACGCCTTCGGCGTGGACAGCGACATGAAGGTTCCGGCCTTCAGCCATCGCGACAGCCACGTGCCGGAGATCGACAGCGCCTACCGCTTCGATCCGCAGACGACCAAGGCCATCTGCGCGGGCTTCGCCAAGGACCGCCGGGTGATGGTCCAGGGCTATCACGGCACTGGCAAGTCGACCCACATCGAGCAGATCGCCGCGCGCCTGAACTGGCCGCTGGTCCGCGTGAACCTCGACAGCCACGTGTCGCGGATCGATCTGGTCGGCAAGGACGCCATCGTCCTGAAGGACGGCAAGCAGGTCACCGAATTCCGCGAAGGCATCCTGCCCTGGTCGCTGCAGCGCCCGATCGCCCTGGTGTTCGACGAATACGACGCCGGCCGTCCGGACGTGATGTTCGTCATCCAGCGCGTGCTGGAGGCCGGCGGCAAGCTGACCCTGCTCGACCAGAACCGGGTGATCCGCGCCAACCCCTATTTCCGGCTGTTCTCGACGACCAACACCATTGGTCTCGGCGACACCACCGGGCTCTATCACGGCACCCAGCAGATCAACCAAGGCCAGATGGACCGCTGGTCGATCGTCACCACGCTGAACTACCTCGAGCACGACGTCGAGGCCGCCATCGTGCTGGCCAAGAACCCGTCCTACGACAACGCCGAGGGCAAGCGCACCCTGGCGGCCATGGTCCGCGTGGCCGACATGACCCGCAACGCCTTCATGAACGGCGACATCTCGACGGTCATGAGCCCACGTACGGTGATCACCTGGGCCCAGAACGCCGAGATCTTCGACGGCGACATCGGCCTGGCCTTCCGCCTGACCTTCCTCAACAAGTGCGACGAGCTGGAACGCCCGACCGTCGCCGAGTTCTACCAGCGCGCCTTCGGCCAGGACCTGCCGGAAAGCGCCGCCCGGGTGAAGGTGGCCTAAGGGCCCTCCCCGTCCGGAAAGATCGAAAGGCGGCCCCCGCGAGGAGGCCGCCTTTTTCTTTGCGCGAACGGCGGGCGGCCCTAAACCTTGGGCTTCAAGCTTGACCGGACCGCCGATGCTGACCTCCCTGCGCCACAACCTGACCAGCCTGACCCGCTTTTCCGGCCGCGACCGGCGCGGGCTGTTCTGGCCCTATGCGGCGAGCGTGCTCGCGCTGGGCTTCGTCTCGCTCGGCGTGACGACCTCGACGATCATGACGGTGATCTTCACCGGGCCGACACAACCGGGACAGGACGATGCGGCGTTGCTGGCGCCGTTCTTCTGGGCGATGCGCCTGTGGGTGCTGGCCATGGTCGCCCTGCTGGCCGCCGCCGTGGCGCGCCGCCTGCACGACCGCGGTCGCTCGGCTCTCTGGGGCCTGCCCGCGCCGGTGTTCCTGACCATCGGCCTGATCCTGTTTCCGATCCTGTTCGGACAGGCCATGAGCGGCGCCGAGATGACGGCTTCGGTCATGGTCCTGCTCCTGGCGCTTTTCGCCAACAACGTCGCCTACCTGGCCTCGCTGGTGCTGCTGCTGGTCCTGCTGGTCAAGGACAGCGACGCGGACGCGAACCGCTACGGGCCGGCGGCCTAGGAGGTCGCTCCCGGCCGCCCCAGCACGTCCCTCACCACCGCGCCGCACGAGGCGCAGGCGATGGCGGTGTCGAGGCCGGTCTGGCCGTAGCGCCTGACGACGAAGCCCGGAGAGACGACGTCGACCCGGAAGCCGTAGGGCTCGGCAAGGGGGTCGTCCCATTCGGATAGATCGACGCGCCCGCGTGTGCCGCAGGCCTCGCAGCCGACGTTCCAGGACCAGAAGTCGCGCTCGACCATGGCCGCCCCTCCCCGGGACGACGCCGCGCCCTCGGAGAAACGGTCATATCAGAAGCCGAGGCGCGGCTTGGTCGGTTAGCCGACCAAGCCAGGCCCCAGGGCTGATCCTCCCCCTCTGGGGGAGGTGGCCCGGAGGGCCGGAGGGGGGACGTTTTCAGCTTCCGAGGCGACGGCCAGCTTGGTCCCTTCTCCCCCCCACCGATCGCTACGCGATCGCCTCCCCCAGAGGGGGAGGTTTCTTCCCACCTGTTCCCCACAGGCACAGCTGCTTTTCCACCATCGCCCTTGAGCCGCCCCGCCCGCGCCCTCATCTGCGCCCTTCCTCCCCGCCGAAAGAGCACGCCCTTCATGTCCGCCCTGTTCACGCCCTTCCGCCTGAAGGACGCCGCCCTTCGCAACCGCATCGCCATCCCGCCGATGTGCCAGTACAGCGCCGAGGACGGCGTCACGACCGACTGGCACCTGCCGCACTATGCGGGCCTGGCGCGCGGCGGGGCGGGGCTGGTGATCGTCGAGGCGACGGCGGTGTCGCCCGAGGGCCGCATCTCGCCCGGCTGCACCGGCATCTGGACCGACGAGCAGGCTGAAGGTCTCGCCAAGATCGCCGCGGCCATCAAGGCGGCCGGGTCCGTTCCCGGCATCCAGATCGCCCACGCCGGCCGCAAGGCCAGCGCCAACCGTCCGTGGGAGGGCGATGATCACATCGAGGGCGGCGATCCGCGTGGCTGGGAGACCATCGCCCCGTCGGCCATCGCCTATGGCCAGGGCCTGCCCAAGGTTCCGCGCGAGATGACCCTGGCCGACATCGAGCGGGTGAAGGCCGACTTCGCCGCCGCCGCCCGCCGCGCCCGCGAGGCCGGTTTCGAGTGGCTGGAACTGCACTTCGCCCACGGCTACCTGGCCCAGAGCTTCTTCTCGCGTCACTCCAACCACCGCACCGACCAGTACGGCGGCGACGCCCTGGCGCGCGGCCGGTTCATGGAAGAGACCCTGGCGGCCGTCCGCGCCGAATGGCCGGAGAACCTGCCGCTGACCGCCCGCTTCGGCGTGCTGGAATATGACGGCCACGACGAGGAGACCCTGGTCGAGTCGATCGACCTGACCCGCCGGATGAAGGCCGGGGGCCTCGACTTGCTGAACGTCAGCGTCGGCTTCACCATCCCGGGCACCAATATCCCGTGGGGGACGCCGTTCCTGGGGCCGATCGCCCGGCGGGTGCGCGAGGAGGCCGGCCTGCCGGTGGCCTCGTCCTGGGGCCTGGACGCCCCGCGCCTGGCCGAGCGCCTGGTGGCCGAGGAGCAGATGGACCTGGTGATGATCGGCCGCGCCCACCTGGCCAATCCGCACTACGCCTACGAGCTGGCCCAGGAACTGGGCGTTCCGCGCCCCACCTGGGCGACCCTGCCCGCGCCCTATGCGCACTGGCTGGACAAGTATCGTCCGGCGGCGGAGCTGGCGGCGGCGGCGGAGTAACTACCCCTTCTCCCAGAGGGAGAAGGAGGGGCCCACGCCGTAGGCGTGGGAGGATGAGGGGTTTCAGCGGTGAGGGCGTACCCCCTCACCCTCCCATTGCTGCGCAATGGGCCCCTCCCTCTCCCCATGGGAGAGGTGAATCTTACAGCGGCACCGCGAAGGTCTGCTTCATGGTCTGGGCCGGGATGTCGGTCTTGACGTTGAGCACGCCGCGGATGCGGGTCAGGTGGTCGGCCTGGAAGCGGCGATAGGCGGCGATGTCGGCGGCGACGACGCGCAACAGCAGGTCGCAGTCGCCGAGCATGACGTAGCACTCGACCACCTCGGGCATCTTGTCGATCTCGGCGACGAAGTGCTCGACGGCGTCCTCGTTCTGCGAGTTCAGCCAGATGCGCGTAAAGAAGGTCTGGCCCCGGCCCACCTTGGCCGCGTCGATCACCG
Source organism: Caulobacter sp. GW821-FHT10C03 (assembly GCF_059415485.1). NCBI lineage: Bacteria > Pseudomonadati > Pseudomonadota > Alphaproteobacteria > Caulobacterales > Caulobacteraceae > Caulobacter > Caulobacter sp. GW821-FHT10C03. The sequence continues at coordinate 105,996 of NZ_JBWKNI010000003.1, read as the reverse complement.
CCACGTAGCGCTCGATGATCCCAGACTCCTCCAGGATCCGCACCCGCCGCAGGCAGGGCGAGGGCGACAGGCCGACGCGCTTGGCCAGCTCGGCGTTCTGGATGCGGCCGTCCTTCTGCAGTTCGCGCAGGATGCGGCGGTCGATGTCGTCGAGCTTCATGGAATCTGCTGCCAGGATCTGGCGATCAGCATCGCCTAGATGCCAATCATTGATCATATGGGAGCATGATCGCAACCCGATTGCGCGAGGTTTGCGCTAGGCTGCCAATCCTTCCCGCAACCGCTCCTCCCCCGGTCGCCCATGACAATCGAAACCTGCGCTCCCGCCGCCATGCCTGGCGACGGGCCCTCCGAACTGCGTTCTGAACTCTGGCCCGAGTTCCGGCGGGGCGTGGTCGCCTCGCTGCCGGTGACGGCCGGCTTCGTACCCTTCGCCCTGGTGCTGGGCGCCCAGGCCGCCCAAAAGGGGCTGAGCGTCGCCGAGACGCCGCTGATGACGGGCCTGAACTTCGCCGGCGGCTCGGAGTTCGCGGCCATCGGCCTGTGGACCTCGCCGCCGCACCTGCTGCTGATCGCCGCCGTGACCCTGATGATCAACAGCCGCCACCTGCTGATGGGCGCGGCGCTGACGCCCTTTTTGAAGGAACTCCCAAAGCGCCGGGTGCTGCCGGCCCTGTTCCTGATGTGCGACGAGAGCTGGGCCATGGCCCTGGCGGATGCGAAAGCGCGCGGGACCTTCAGCCTGGCGCACTACATGGGCGTGGCCCTGCCGATGTGGCTGGCCTGGATCGTCTTCACCGCCCTGGGCGCGATGGTGGGGCCAGTGCTGGGAAACGTCGAGACCCTGGGCTTCGACATGGCCTTCCCCGCGATCTTCCTCGTGCTGCTGCGCGGCATGTGGAAGAGCTTTTCGGCCGCCCGGCCGTGGCTGGTCAGCCTGGCGGTCGCCGCCTGCGGCCACCTGCTGGCGCCGGGGGCCTGGACTGTGGCGGCCGGCGCCCTGGCCGGACTGCTGAGCGCCTGGCTGTGGGCCGGCGGCGAGCAGCGGGAAGAAGAAGGTGCGGCCGCATGATCTCCCTGCCCGTCCTTGCGACCATCCTGGCCATGGCCGGCGTCACCTACCTGACCCGGATCGGCGGCTATCTGGTGCTGCGCAACCGCACGCTTGGGCCGCGCGCCACGGCGGTGATGGAGGCCGCCCCCGGCTGCGTGCTGATCGCGGTGATCGCCCCGCACTTCGTCTCGCCCCGCCCGGCCGACCTGCTGGCCCTGGCGATCACCTTCGTCGCGGCCCTGCGCCTGCCGATGCTGGCCGTGGTGCCGATCGGCATCGTCGCGGCGGGCGGGCTACGGTGGCTGCTGGGGTAGGCGAGGTCGACATTCACCGGCCTGAGCTCATTTTTCGCCGAGTATCCCCGCGAAGGCGGGGATCCAAGCCGAGGTCGCAATCGACCCACGGCCGCGCCTCATCCTGAAATCCAGCTTGGGTCCCCGCCTTCGCGGGGATGCGCGGATTTGAAGGTCGCGAATAGCTGAATGTCGATACGCCCTAGGCGGGGATCAGGCGTCCGGACGCCAGGCGGCCTCGAACGCGGCCGCCTCGATCTGGATCAGCGACATCCGCTCGTCGCCCTCGACGGCCTCGTAGCCGGCCCGCAGGTTTTCGGTGCTCTCGTAGAAGTCGCCGTCGGTCAGGTTGTCGGCCTCGGGGCCGAAATAGTTGGCGACGCTGTCGCGCTCGCGGCGGCCGTCGCGGAAGACATCGACCATGCGCAGCACGCGGCCGTCCTCGTCGACCTCGTAGAACAGGGTGACGGGCTCGTCGGCGTGGTCGTGGGTCCAGTCGCAGCGGTAGTGGGAAAGGCTCATGGCCGCTCCTTTCCCTCGCCGCGCCGCGCGGGGCAAGGCCCGCCCTTGCCATGCCCCCTTCGCACGGCCATCTCTTTGATCATGACCACGCCCGCCGAAGACCTGCTCGACCGCGCGGCCGCCGCGGCCCTGTCGCTGGCCGCCGACCGTCCCTGGCCGCAGATCGCCCTGCGCGACATCGCCGTCGCCGCCGGCGCGCCGTTCGCCGAGCTCTATGCGCGGGCCGACAGCAAGGCCAAGGTGCTCAGCCACCTGTCGCGCCGCTTCGACCAGGCGGCGCTGAACGCCGACGCCGGCGAGGGCGCGGCCGCCCACGACCGCCTGTTCGACGCCGCCATGGCCCGCATCGAGGCCATGGAGCCCCACCGCCACGCCCTGATCGCCATCGCCAAGGCCGAAGGCCTGCCCCGCTCGGCCGCCCGCTTCCCCAAGACCGCCCGGGCGATCCTCGAGGCGGCGAGCATCGACGCCACGCCGGTGCGCCTGGCCGCCATGACCGCCGTCTGGGCCCGCGCCCTGCAGGTCTGGCGCGACGACGAAGGCGCCCTGAACCGCACCATGGCCGAACTCGACAAGCGCCTGAAACAGATGGCCGAGCAGTTGGGCAAGGTCGGCGCGGGGTTCTAGAGGCGCAATCTATGGGCGCAGCATTGCCCTACAAATCCCGCCAAGGTTAAGCTTGTTCGTCGACGAGCGGTCGTAGCGCACCGCGCTACATTCTGCTCGACATTCGTAGCGCGTTACGCTACACATGATGGCGGACATCGATGATCCAAAGCTGGAAGAGCGTTGCCGCCAAAGCCGTCTTCCTGGGACATTCGCCTAAGGGCTTTCCCGCCGATCTGGTGCGGCGAGCCCGTCGGGTGCTGACCCAGCTAAACGCGGTCACCGAGACGGCGCAGATGCGCATACCGCCCGGCAACCGCCTGCACGCCCTGGACGGGGACCGGGCCGGCGAGTGGTCGGTCAGCGTCAACGACCAGTTCCGGATCACCTTCCGGTGGGGCGACGACGGACCGGAAGACGTCTGGTTCGGCGACTATCACTGAGCGCATGAGTGCGAAGGACACGAACGATGAGCGACACCTTCCTCGATCTCGACTTCGTCTCGCCCCTGCCGCACCCCGGCGAGATCCTGCGCGAGGACTTCATGGCGCCGATGGGCCTGACCGCCGGCGCGCTGGCCAAGGCCATGGGGCTGAAGGACCGTACGCGGATCGAGCGCCTGACCCGCGAGACCCAGCCCGTGACACCCGACACGGCCCTGCGGCTGGAGCGGGTGTTTTCCATGGACGCGCGGTTCTGGATGAACCTGCAGGCCCAGCACGACCTGTCGCGGACGGTGATCGAGCGCCGCGCCGACCTGGAAGCGATCCAGCCGCTGGTCGCGGCCTAGGTCGGATCGACATTCAGCTATTTGCGATCTTCAAATCCGCGCATCCCCGCGAAGGCGGGGACCCAAGCTGGATTTCAGGATGAGGCGCGACCGTGGATCGACCGCCACCTCGGCTTGGATCCCCGCCTTCGCGGGGATGCTCGGTGAAAAATGAGCTCAGGCCGGTGAATGTCTCTCCGCCCTAAGCCTCGTTCCAGGACAGGCTGCTGTTGCGGGCCACCTTGATCGCGCGGGCGACGGGGGGCGGCACGGTGGCGGGCCAGCGGGCGGCGACGAAGCGTTCCTTGGTCAGCCAGGCCAGGGAGACGCTGTCGGACTGGTTGCCGCCGAGGATGCGATAGGCCCCGTCGTCCTCGCCGGCGTAGAAGCCGACATGGCCCTTGCCGCTGCCACGGCCGTCGCGCCAGAACACCATCACCGCGCCCGGGGTCGGGGCGGTGGGGATGCCGAAACGCTCCCAGGCGCGGGCCGACAGCAGGCCGGCCGGGGTCGGTTCGCGGTCGAGGGTGGCCGAGACGCAGTGGCCGACGAAGAGGCCGCACCAGGGCACGTCGTCGCCGGTGTAGATGCTCTTGAGCCCCTGGTCGGAAGCCCAGTCGATGATCTCGGGATTGTCGCCCCGGCCGGGCTTCTCGCGGGTGCCGATCAGGCGGCGGGCCTCCTGGAACCAGACCAGGCTCGGATCGTCGAAATCGGCCAGGGTCAGGGGCGTGGGGGCGTTGACCGCCGGGGCGCCCTGGAACAGGGCCGCCAGGGTCAGGGGGCCGACCACCCCGTCGGGCTCGAGCCCGTGCTTGAGCTGGAAGCGGCGGACGGCGGCCACCGTGGCCCGTCCCCACACCCCGTCGATCGGCCCGGGCGTATAGCCGCGCGCCGCCAGCTGCTGCTGGATGTCCTTGATTTTCATGACCGCAACTCCGTCGCGTAGCGGCGTTATCCGAACGACAAGCCGCGCCATGAGTCAATCATGGAGTGTATTTCACGGATTGCCCGTAATCCTTACATCGCCGCTGCGTCGGAAACGGTCGCGCCCCCAGCCGGATCCCCCTTCCCCAATCCGTCCTTCCCCGCGAAGGCGGGGACCCAAGCTGACTTTCAGGATGAGGCGCGTCTGCGGGCGATCCGCGGATTCGGCTTGGGTCCCCGCCTTCGCGGGGATGCTCGGTGAAGAGGGTCCCGATGGCGCCAGGACCATGCGAGGCCCCGGAAGTCCGATCCGCCCTACCCCGGCAGCCGCATCACCGCCCGCAGCCCGCCCATCGGCGAGCGCTCCAGGACAAGGTCGCCGCCGAGGCCGCGGGCCATGTCGCGGGCCAGCGCCAGGCCGAGGCCGACGCCCTTCTCGTTCTGGTTCCGCGACTCGTCGAGGCGGTTGAAGGGCTTGAAGGCCTCTTCGTAGCGGTCCTCGGGAATGCCGGGGCCGTCGTCGTCGACCATGATCAGCACCCCGCCGGTCAGGCGCGGCTCCAGGGTGACGCGGACGGCCTCGCCGTGGGCGGCGGCGTTGTCCACCAGGTTGGTCAGGGCCCGCTTGAAGGCGCTGGGGCGCAGATTGGCGCTCAGCCCCTGCTCCAGCACCGTCTCGACCCTGGCCCCGCCGCGCTCGGCCCCGGCGCAGACCCCGGCGATCAGCGGCGCCAGTTCCACGCCCTGAAGGGCCTCGCCGCCCTCCCCCCGGGCGAAGGCCAGGTACTCGTCGATCATGTGCTCCATTTCGGAGAGATCGCGCTTGATGGCCTCGACCTGCGGGCCGGGCTCGGCCAGGGCCATCTCCAGCTTCAGGCGGGTGAGCGGGGTGCGCAGGTCGTGGCTGACGCTGGCCAGCAGGGCCGTGCGCTGCTCGATATGGCGCTGGATGCGGGCCTTCATGGACAGGAAGGCCTGGGCCGCCTGGCGCACCTCGCGCGCGCCGTGCGGCTTGAACTCGTGCTCGGCCCCGCGTCCGAAGGCGTCGGCGGCGTCGGCCAGGCGCTCGATGGCCCGCACCTGGTTGCGGATGAAGAGGATGGCGATGGCCGTCAGCAGCATGGTCGCCACCACCATCCACAGGATGAAGATGTGGCCTTGGGTGGCGAAGGCGCGGTCGCGCGGGGCGAAGATCCGCAGGGTGCCTTCCTTGACCTTCACCCGGATCTCGACGTGGGCGGCGTAGCGGTTGGAGGCGTCGAACCAGAAGGGCTCGTCCAGCCGCTCCTCCAGCGCCCGCTGCATCGAGCGGTCGAGCGAGGCGAACATCGCCGGCCGCTTGCCCGTCGGCAGTTCGCGGCCCTTCAGCAGGGCGATCGACAGGTCCATGGTCTGCTCGGCCCGCTCGGCCATCGCCTTGACGGCGGCGGGGCTGGGATCGTCCTGATAGGTGGCCACGGCCCAGGCGATGTCGCCGGCCAGCCCCTCGGACAGCCGGCTGTTCACCGTCTCCCAGTGGGCGTCGAAGAAGCCCCAGGTGACGGCGATCTGCATCACCGCCACGGGCAGGACGATGATCAGCAGGGAGCGGCCGAACAGCGAGGTCGGCAGCCAGCGCTTGATCTGGCGCGGAATGAACAGGCGGGTGCGCAGGCGCATTCTAACCCCCTCTCCCCTTGCGGGAGAGGGTGGCCTCCGAAGGAGGTCGGGTGAGGGGTCGATAGACGGCGCCGCCGCGACGGCGTTGAGGCCGAGCGGAGCGTCGGGGTTCTGAGAGACCCCTCATCCGTCGGCTTTCGCCGACACCTTCTCCCGCAAGGGGAGAAGGATTTGGCTGCATCCCCATCAATCCGGCGCCAGCCGATAGCCCACCCCGCGCACGGTCTGCAGGTAGCGGGGGTTCTTGGGGTCGGGTTCGATCTTGCGGCGCAGGCGGGTGACCTGGACGTCGACGGCGCGGCCGGTGGCGTCGGCGGTGTCGCGGGCCAGTTCCAGGCGGTCGACGGGCTCGTGCAGGGCGCGGGCCAGGCGGCGCAGCAGGGCGACCTCGGCCTCGGTCAGGCGCACGGGGACGCCGGCTCTGGTCAGCTCGCCGCGATCGGGGGCGAAGGCGCAGTCGCCCATGACGATCTCGCGCGGGCCGATCGGCTTGGGCGCGGCCCGGCGCAGGATCGACTCGATGCGCAGCAGCAGTTCCTGCGGCTCGAACGGCTTGGCCAGGTAGTCGTCGGCGCCGTGGGTCAGGCCCTCGATGCGGTCGCCGGTCTGGTCGCGGGCGGTCAGCATCAGGATCGGCACCTTGCCGATCTCGCCGCCCTTGGCCCGCAGGCGCTTGGTGAACGAGAACCCGTCCTCGCCCGGCATCATCACGTCGAGCACCAGCAGGTCGAAGTCCATCACCGCCACCAGCCGGTCGGCGTGGGCGGCGTCGGCCGCGGCGCTGACCCTGAAGCCGGCGCGGCTGAGGAACTGCTTGAGCAGGTCGCGGATGCGGTCGTCGTCATCGACCACCAGGAGATGACGCTCGCGTCTTTCCTCGGGGCTCACAGGGCCTCCCTCCGATTGACGCCGACGCCCTGGCGCGGGCCGGCCAGGGCCGCCAGGATGCGCCGCGCGCCGGGCACGCCATCGAGCCCCCCCGTGCGGTACGCACGACCCAGGAGCGCCCGCAAGCGCTCGCTGACCCGGGCCTCGAAGGCCTTGCCGGCCTCGGTCAGCACGGCGGGCCGGCGACGGGCGTCGAGATCACCGGCGGCCTTCTCGGCCAGGCCCAGCTTCTGCAGGTCGCTCAGGGTCTTGCTGGCGGCCTGTTTCGACAGGCTGGTCAGCTTGGAAAGGTCCTGCACGCCGATGCCCGGACGCCGGCGCAGCAGGAAGGCCGCGCGCCAGTGCGAGCGCCCCAGGCCCGGCCCTTCGGTCTCCAGCACCCCGTCGACCGCCGCCCACAGCGCCGCCTCGGCCAGGAGAATCAACTCCAGGCCTCCATCGAGCTCCTCCTCGCGCAGGATCAGGCGGGGATCGGCGTGCGGCGTCATGCGGGCGCGTCCATTTTGTTTGACCTTCCGGCTCCTCGGGCGTCTAAGGACCGGGTTCCAAATAAGGAGGTCTTGGACCGATGTCTCTCGTTCCCTTCGATGATCGCGACGGATGGATCTGGCTGGACGGCCAGTTCGTTCCCTGGCGCGAGGCGAAGGTGCACGTATTGACGCACGGCCTGCACTACGCCTCGTCGGTGTTCGAGGGCGAACGCATGTACGGCGGCGAGATCTTCAAGCTGACCGAGCATACCGAGCGCCTGTTCAAGTCGGCCGAAATCCTCGACTTCGAAATCCCCTACACGGTGGCCGAGATCGACGAGGCCTGCAAGGCGACGGCCGCCAAGAACGGCCTGTCGGACTGCTATGTGCGCCCGATCGCCTGGCGCGGCAGCGAGATGATCGGCGTCTCGGCCCAGCAGACCAAGATCCACGTGGCCATCGCCGTGTGGGACTGGCCCAGCTATTTCGACCCGGCGCTGAAGGCCAAGGGCATCCGCCTGACCTGGGCCAAGTACAACCGCCCGGACCCGAAGACCGCCCCCGTCGCCGCCAAGGCCGCCGGCCTCTACATGATCTGCACCATCTCCAAGCACGCCGCGGAGAAGGACGGCTACACCGACGCGATGATGCTGGACTACCGCGGCTACGTGGCCGAGGCGACCGGCGCCAACGTGTTCTTCGTCAAGGACGGCGTGCTGCACACGCCCAAGCCCGACTGCTTCCTCGATGGCATCACCCGCCGCACGGTGATCGACATCGCCAAGGGCAAGGGGATCGAGGTGGTCGAGCGCCACATCGAAAAGGAAGAGCTCTCGGGCTTCACCGAGTGCTTCATCGTCGGCACCGCCGCCGAGGTGACCCCGGTCGCCGAGATCGGCGAGTTCACCTTCACCCCCGGCAAGTTGTCGCTGAGCCTGATGGACGCCTATGCGGCCCTCGTGCGCCGCGAAGAGGTCGTGCCGGCGTAAGGCTGGGTCGCGAGCTTTGAAATCGAGAACCCCGGGGCGGCGACGCCTCGGGGTTTTTCTTTGGCCGGGGAAGACCCCCTCAGTCGCTTCGCGACAGCTCCCCCAGAGGGGGAGCATCTGTCTTGCTAGATCCTCCCCCTCTGGGGGAGGTGGCCCGGAGGGCCGGAGGGGGCCCGCGAAGCGGGTCTACTCCCCCCTCGCCTCCTCGCCCAGGAACCGCACCTTGGCTCCCTTCTCCACCGCCGCCCCCAGCTGCTGCGCGTCCCAGTTGGTCAGGCGCACGCAGCCGTGCGAGGCGCGCTTGTTGACCAGTTTCGGATCGGGCGTGCCGTGGATGCCGTAGGTGTCCTTGGTCAGGTCGATCCAGGTCGAGCCGACCGGATTGTTCGGCCCGGCCTTGATGGTCAGCTTGCCCTTGGGCTTGCCGAAGGTCAGGCGCGAGGGGTCGTAGGTGTAGGTCGGGCGCGGCGCCACGGTGCGCACCGCCCACTCGCCGCTGGGGGCCGGACGCTCGGTGCTGCCCACCGTGGCCGGATAGACCGCCAGCAGGTTGTCCTGACCGTCATAGGCCCGCACCTGGCCGACGCCCTTGTCGATGTCGATCCGCGTCACCTTGGCCGGCAGCTCGCGCGGCCCCAGGGCCGCCACGGCGATGCGGGTCCCGGCCTTGCCGAAGTCGGCGCCGGGATTGAGGGCCTGCAGCAGCGCCTCGTCCATGTGGAAGCGCTCGGCCAGGGCCTCCAGCGGGCTGGTGTAGGAAAGCGCCGGCAGCCTGGCCATCGCCTCGTAGTCGTCCTTGGGGATCATCTTGGCGTACGGCCCGTCGGCGTCCTCCTGGGTGATCACGTAGTCGGTCAGCACCTGGCCGCCGTCGGCCTCGATCAGCGCCTTCCACAGGTCGGGCGTCACCTCGCCGTCGACGCTCAGGCCCTGCGCCTGCTGGAAGGCCTCGATGGCCAGCCTCAGGTTCGTGCCGGTGACCCCGTCGATGGACCCCGGCGAGAAGCGGGCGCGGTCGAGCAGCACCTGCACCCGCACCAGGGAAGGCGCGATCATCGACGGATCGGCCGGCGGCGCGGTCTGCGGGCCGGCCGCCTCGACGGCCTGAGCCAGGGGCGAACGGTCGGCCGAAGCGACCTTCGACGACTGGGGGGCCTGAGCCGTTGCGGGCGGCGGCGGCGCCTCGGCCTTCCGCTCCCCACGCGAGCAGGCCGCCGCCAGGACGCATCCGGCCAGCAGGGCCGCGAGACGAAGGGTCGAAGGCATCGCATACTCCACGCACGAGGAACGTCTTGCAGGTCTCAAGCCTTGAGCCATGGCGAAGTTCCGGAGGCGGTGCGCTTGGCGGCTCGATGGCGAAGGGGGACGAGGGAACGGCGGCGCGGCCGGCGGCTGGGCTCGATCCTGCTCGTCCTGCTGCTGGCCGGCTGCGTCGGGACGGGCGCCTGGCTGCTCTGGCCGACGGGCGCCCCGCCGGCCCCGGAGACCCCGACCGGCGACGGCGCCGACGAGCCGGTCGCGGCCGCCCCGCAATACGTGCCGTCCAACGATCCGCCGGCCGCGCCCCTGGCGCCCCTGCCGCTGGACGAGACCTGCGAAGGCTCCGCCCCGCCCGGCGCGGCCCAGGCCAACGCCGACAGCCTCAACACCATGAGCTGGGCGCCGTTCGGCCGGCAGGAGGTCGGCTGGACCATCTACGCCCCGCGCATCGGCGCCGAGCTGGCCACCGCCTGCGGCCCCGGCACGACCCGCTTCGCCGGCGCCCTGGCCGGCTGGCAGGCGGCCCATCGCCTGGCGCCCACCGGCGTGCTCGATGCGGCCACCTTCGACGTCATGAAGACCCGCTGGACCCTGGCCCGCCCCTTCGCGGCCATCAACGCCCGCGGCGAATGCCCCAACGCGCCCGCACAGTCAGGCCTCTCGGCCGCCCGTTCCGACGAGGTCTATGGGAGCAAGCCGGCCTATCTGCGGCCCGGCGCGCTGGACGCCTATCGCCGGCTGGTCGAGGCTGCCCGCAAGGACGGCGTGGTCTCGGCCCGCGACCCGCGCGTGCTGACCATCTTCTCCAGCTTCCGCGACCCGGCCGCCGACGCCGCCCGCTGCGCCCGCGACAACAACTGCCAGGGCGTCAGCCGCACCATCTGCTCGGCCCACCGCACGGGCCTCGCCGTCGACCTCTTCGTCGCCGCCGCCCCGGGCTACGGCCCCGACTCCAGCGCCGACGACAACCGCCGCTTCATGGCCCGGTCGGACGTCTATCGCTGGCTGGTGGTCAACGCCGGCCGCTTCGGCTTCGTCAACTACGTGTTCGAGCCCTGGCACTGGGAATGGACGGGCGAGCCGCCCCTGCCCGGCGTGCCGATCTCAAGCCTGCCTCAAGAAGGATCACAACCTCTCGATCAGGGGGCGCCTGCGCCTCAACCCGGCCAGAAAGCCTCCCCAAGTAAGACGCATGAAGTTCGCTGACGCTCACATGCCCGGCCGGCGCGAGATCTTGGCCGGCCTCTTCGCCCTCCCCGCCAGTTCGGTCCTGGCGGCGCCGCGCGTGGCCGCGCCGCCGCGCCCGCCGATCGTCACCGTGCTGGGCGACTCGATCACCGCCGGCCTGGGCGTGCGTCCCGGCGAGGCGATGCCGGCCCGCTTGCAGGCGGCCCTGGCGGCGCGGGGCGTCAGCGTCCAGGTGCGCGCCGCCGGCCGCAACGGCGACACCAGCGCCGGCGGTCTCTCCCGCCTCGAAGGGGCGTTGGGCGCCGACACCACCCTCTGCGTCGTGGCCCTGGGCGGCAACGACCTGCTGCAAGGCCTGCGCCCCGAGGCGACGCGGGCCAATCTCCGCGCCATCCTCACCCGCCTGCGCGAGCGGCGCATCCCCGCCGTCCTGGCCGGCGTCAACGCCCCGGCCCTGCTCGGCGCCGACTACGCCCGCCGCTTCAACGCCGTCTACACCGATCTCGCCCGCGACTTCGCCGTCCCCCTGCTGCCCAACCTCCTGGCCGGCATCGGCGGCTCGCGCCGCTACATGCAGAACGACGGCATCCACCCGAACGCGGAAGGCGCGAGGGTGATCGCGGCCAACCTGGCGCCGGTCGTGGCCCAGGCCCTGGCGCGGGGGACGGTGGTGGCGGTGCGCTGACCCCCTCAGTCGGCTTCGCCGACAGCTCCCCCAGAGGGGGAGCATCTTGGCGCTCAGATCCTCCCCCTCTGGGGGAGGTGGCCCGGAGGGCCGGAGGGGGTCGCCGTCAGGCGATCAAAGGAAGAACTCCACCGCCACCAGCACCACCCCGGCGATCCAGGCCGTCTCCACGACCATCAGCGCCACGGGCCTCCAGCCGGCGGTCATCACGTCCTTGAACGAGGTCTTCATGCCCAGGCCCGCGATCGCCGTGACCAGGCACCAGCGGCTGATCTCGGCCGCGCCGTCGACCGCGATCTTCGGCAGCCAGCCCAGGCTGTTCACCACTACCAAGGCCGCGAAGGCCACCAGGAACAGCGGCAGCTGCGGCCTGGCCCCCGTCCCGCCGCCCGGCAGCATCCGCGCCGCCAGGAAGGCGATGGCGAACACCACCGGCAGCAGCATCGAGACGCGCAGCAGCTTCACATAGGTCGCCACGTCGCCGGTGTGGGGCGAGATCATGTAGCCGGCCCCGACCACCTGGGCGACGTCGTGGATCGTGCCCCCCAGGAACACCCCGGCCTTGGTCTGGTCCAGATGCAGGGCCGCCGTCAGCAGCGGATAGGTGATCATCGCGATGGTCGACAGGGTGGTGACCACCACCACGGTCAGGATGGTGTCACGCTCGCCGTCCTTGTCGCGCGGCAAGACGGACGCGATGGCCAGCGCCGCCGAGGCCCCGCAGATGCCCACCGCCCCGCCCGACAGCACGCCGAAGCCCTGCCGCAGGCCCATCCGCTTGGACAGGAACGCCCCCAGCAGGATCGTCGAGACCACCGCCACGATCACTGTCACGATCGGGGTCAGGCCCAGGCTCAGGATCTGCCCCGCCGTGATCCGGGCGCCCAGCAGGGCAACGCCGAACCGCAGTATGGCCTTGGACGAGAACTCGATGCCCGGAACGCAGCGCCCCTCCTGGTGCAGAAAGTGGAACGTCATGCCCAGCAGCAGCGAGAACAGCATCACCGGCGCGCCGTAGTGCTGGGCCAGCCAGGTCGAGGCCAGGGCGATGGTCCCGGCCACCAGCACGCCTGGATAGAGCTTGATCAGCGCCGCCTGGCCGGGGAACCGCGCCTTGGCGGCGGTCGCGGGCTCGGGGCGCGACAGGCCCTCCATGCCTTCCAGCGATTGGAACAGCGCCCGCGCGGCGGCCGCGTCGGTGTCGAGATCGGAATTCATCGCCAGGCCCTTTGACGAGTCGCCATGCCGACGACGCCTTTCGTCTGGGCTCTGATGGCCGGGATGGCAAGATCACCCTCCAGCCCTTCTCCCCTTGCGGGAGAAGGTGTCGCCGAAAGGCGACGGATGAGGGGTCTCTCAAACGGCTGTCGCCTCGCCCAGCCTATCCGCCGTACGCGCTTTGAGTTTGGAGAGACCCCTCACCCGACCTCCCTCCGGGAGGCCACCCTCTCCCGCAAGGGGAGAGGGATCAGTTGCGCTTCACCGCCACCAGCGCCGAGATATAGGCCTCCATCAACCGCACCAGTTCGTCCTCCAGGGCCTGCGGATCCAGCGCCAGGCCCGGCTCGGCCGCCGCCGCGCGCAGCAGGCCGACGGCGGCGTGGGTCAGGACGAAGGCCGACTCCGGGGTCAGGTCGATCTGCAGCCGGGCCTTGCCGGCGATCGAGGCGAGGAAGGCCTGGTGATGCTGCTCCAGCACCGCGTCGCCGCGATGGAACATGGCCCCCAGCAGAGCCTGGCGCGTGGCCGGCGAGCCCTCGAAGCCGTTCATCAGCGCCCGCACGATCGGCCGCACGCTGCCCAGGTCCGGCCGTTCGATCAGGGTCTGCGCGATCGCGTCGCGCACCGCGCTGGTCCGCCGCTGGGCCAGGGCCGCCAGGATATCCTGCTTGTCGGCGAAGTACTGGTAGACCGTGCCGACGCTGACCCCCGCCCGTTCGGCCACGTGATTGGTGGTCAAACGCTCGGGTCCGCCGCTCTCCAGAAGCTGAAAGGCCGCGTCGAGAATGGCGTCCACCGTGGCCTGGGCGCGCCCCTGGCTGGGTGATCGGCGTTGCTTTTCAGGCACTTGCAGAGCCTCCTCACACGCGCGCCCCGCCTTCGGACAAGGCGAGTAGGAACATGAGCAATGCTTACATACGCTTGAGCCCGAGAACAGGTCCGCCGGTATCGACGGATCGGAAGGAGCCCCGATGATCCGTCCCATCGAAGACGTCCGCGCCCGCGTCGCCTCGCAGAAGACCCGCCTGCCGGGCTTCTACGGCCAGATCGATTTCGACCGCACGCCCGAGCGCTTCACCGAGGATCCGAGCTTCGCCGTCGCCCGCGACCGCAACCCGCTGGGCGTCAGCGTCACCCAGGACGACCTCGACCGCGTCCGCGCCTACACCATGCTGGGCGACATCGTCGCCGACGCCTACGCCGCCCTGATCCCGCAGTACGGCTTTCGCCGGCTGATCGACATGCTGACCACCGCCTGCGACCAGGGGATCGAGGCCGTGCCGGACGCGCCCCCCGAACTGGCCGCCTTCGTCGCCGAGATGGCCGCGACGCCCGACTGGATAGACATGGACCTGGTGCGCGAGGGCCAGCGGCTGGAGCGCACCGCCGCCGCGTTCCTCGCCCCCTTCGCCATCCGCGGGGCGTTCGTGGCCACCTTTCTCAACAAGTACTCGGCCCTGCCCATGGCCCTGACCGGAACCCTGGGCGCCGAGACCGCCGCCAAGCGGGTCAACGAGACGGCCGCCTTCTTCGCCACCACCATCCTGCCCGGCGCGCTGGAGCCGCACGGCGAGGGCTTCAAGGCCGCCGCCATGGTGCGGCTGATGCACTCGATGGTGCGCTTCAACGCCCTGCGCTCGGGCCGCTGGAACTCGGAGGTCTACGGCGTGCCGATCCCGCAGGTCGACCAGATGCCGGCCGGCCTGATCCCGGTGTTCCTGATGTCGTTCCAGATGCTGCGCAAGGGCCGCCGCCAGTTCACGCCGGCCGAGCGGGCCAAGGTGGAACTGAGCCGCTACCGCTGCTTCCTGCTGGGCCTGCCGGAAGACCTGCTGGCCGACACGCCCGAGGGCGTGGTGCGGATGATGACCGCCCGCGACAGCACCCTGCGCCAGGGCTTCGACGACGAGACCTGCGGCGCGCTGATCCGCGCCACCCTGGGCGCCTATCTGCCGCCCGACGAAAGCCCGGCCAACCGCCTGCACGACCGCATCGAGCGCCGCTTCGCCAAGGCCTTCTTCCTGCGCCACTTCCTGCGCGGCGACCGCAAGCGCGCGGCGAGCATGGGGATCGAGGTGGGTCCGGCCGACGAGGTCGTTTTCATCATCGTGGCCCTGCTGGTCACCCTGCAGATGAAGGCCTTCGAGCTGGCGGATCATGTGCCGGGGGTGAGGGAATTGGCCGACGCCGCGCTGGTCCGCCGGATGCGCAGCCTGCTCAAGCGCTACGGCCACGCCGAGTTCACCACCGATGCGGCGAACTACCGGCCGACCAATGCGCGGGCGGCGGCGGCCTGACCGCTGCGCGGCTCCCTCAGTCGCTCCGCGACAGCTCCCCCAAAGGGGGAGCATCTGCTCGGACTAGATCCTCCCCCTCTGGGGGAGGTGGCCCGAAGGGCCGGAGGGGGCTCGCCGTCAGGCGAGCTAATCCGCGTCGTCGAAGTCGCCTTCGCCCGCCGTCTCCTCATCGCCCGTCAGCGCGGTGTCCAGGCTGTCGATGATCTCGTCCATCTGCTCGGAGGTGATCGAGACGTAGATGGCGTCGCCGCCGACGGCCGAGACCAGCAGGCGGTAGCCGTCTTCGGTTTCCTGCAGGGAGAAGGTTTCCAGGGGCTGCAGCTTGGCCATCGAGGCGTCTTTCGTCGGGAGAGATCGGGAGCCCGCCGATGTAGGCCCGCACCCGCCTCAGTTCAACGGACGTCTTTCAAGGTTCCCCGCCGCAGCAGGGCGATGTGGCAGGCGATCAGCACCTCGCGCTCGACCCACGGGAAGTCGGCGCGGGCGATCAGCAGCGAAACGAGGCCGTGCAGGCCCGCCCACAGGGTCTGGGTCATGCTCTGGATGTCGTCGTCATGGGTCAGGCCCGCGTCGCGCATCTCGCCCACGATCTCAGCGAAACGCTGGAAGGCGCCGATGCCCGCCATCATCGGCCGGTCGCCGACCCGCTCCTTGTAGGAGCCGTCCAGGCCCTTCTCGACCATGAAGGCCACGCGATAGGCGTCGGGCTCCTCCAGGCCGAAATCGACATAGACCCGCAACGCCCGCTCGAAGCATTCGGCCGTGGGCTTGAAGCTGGCCCGCGCCTCCTCCATCCGCGACACCAGGGTGGCGAAGGCCCGCACGCACAGTTCGGCGGTGATGTCGTCCTTGGTGGCGAAATAGGCGTAGAGGGCCGGCTGCGAGACGCCGGTGGCCTCGGCGATCTGGCGGGTCGAGACCGCGTGCAGGCCCTTCTCGCTGAACAGCCGCAGGGCCGCGTCCAGGATCTCCTCGCGTCGTTCGGCGCCCTGTCCCTTGGGTTTGCGGGGGGAACGGATCTTCGGCGCGGTCATCGTCCCTCCTTTCCGCAGCGGGGCCGGCTTGACAACCCACAATAATCGATCAGTGATTACTTATCACCGATCGATGATAGGGGCGAGGGCATGGACGGGGCGCGTGCTGGATATGGAGGCGTCGTCCTGCTCACGGCGCTGGCGACGGCCTCGGCCCTCGCTTTGGCGGCCTGCGGCGGCAAGGCGGCCGCCCCCGAAGCCGCCCCGCCCCCGGCGGTCGAGGCCGTCAGCGTCGGCGCGCCCGGCGCGGCCTCCGACCTCACCGCGTCGGGAACCCTGGAACGCCGCCGCGAGATGGCCCTGTCGTTCCGCATCCCCGGCGTCCTGACTCGCGTGGCCGTCGAGGCCGGCGACAGCATCGCCGCCGGCCAGACCCTCGCCAGCATCGATCCGGCCGGGGTCGACGCCCGCCAGACCCAGGCCGGCGCCGACCTGGAACGCGCCCGCCGCGACGCCGATCGGGCCCGCAAGCTCTACGCCTCCGGCTTCGTCGCCAAGGCCCGGCTGGACGACGCCGAAAGCGCGCTGAAGGCGGCCCAGGCGGCCAACGCCGGCGCGGCCTTCGACCGGCGCTGGGCGCGGCTGGCCTCGCCGGTCTCGGGCGTCGTCCTGGCCCGCACCGCCCAGGCCGGCGAGGTGGTGGCGGCCGGCCAGACGGTGCTGACCGTCGCCGATCTCTCCAGCCCGCTCGTCCTGCGCCTGCCCCTCCCCGCCCGCGACGCCGCGCGGGTCAGGGTCGGCTCCAGCGCCGCCATCACCGCCGACGCCCTGCCCGGCCAAACCCTGACCGGCGTCGTCACCCGCCTGGGCCAGGCCGCCGACGCCCGCACCGGCGCGGTCACGGTCGAGATCGAAGTCCAGGCCCGCCCCGAACTGAAAAGCGGCCAGATCGCCTCGGCCCGCCTCAGCGCGCCGGCCGCCGACGCCTCGGCCCGCGCCGAATTCGCCCGCATCCCGGCCGAGGCCCTGCTGGAGGCCTCGGGCGACAAGGCCGCCGTGCTGCGCCTCGACGGAACCACCGCCCGCCGCACGCCGGTGCGCTTCGGCGGCTTCGACGGCGACGACGCCCTGGTCGCCGGCCTGCCCGCCGGCAGCCGGGTGATCACGGCCGGCGCCGGCTTCGTCTCCGACGGCGAAAAGGTCAGCGTCGTCGATCCGCGCGCCCTGGCGGCCCCGACCCGCAAGGGCGCCGCCCCCCAGAGCGCTGCACGATGAACCTCAACCTCGCCGCCTTCGCCGTACGGCGCTGGCAGTTCACCATCGTGGCCTTCGGCCTGCTGGTGATGCTGGGCGTCAACGCCCTGATGACCGTGCCCCGGTCCGAGGATCCGCACTTCCCGATCCCCATCGTGCTGATCCGCGCGGTGCTCCCCGGCGCCGAACCGGCCGAAATGGAGCAGCTGGTCGCCGACCCGATCGAGACGGCGGTCTATGGCCTGGACAGCATCGACAAGGTCGAGAGCACCAGCCTCGACGGCGCGGCCGTGGTCCGCGTCTTCTTCACCTGGGACGTCGACCCCGAGCGCAAGTTCGATCAGGTCGTGCGAGAGGTGAACGCCATCCGGGGCAGCCTGCCCGCCGGCCTGCAACGGCTGGACATCGAGCGGGTGCGCACCACCGAGGTGGCCATCGTCCAGGTGGCCCTGGTCAGCGACAGCCTGCCGATGCGTCGCCTGGAGAAGGTCGCCGACCGGCTGTCCGAACGGCTCGACCGCGTCTCCGGCGTGCGCCAGACCCGCTACTACGGCGCCCCGGCCTCGGAGGTGCGGGTGTCGCTGGACCTGGCCCGCCTGGCCGCCCTGAAGCTTCCAGCGTCGAGCGTCGCCGACGCCCTGAAGTCGGCGGGGATCGAGGCCCCGATCGGCGCGGTCCAGGCCGGCGGGCGGCGCTTCAACGTCAAGTCCGGCGGGGCCTTCCGCTCGCTGGACACCGTCAAGAACACGCCCGTCCGCTCGCTCGGCGGCCAGGTCGTGCGGGTGCGCGACGTCGCCGACGTCGCCTGGGCCCAGGAGGAGCCGACGCACCTGACCCGCTTCGACGGCAAGCGCGCCGTCTTCGTCGCCGTCACCCAGAAGGACGGCCAGGACGTCGGCCGGATCACCAAGTCGGTCGAGAAGGTGCTGGACGACTACGAGAAGGTGCTGCCGGCCGGGGTGAAGCTGGAGCGCGGCTTCGTCCAGGCCCACAATGTCGACCACCGCCTGAAGAACCTGTTCCGCGACTTCGCCGTCGCCCTCGTTTTGGTGCTGATCACCCTGCTGCCGCTGGGGCCGCGCGCGGGCCTGGTGGTGATGGTGTCAATCCCGCTGTCACTGCTGATCGGCCTGTCGCTGATCCAGGCCTTCGGCTTCACCCTCAACCAGCTGACCATCGCCGGCTTCGTGCTGGCGCTGGGCCTGCTGGTCGACGACAGTATCGTCATCACCGAGAACATCGCCCGCCGGATCCGCGAGGGCGAGGAGCGCACCTCTGCGGCGATCAACGGCTCGGGCCAGATCGCCCTGGCGGTGATCGGCTGCACCGCCACCCTGATGCTGGCCTTCCTGCCGCTGATGGCCCTGCCGGCCGGCTCGGGCGCCTATATCCGTTCCCTGCCGGTGACGGTGCTGTGCACGGTGGGCGCGTCGCTCTTCGTGTCGCTGACCATCATCCCGTTCCTGGCCAGCCGGGTGCTCGACAAGCATTCCGACCCCGAGGGCAACCGTCTGCTGCAAGCCGTCAACGGCGTGATCCACACCGTCTATCGGCCCGTGCTGCACCGCGCCCTCGCCCGGCCCTGGCTGGCTCTGGCCATCATGCTGGCCCTCTGCGCCACCGCCGTGCCGATGCTGAAGGCGGCCGGCTCCAGCCTGTTTCCGGCCGCCGAGACGCCGCAGTTCGTGGTGCGGGTGTTCACCCCCGACGGCTCGTCCCTGGCCCGCACCGACGCGGCGCTGCGCTATGTTGACCAGCGCCTCGCGCGCGAGCCCGACATCGTCTGGCGCGCCGCCAACCTGGGGCGCGGCAATCCGCAGGTATTCTACAACCAGTCCCAGCGCGAGAGCGCGGTGACCTATGGCGAGATGTTCGCCAGCCTGAAGGCCTGGGAGCCGGGCAAGAGCGAGGAACTGCTCGACCGCCTGCGCGCCGACTTCGCCCGCTATCCCGGCGCGCGGATCAGCGTCGAGGTGTTCGAGAACGGCCCGCCGATCGAGGCCCCGGTCGCCGTGCGGGTCACCGGCCGCGATCTGGGCGTGCTGAAGGCCCTGGCCGCCCGCGCCGAAGCGATCCTCAAGAGCACGCCCGGCACGCGCGACGTCGGCAACCCGGTGCGCCTGGACCGCACCGATCTCGACCTCGGCGTCGACGAGGCCAAGGCCGCCGCCCTGGGCGTGCCGGCCGGCGCCGCCCGCCGCGTGGCGCGCCTGGCGCTGTCCGGCGAGGAGACCGCCCGCTTCCGCGACGCCGACGGCGACGACTACGCCGTCAAGGTGCGCCTGCCGATGGAGGCCGTCGACGGCGCCGACCGCAACGCCTTGTCGGCCCTGTCGAGCGTCTACGTGCCCACCGCCGACGGCGAGGCGGCGCCGCTGTCGGCGATCGCCGCGCCGAACCTGAAGTCCAGCCCCGCCCGCATCGACCGCTTCGACCGCGAGCGCACGGTGACGGTCACCGCCTTCGTCCGCACCGGCTACCTGACCGACAACGTCACCAAGGACGTGCTGGCACGCCTGCAGAAGGCGCTGCCCATGCCGCCGGGCTACGCCCTGAGCCTGGGCGGCCAGGCCGAGGCGCAGTCGGAAAGCTTCGCCGGCTTGGGCGCTGCGGTCATGGTGGCGGTGTTCGGGATCCTGGCGGTGCTGGTTCTGGAGTTCCGCAAGTTCAAGACCGCCCTGGTCGTGGCCGGCATCATCCCGTTCGGGGTGTTCGGCGCAGCGGCGGCCCTGTGGCTGACCGGCAATTCCCTGTCGTTCACCGCCACCATCGGCCTGATCGCCCTCATCGGCATCGAGATCAAGAACTCGATCCTGCTGGTCGACTTCACCGAACAGCTGCGCCGCGACGGCATGAGCCTGCACGACGCCATCGAGAAGGCCGGCGAGGTGCGTTTCCTGCCCGTGCTGCTGACCTCGGCCACGGCGATCGGCGGGCTCATGCCCCTGGCGCTCGAACGCTCGGGCCTCTATTCGCCCCTGGCCATCGCCATCATCGGCGGGCTGGTGACCTCGACCGTGCTGTCGCGGGTGGCGACGCCGGTGATGTACTGGCTGACGGCGCGGGGGGAGGAGCACTGATCCTTCTCCCCTTGCGGGAGAAGGTGGCGGCCGAAGGCCGACGGATGAGGGGTCGAAAGGCCTGTCCGCGGATTTCTGAGAGACCCCTCACCCGACCCGCTTCGCGGGCCACCCTCTCCCGCAAGGGGAGAGGGATGATTTAAGGCTTGCTACCGGTGTCATGTTTCGTGCTAGCCGTTGCGGCAAGCTCGCCAGAAGCGCCGGAGGAAGACCAAGATGGATCGTCGCAGCCTGCTGCTGACCGCCGGAGCGGCGGCCGCCGCCAGCGCCCTTCCGGCTCACGCCAAGCCCACCGCCCCGGCCCGCTCGCCGATCGTGACCACCGCCGCAGGCAAGGTGCGGGGCGCGACCACCGCCGACGGCGTCCACGTGTTCAAGGGCCTGCGCTACGGCGCCGACACCGGCGGGGCCAACCGCTTTTCCCCGCCCCGCAAGCCCCAGCCCTGGACCGGCGTCGCCGACGCCCTGGCCTATGGCGCGGCCTCGATGCAGACAGGCAAGGGCGAGGACGGCGAGACCCTCTCCGAGGACTGCCTGTTCCTCAACGTCTGGACCCCCGCCAAGGCTGGCAAGGCGGGCCTCGCCGACGGCGGCAAGCGGCCGGTGATGTTCTACATCCACGGCGGCGCCTACAACGGCGGCTCGGGGGGCAGTCCCTGGTACGAGGGCGCCAAGCTGGCCAGGCGTGGCGACGTCGTGGTGGTTACCGTCAACCACCGCCTCAACGCCTTCGGCTATCTCTATCTGGCCCGCCTGTTCGACGATCCCAGCGTCGCCGACAGCGGCAATGTCGGCCAGCTCGACCTTGTTCTGGCCCTGCAATGGGTGCGGGACAACATCGCGCAGTTCGGCGGCGATCCGAACCGGGTCATGCTGTTCGGCCAATCGGGCGGCGGGGCCAAGATCGCCACCCTGTTGGCCATGCCCGCCGCCAAGGGCCTGTTCCATCGCGCCGTCACCATGAGCGGCCAGCAGGTCACCGCCGGCGGCCCGTTCAATGCGACCAAGCGCGCCAAGCTGTTCCTGGAGAAGCTGGGGATCAGCGACCTGGCGACCCTGCGCGCCCTGCCCGCCGACCAGCTGCTGAACGGCCTGAAGGCCGTGGATCCGGTCGCAGGCTCCGGCGGCGTCTACATGGGTCCCGTTCTCGACGAGCGGTCGCTGACCCGCCACCCGTTCTTCCCTGACGCCTCGCCGCTGGGTCTGGACGTGCCGCTGATCTGCGGCAACACCCACGACGAGACGCGCGGCTTCGCCGGCTGGGACCGCAAGGTGTTCGACATGACCTGGGAGCAGGTGGTCGAGAAGCTGCCCGGCCAGTTCAACGCCCGCATCGACATCGACCCGGCCACGGTGGTGGCGGCCTATCGCAAGATGTACCCGGCCTATTCGCCGTCGGACGTCTATTTCGCCGCCTCGACCGCCGGCCGTTCGTGGAAGGCGGCGATCCTGCAGGCCGAGGCCCGCGCGGTCACCGCTGCGCCGGCGTGGGTCTATCAGGTCGACTGGAAGTCGCCCAAGGACGGCGGCGTCTGGGGCGCGCCCCACACCATCGACATCGGCCTGGTCTTCGGCACGCTGGACGCCAAGGACTCGATCGTCGGAACCGGCCCGCGCAGCGAGGCGATGTCCAACACCCTGATGGACGCCTTCGTCGCCTTCGCCCGCACCGGCGATCCCAACTGCGCGGCCATTCCCAAGTGGGAGCCCTACACCCTGCCCCGCCGCCAGACCCTGGTGTTCGACGAGACGACGCGCATGCAGGACGACCCGCGCGGCGGCGAGCGCGAGCTGTTCAACAAGGTCCCGTTCACGCAGTTCGGGACCTAAAGTCCCTCTCCCCTTGCGGGAGAGGGTGGCCTCCCGGAGGGAGGTCGGGTGAGGGGTCTCTCAAACCTCAAAGCTTCGTGCAGCGGTTAGGCCGGGCGAGGTGTCTCATGTTTGAGAGACCCCTCATCCGTCGGCTTCGCCGACACCTTCTCCCACAAGGGGAGAAGGATCAGGCCGCGACCTCGCCCTCTTCGTCGCCGTCCTCGTCGTCGAACTCGTCCTCGTCGGGACCCAGGGACTCATCCCGCAGGAGCTCGATCTGGTCGGCGACGTCGGCGATGGTCTCGTCGTCGACGCCGGCCGCTTCCAGGCCGGCGGCCAGGTGCCCGATGACGAGGTCGAGCTCGTCGTCCTCGAGGCTGTTGGCGCCCAGCCAGACGAAGGCCAGGTCCTGGTCGCCGCGCGCTTCGGCGGCGTCGGGATCCAGGGCGGCGGCCACGAAGGCGCGGGCGCCGGGGGCGATCTCGCCGCCGAACAGGTCCTTCAGGCGCTCGTCGGCCTGGGCGCGGGCGAAGAAGTCGGAGATCACCGACTGGGCGGCGGCCTCGCCGCCGATGCGTTCATAGGCCGTCATGCCGTCCTCGCGGGAATTGGGGAACGGCGAAAACGTTAACACGGGCCGCGAAGGCCGTGCGTGAACCCTGGGCGATGGTTTCGTGACAACCTGGCCGTGAGCGGCCGAAACGAAAAACGCCCCGCCTTTCGGCGGGGCGTCTGTCTCTTACTTCGCGCCGTTTATTTCGCCTTGTCCATCAGGCCGGCGAAGCGCTCGAAGATGTAGAGGCTGTCGGTCGGGCCGGGCGAGGCTTCCGGGTGGTGCTGGACGCTGAACACCGGCTTGTCCTTCAGGGCGATGCCGGCGTTGGTGCCGTCGAACAGCGAGACGTGGGTCTCCTGCACCGGCTCGGGCAGGCTTTCGCTGTCCACGGTGAAGCCGTGGTTCATCGACACGATCTCGACCTTGCCCGTGGTCAGGTCCTTGACCGGGTGGTTGGCGCCGTGGTGGCCCTGTTCCATCTTCACGGTCTTGGCGCCCAGGGCCAGGGCCAGCATCTGGTGGCCAAGGCAGATGCCGAACACCGGCTTGCCGCTCTGCACCAGCTTCTGGATTTCCGGCACGGCGTATTCACCGGTCGCGGCCGGGTCGCCCGGACCGTTGGACAGCAGCACGCCGTCGGGGTTGCGGGCCAGGATGTCCTCGGCCGAGGTGCTGGCCGGCACCACCGTGGCGCGGGCGCCGACATGGGCCAGGGCGCGCAGGATGTTGCGCTTCACGCCGTAGTCGATGACGACCACTTCGTACTTGGGCTTGTCGAGCTTGGCGTAACCCGCCGGCCACGACCACAGCCCCTCGTCCCAGGTGAAGGTCTGGGTGGTGGAGGCGTCCTTGGCCAGGTCCAGGCCGACCACGCCCGACCAGTCGCGGGCCTTGGCCTTCAGGGCCTCCAGGTCGAACTTGCCTTCGGGCGAGTGGGCGATCACGCCGTGCGGCATGCCGGTCTCGCGGATCTTGCGGGTCAGGGCGCGGGTGTCGACGCCGGCCAGACCGACGACGCCGCGGCGCTGCATCCAGCCGTCGAAGTCGCTGTTGGCGCGCCAGTTGGCCGGATCGGTCGGGACGTCGCGGAAGATCGCGCCGCGGGCGGCCGTCTCGGCCACGCCGGTGACCTGCTCGACGTCTTCGGCGTTCGTGCCGACATTGCCGACGTGCGGGAAGGTGAAGGCCACGATCTGGGCCATGTAGGACGGGTCGGTCAGGATTTCCTGATAGCCGGTCATGGCGGTGTTGAAGCACACCTCGCCGACCGCATCGCCGACCGCGCCGCAGCCGACGCCTTGCAGGACGGTGCCGTCAGCCAGGACCAGAACGCCAGTAACGCCGGGGAGAAGGTCTTGGGACATCTCGAAAAGCGCCTCCAGAACGCATGGTCATTTTCGCAAAAAGGCGGGCCGGGGAGAACCCCGCCCGCCTGCGCAAACGGCGGCGTGTTTAGGGACCTTGGGAGGGGGGGTCAACCCCTTGGATCACGCGTTTCCCCGCCGCCCGCCACATTACCGTGATCGACGAAGACGCCCCCTCGCGCGCGCGGCCCTCAAGCCCTTATGGTGCGGGGCTTCAACGCATAAGAACACGGGAGGACGGCCCATGCTCGAACTGCGCCCCAATTGCGAATGCTGCGACCGCGACCTGCCGCCCCAGAGCGACCAGGCCCGTATCTGCACCTTCGAGTGCACCTTCTGCGCCGATTGCGCCGACGCCCGATTCCAGGGCGTCTGCCCCAATTGCGAGGGCGACCTGGTCGCCCGGCCAATTCGGCCCGACGGCAAGCTGCACCGCTTTCCCGCCTCGCTGCGGCGGATCAACAAGGCCCACTCGGCCTGTCCGCAGCCGCCCCCTCGCCCCGCTCCCGGACCGGCTCCGGACGGCCGGGGTGTGGCGCTTTAAGCGCACACTGGATCAATCGGTCGCACGTCTGGATCGTTCGGCGGTTCACGGTCGTTAACTCGTCAGGCCCCACAAGCTTGGGCGTAAACGAGGAGACCAGAGCCATGACCGTCGCCGTCCACGATCGCACCGTCGCCGCCCCGCGCGCGTCGAAGATCGCCTGGTCGCGCCTCCCCGGTCAGAGCCTGGCGGGTCAGGCCCTCGGCCTGGTGCTGAGCGCCGGCATCGTCGCCAGCGGCGCCCTATTCGTAATCCTCAGCTTCTGAACTTAAACGGGTCCGACCGATTGCCTTCGGGCTCTGGTCGTGCACCGTGCGGGCGCCTCTCAGTTGCGAAGGAGCCCGCGCGATGTGCGACGACGACATCCACCAAGGCCTTGTCCATAACCCCCGCGTCTCGCGCCGCACGTTCGGCCTGATGACCGCCGCCGTCGTGGGGGCCGCCGCAGGCTCGGCCCAGGCCAACATCGCCCTGACCGCCTCGGAGGACGTGACCATCAAGACGCCCGACGGCGAGGCCGATGCGGCGCTGTTCTATCCCGCCCGCAAGGGGTCCTGGCCGGCCGTGCTGATCTGGCCCGACGTCATGAGCTTGCGGCCGGTGTTCCGCGACATGGGCTTGCGCCTGGCCTCCGAGGGCTATGTGGTCTTGGTCCCCAACCTCTATTACCGGGCCAAGAAGGCGCCGGTGGTCGAGGGGGCGTTCAACTTCGCCAACCCGGACGACCGCGCCAAGCTGACCCCGCTGCGGGCCAGCGTCACGCCCGAGGGCACGGACCGCGACGCCCTGGCCTATGTGGCCTTCCTCGACGCCCATAAGGCCACCGACAAGGGTAAGAAGATCGGGGTGCAGGGCTACTGCATGGGCGGCCCGCTGGCCTTCCGCACGGCGGCCGCCGCGCCGGGCCGCATCGCCGCCGTCGCCAGCTTCCACGGCGGGGGCCTGGTCACCGACCAGCCGGCCAGCCCGCACCTGCTGATCCCCAAGACCCACGCCGAATATCTGATCGAGATCGCCGACAACGACGACCAGAAGGAGCCGGAGACCAAGGACAAGCTGAAGGCCGCCTTCGCCGCCGCCAAGCGCCCGGCCAAGGTCGAGGTCTTCGCCGGCGCCGCCCACGGTTGGACGGTCAAGGGCAGCCAGGTCTACAACGAGACCGCCGCCGAAACGGCCTGGGCCAACCTGCTGGACCTCTACAAGCGAACCCTGGGGTGATGTCGATCCTGGGGTGATGTATCAGGGGGCATGAGCCTCATCACCACGGTCGGCGTCGACGCCGACGACACCCTCTGGCACTGCGAGACGCTGTTTCGCCTCTCCCATCAGCGGTTCGTCGAACTGCTGGCGGAATTCGGCGACGAGGAGCGGATCAACGCCCAGCTGGCCGTGACCGAGAAGAAGAACCTCCGGGTCTACGGCTACGGGGCCAAGGGCTTCACCCTGTCGATGATCGAGACCGCGCTGGACCTGACGGACGGCGCGGTCTCCACCCGGGTGATCCGCGAGATTCTGGCCGTCGGCCGCGAGATGCTGACCGAGCCGGTCGAGCCCCTGCCCGGCGTCGAGAAGGCCCTGGCCGAGCTTTCCAAGCGCTACCGCCTGATCCTGATCACCAAGGGCGACTTGCTGCATCAGGAGCAGAAGCTGGCCGCCTCGGGCCTGGGCGACCTATTCGCCGCCGTCGAGATCGTCTCGGAGAAGGACGCCGGCACCTATCGCCGGGTGTTCGAGCGCTATGGCACGGGCGCGCATCAGGCCCTGATGGCCGGCAACTCGATGCGGTCCGACATCCTGCCGGCGCTCGAGGCCGGGGCCTGGGGGGCGCTGATCCCCTACCCGCTGGTCTGGGCGCACGAGGCGGCCGAAGCGCCGGTCGGGCATGAACGCTACGTCGAGCTGGCTTCGATAGCCGAACTGCCGGCCTTCGTGGATCACGTGTCCAGATCGTGACCTTCTCCCACCGTCCAACCCTTCTCCCATAGGGAGAAGGAGGGGCCCGCGCCGCAGGCGTGGGAGGATGAGGGGTTTCGGCGGTCGAGGGTGTAACCCCTCACCCTCCCACCGCTTCGCGGCGGGCCCCTCCCTCTCCCTATGGGAGAGGTTTCCTCTTCTTCCCCCACCCCGCGATCGCATCCCGCGCCGGCTTCTCGAAATACATCAGCGACGCATAGCTCACCGGGATCAGCGCCAGCCCCCAGGCCAGGCACCACAGGCGCATGACGTCGCCGGTCAGGTGCAGCATGCCAAGGCCCACCCAGTTCAGGGCGATCTTCAGCACGATCGGGTGGAGCATGTAGATCGAGTAGGAAAGCTGCCCCCACGGCGCCAACCAGCGCACGACGGGGCCGGCCTTCACCGGCGCGTTGTCGGCCGCCACGCCCAGCAGGCCGACGGCGTAGCAGACGAACAGCAGGATCCCGCGGTCGAGCTGTACGGCCGCGCCGGCCACGAAGGCGACGCAAGATCCGAAGAACCACCAGCGGGCGCCCGGCAGCCGGCCGAGCGGTCCACGGATTCCATAGGCGATCATGCCGATCATGAAGCCCGGCGCGGCGCGGGCGATCCCGAAGTCGGCGGTCCACATGTGGAAGGGCTGGCTGGCGGCGGGCACGAACAGAGGAACCGCGAACAGCGCCGCCAGGATCGCAGCGGTAACGAGCGTCAGCCAGGCCGTTCCTCGCCCGGCCAGCCACAGCAGGACCGGCAGGATCAGGTACATCGCCCACTCGGCGCTGATCGACCAGCTGACGAAGTTGAAGGTCTGGGCCCGGCAGATGCCGAAGGCCTGCAGGTTCAGCAGGTTGGGCACGACGCAGGCCGGGTCGTAGCGGCTGGGGTCGCGATCGTTGACCAGGCCCAACACCCCGGCGACGGCGATGACGACGAACACGCCCAGGGTCAGCCAGTGCAGCGGCATCAGCCGCGCCACCCGCTTCTGCAGGAACCAGCGGAAGTCCGAGACCGTGCGGATGCGGCCGGTATAGACGGCGCTGATCACATAGCCCGAGATGACGAAGAACAGGTCGACGAGCAGGCTGAAGCTCTTGACCGTGTCGTCCACCGCCTGCCAGCGGCCGTCGATATTGATGAACCGATTGAAGTGGAAGACGACGATCAGCACCGCCCCGATCGCCCGCAGGGCGTCCAGGTGCAGCATGTCGTCGGAATCGGTCTTGAGCGGCGGAAACGGTTTCACGCCGCAGTGGTGAGCGCCCCCGTAACGACGGTCAAGTTCGGACGGTCAAGCTCGGCCGGCAGGGAGCTTGCGACGGATCACGCCCACCACGCTGTAGGCATAGGCCGCCGACACCCCGCAGAAGTCGGCGATCAGGTCGCCGAACGACATGTCGCGGCCCACGAAGTGCTGCACCACCTCGATCAGCGCGCCGAAAGCCACCAGCACCGCCCCGATCCGCCAGAGCCGGCTCTTGGGCATGGCCAGGCACCCCAGCACGGCCAGGACGTAGAAGACGATGAAGTGCTTGGCCTTGTCCCACGGGATCAGTCCGACGCTGTCGTCGCCGGGCGTGACCGCCTTCCAGAAGGCGTAGGCGGCGGCCGCCGCGAACACGGCGAAGGCCAGCCAGTTGATCTTGCGCTTGAAGCTGCGGGACATCAGGGCTCCTGGAGAGACGCGAGCCCTGCCCTAGCCGCTCACCTGGGGCTTGAAAATGGCGGCGGGCGGCCTTCACGGCTTTCATTCGAAAGCTGCACGGAAACTGCTTATCCCGACGGGTCTTCCCAACCCGCGTCGATCAGGATCGCCAGCCGCTCGGCTTCGGAGAAATCCGACGCCATCCGTCCCAGGACCGGCATGCACCGGTGGATCGCGACCACGGCGAGCGCGCTGCTGACCACATCGGGATCATCGGCCGTGCGCAGGGTGTCGAGCGCGGACGAGAACAGCGTCGTCCAGGCCTGCGCATAACCAGACGCCAGCCAGTCGGAAAGCGGCGGATTGCGATCATGGCCGCGCGACTGCTCGATGGTCGCCGCCAGGGCGTAGGCGTTCCAGCCGCCCGCCTTGCCGGCCGCCGCCAGCCGGGCCAGGTGCGGCACGGCGGCGTAGGAGGCCAGGTCGACATCGCCCTGGTGGTGAAGCTCTTCCCAGAGCTCGGACCAGGCAGCTTCTACATTCAGGCCGTCCTCGATCGCCCGAAGCGCCTTTCGAGGATCGCAGGGCAGCCGATAGCCGCCAAGCAGGCCTCCCCATCGCTCGTCCGAGAAATCCATGCTCGCCCCCACGAAAAAGCCCCCGGCCTGGGCCGGGGGCTGATCGAACCCTAGAAGGTCTCCGCGAACTTTAGAAGGTCAGCGCGCGGGCTTCCTTCACGTGCGGCAGGGCCTGGATCTTGGCCAGCAGCTCTTCGCTCGGGGCCTGGTCGACGCCCACGAGGGCGATGGCGTCCTCGTCGGCCGAGACGCGGCCCAGGTTGAAGGTGGCGATGTTGACGCCCGCTTCGCCCAGCAGCATGCCCAGCGCGCCGATGAAGCCCGGCTTGTCCAGGTTGTTGATGTAGAGCATGGCCGGCGAGAAGCCCGCGTCCAGCTCCATGCCCTTGACCTCGACGACGCGCGGGGCGCCGGCGATCACCGTGCCGGCG
This sequence comes from Caulobacter sp. GW821-FHT10C03, assembly GCF_059415485.1. Lineage (NCBI taxonomy): Bacteria > Pseudomonadati > Pseudomonadota > Alphaproteobacteria > Caulobacterales > Caulobacteraceae > Caulobacter > Caulobacter sp. GW821-FHT10C03. The sequence continues at coordinate 76,977 of NZ_JBWKNI010000003.1, read as the reverse complement.
AAGACGCGCTTGCCCTTCTCGGTGGTGATGGTCACGCGCAGCAGCGAGTCGTAGGTCGGGCTCTTTTCCTGGCGGCTCTCGGAGACGGTGATGCCGCGCTCCTTGGCCACGGCCGGAGCCGAGACCATGTTGATCTCGGCCAGCATCGGCTTCAGCACGCCGGCGAGAGCCGCCGAGGTCAGCGGCTTGACGTTCAGGGCGGCGACTTCACCTTCGAAGGCGATGTCGATGGCCTTGATGCCGAAGTCGACCATCTGGCCGGCCAGGGCGCCGATCTTCTCGGCCAGGGCCACGAACGGCTTCAGCTTCGGGGCTTCCTCGGCGCTGACCGACGGGCTGTTCAGCGCATTGGTCACGGCGCCGGTCAGCAGGTAGTCGCTGACCTGCTCGGCGACCTGCAGGGCCACGTTCTCCTGGGCTTCCGAGGTCGAGGCGCCCAGGTGCGGGGTGGCCACCACCTTGTCCGAACCGAACAGCGGGTTTTCCTTGGCCGGCTCGGTGACGAACACGTCGAAGGCCGCGCCGCCCACGTGGCCGTCGTCCAGCAGCGTGCGCAGGGCGGCTTCGTCGACCAGGCCGCCGCGGGCGCAGTTGACGATCAGCACGCCCTTCTTGGTCTTGGCCAGGTTCTCGGCCGACAGGATGTTGCGGGTCTTGTCGGTCAGCGGGGTGTGCAGGGTGATGACGTCGGCGCGGGCCAGCAGGTCTTCCAGCTCGACCTTCTCGACGCCCATTTCAATCGCGCGCTCGGGCGACAGGAAGGGGTCGTAGGCGACGACCTTCATCTTCAGGCCCAGGGCGCGGTCGGCGACGATGCCGCCGATGTTGCCGGCGCCGATCAGGCCCAGGGTCTTGGCGTACAGCTCCACGCCCATGAAGCGGTTCTTCTCCCACTTGCCGGCCTGGGTGCTGGCGTCGGCGGCCGGCAGCTGGCGGGCCAGGGCGAACATCATGGCGATGGCGTGCTCGGCCGTGGTGATCGAGTTGCCGAACGGGGTGTTCATCACCACCACGCCCTTGGCGGTGGCGGCCGGGATGTCGACGTTGTCGACGCCGATGCCGGCGCGGGCGATGACCTGCAGCTTGTTGGCGGCGGCGATGACGTCCTTGTCGAGCTTGGCGCCCGAGCGGATGGCGATGCCGTCATAGTCGCCGATGACGGCGATCAGTTCATCCTTCGAGAGACCGACCTTGATGTCGAAGTCGACGCCGCGGTTCTTGAAGATGTCGACGGCGGCGGGGCTGAGCTTGTCGGCGATGAGGACGCGAGGAGCCATGTTGCGTGTTCCTTGATCGGTGGCGGCCGGTCAGGCCGCGATGTCTGTCTTGAAAGCCGCGCTCAGCGAAGCCAGCGCAGCATGTGCGGGAAGGGAGGGACGCCGCGTTCGGCCGCCAGGCGGGGCTCGACGCAGAGGCCGTAGTACTGGAGCAGCGGCACGCCGATGGCGCCGCCCGACGCGAAGGTCTCGGCCAGCCAGGCCGCCTCGCCCTTGTAGCCTTCCGGATGGAAGACCACGGCGGGATCCAGACCCAGATGGGTCAGGGCCGCCCAGGACCAGGCCAGCGTGGCCATTTCCTCGCCGTCGGTGGGCTCGAGCCGTTCGGCCTGGCGGCTTTCGGGCTCGGTGACGGCGATGTGGCCGGCCTCGTGCAGGATGTCGCCGGGATGGGCCAGGCGCCGCTCGTCGATCACCAACCCGCCGAACCGGATGTCCAGCCCCGGCAGGAAGGTGTCGTCGGGCAGCTCGCCCGCCCTCACGTCGATGCCGAGGCCGATGACGAAATCGGCCAGGCGCTGCGTGAGGGGGTCGGCGAACACCAGCGTCAGGCCGCTTGCAGGACCGCCGCCTTGGTTTCCGAGAAGGCCCAGTCGAGCCACGGGGTCAGGGCTTCCAGGTCCGAGGCCTCGACCGTGGCGCCGCACCAGATGCGCAGGCCGGCCGGAGCGTCGCGGTAGCCGCCGATGTCGAGGGCCGCGCCCTCCTTCTCGAGCAGGCTGGCCAGCTTCTTGGCGAAGTCGGCCTGGGCGTCGGCCGGCAGGGCGGCGATCTCGGCGTCGACCACCTTCAGGCACACCGAGGTGTTGGAGCGGATTTCCGGCGAAGCGGCCAGGAAGTCGACCCAGGCGGTCTTCTCGACCCAGTCGGCCAGGACCTTGAGGTTCTGGTCGGCGCGGCCCTGCATGGCCTGCAGGCCACCGATCGAGGCGCCCCATTGCAGCGCGTCCAGGGCGTCTTCCACGCAAAGCATCGACGGGGTGTTGATCGTCGCGCCCTCGAACAGGTCGAGCGTGACCTTCCCGTTCTTGGTCATGCGGAACAGCTTCGGCATCGGCCAGGCCGGGACGTAGCTTTCCAGGCGGGCCACGGCGCGCGGCGACAGGATCAGGATCCCGTGCGCGCCCTCGCCGCCCAGCGCCTTCTGCCAGGAGAAGGTCACGACATCGAGCTTGGTCCAGTCCAGGTCCTGGGCGAAGGCGGCGCTGGTGGCGTCGCAGATGGTGATGCCTTCACGGTCGTCCGAGATGAAGTCGGCGTTGGGCACGCGCACGCCCGAGGTCGTGCCGTTCCAGGTGAAGACAAGATCCTTGGCCGGATCGACCTTGGCGGTGTCGGGCAGCTCGCCGTACGGGGCGCTCAGCACCTCGACGTCGGGCAGCTTCAGTTGCTTGGTGACGTCCGTGACCCAGTCCTTGCCGAAGGACTCGAAGGCCAGGAGTTGCACGGGGCGGGCGCCCAGCATCGACCACATCGCCATTTCGACGGCGCCGGTGTCCGAACCGGGGACGATGCCGATCAGGAAGTCGGCGGGCACTTCGAGCACGTCGCGCGTCTGGTCGATGGCGGCCTTCAGGCGCGCCTTGCCCAGCTTGGAGCGGTGCGAGCGGCCCAGGACCGCGTTCCTCAGATTTTCGGGGGACCAGCCGGGGCGCTTGGCGCAGGGGCCGGAAGAGAACTCGGGGCGAGCCGGACGGATTGCCGGCTTGGCGAGGGTAGTCATGGCGATGTCTCCCATCCTTACAGATGGACTGCGCCCCGTTGGGGGGGCGTGGCCCGCCGGCGAAAAACCCCGTTTTCGGTCGGAAGGCAAGAGCCATTTTCTGGAATTTTATTCCGCTGGGCGCGACCGATCGTCCGCGCTCGGCAATTATTTTGCGGAACGGGCCTTGCGACGCCAGGCCAGGATCGTGCCCAGCAGGATGCAGGCCAGCACCCCGATCGTGTTGATGTTGTTGACCATCTTGTAGAGGTTGTCGTGCGCCTTCTCGGCCACGAGGTAGTAGGCGTGCAGGCTGAACTGCACCGCCTGCAGCAGCATCGCCACGCCCAGCCAGGCGCTGACGAAACGCATGGCCAGGAGCAGGAACACCACCGCCAGGGCCGCATCGTCGATCAGCAGAATCACCGGCTGGATCGCCGGCGGCAGCAGCAGGTGGATGGCTGAAACGCCGACGCTGCCGATCACCACCGCCAGGGCGGCCAGCCGTTCGGCCTTACCGCCCTTCGCCCACGCGAGCGCCGCCAGCGCGATGATCGCGCCCCATATGACGACGGCGATGAGGTTTCCAAACATGCGCAAGGCCCCTAACGCAAATTAGGGGCCTTGCTAAGTTAAAGTCTTGCAACTTCGCCGTCAGGCGACGCCGCGCAGGTCCGTCGACTTCTGACCGGTGGTCGTGACGTTGTCTTCCTTGACTTCCACACCCGCGAGCTTGGTGCGGATACCCACGCGGAGTTTCACTTCGCTGAGCTCGTTGTGCATGCCGACCATGGCGCTGCGGGCTTCTCCCAGCGCAGCCAGGGCCTCGACCAGCTTCGCGCTGGCCTTGTCGCCGACGACGGCCGACAGACCAAGGTCCTTACGGGCCTTCAGCATGTCCGACATCAGTTCGGCGGCGTTCACCATCGCCGCATCGACGGCGTTTTCGGTCGCAAACAACTTGTTGGCGACACGTTGAGCAACAAACACTTTTTCCACGTACCCGACTCCTCCAGAGAACCGAGTCAAAAGGTAAACGAATCATTAATGTCGCCGCAATCGAAAATGCGCCCTAGCGTTGTTTTGTCGCGACTGCACCTGGGGCTGGAAGCGAAGCGTTAGGAACCTGCCGGCAAAATGCACGTGCTTGACCTGCCGGAAGGCCCATGGACGACACGAGGCACATCTCCGAAACTTCGGCTCACGCGCCTTTACAGGCGCGGATCGCCGGCGTTGCGCTGGGCACGACGATCGCCGCCCTGACCGCCGCATGCCTGTGCTTCATGCTCCAGCAGTGGAGCGTCGCCCGCCAGGAAGCCCGCGAGAACCATCGCGTCCTGGCCGAGATGGTCGCCGCCGGCGCCGCCTCCTCCCTCGCCGACCATAACGCCGCCGGGGCCAGCCGCGCCCTCGATGCGGTCATCAAGGCCCCGCACGTGGCCGGCGCCCGCCTCACCGACACCTCCGGCCAGATCGTGGCCCGCATCGGCGTCGAGAACGAAGACAACGTCGAGACCCTCACCCGTCCTGTGACCCTGTCGGGCCGCAAGGTCGGCGAACTGTCGCTGGTGGCGCGCCAGCCGAGCCTGGTCGAGATCCTGGCCCGCGACCTGGCCCTGACCGGCGCCCTGTTCTTCGGCGCCGCGGGCCTGGCCATCCTTCTGGCCAACAGCCTGGCCCGGCGGATGACCAAGCCGATGCAGCGGCTGTCTGACGCCATGCACGACATGGCCCAGGGGGGCCGCTACAGCCCCGTCCAGCAGGCCAGCGACGACGACGTCTTCCACAGCCTGACCGACAGCTTCAACCACCTGGTGGCCCGCCTCGAGGCCAATGACCACGACCTGCGCTCGGCCATGGGCGAACTGGTCAAGGCGCGCGACGACGCCAACGCCGCCAACGTGCTGAAGTCGCACTTCCTGGCCAATATGAGCCACGAGATCCGCACCCCCCTGAACGGGGTGCTGGCCATGACCGAAGTGATGGCCATGGACGACCTGTCGTCCAAGCAGCGCGAGCGCCTGTCGGTCATCCGCGAGTCGGGCGGCCTGCTGCTGGCAGTGCTCAACGACGTGCTCGACCTGTCGAAGATCGAGGCCGGCCGCCTGGAGCTGGTCGAGCGCGACTTCGACCTTTCCGCCCTCGCCTCCTCGCTGCGCGAGACCTTCGTCGACCAGGCCCGCGACAAGGGGCTGGACTTCGGCGTCATGGTCGCCCCCGAGGCCCTGGGCGGCTGGCACGGCGACGTGGATCGCCTGCGCCAGATCCTCAACAACCTGGTGTCCAACGCCCTGAAGTTCACGCTGGAAGGCGCGGTCTCGGTCCGCTTCGCCTCGGCCGAGGACGGCTCGGGCCTGCGCATCGACGTCACCGACACCGGCATCGGCATCGCCACCGACATCCTGCCGCGCCTGTTCGACAAGTTCGTCCAGGCCGACAGCTCGACCACCCGCCGCTTCGGCGGTTCGGGCCTGGGCCTGTCGATCTGCCGCGAACTGGCCGCCGTCATGGGCGGGGGCATTCACGTCCAGAGCCGCGAGGGCCAGGGCTCGACCTTCACCGTCGTCGTGGCCATGCCGCGCGGCGAGGGCGAGATCGCCCAGGCCGCTCCGGTCGACGAGCCGTCCGACGCCGCCGCCGGCCGCCGCCTGCGCGTGCTGGCCGCCGACGACAACCTGACCAACCAGAAGGTCATCGCCGCCGTCCTCGCCCCGCTGGGCGCCGAGGTGGCGCTGGTCGCCGACGGCGCGGCCTGCGTCGAGGCCTGGCGCGCCGGCGGTCACGACGTGATCCTGATGGACATCCACATGCCGGTGATGGACGGCGTCGAAGCCGCCCGCACCATCCGTTCGCTGGAAGCCGCCGAGGGCCGCGCCCGCACCCCGATCGTGGCGGTCACCGCCAACGCCCTGGTCCACCAGGTCGAGGGCTATCTGGCCGCCGGCATGGACGGCCACGTGGCCAAGCCGATCGAGGTCACCAAGCTCTACGCCGCCATCGAGGACGCCGTGGCCGCCGCGGCCCGCATGGCGGCCGCCGCCTGACCTCTCCCTCGTCCTGAGCTTGTCCAGGGACGCCTTCAGGTAGATGAACCCAACATAACGACGGGCTCAGAACCGCTTCAGGCGGGACGTGGTTTCTTCTCCTCAACGCCGCCGACAAGGACGGCGGATCAGATTGAGAAGGAACCGAACCGATGAAGAAGATCATTCTCCCGATCGTTGCGGTCTCGGCCCTGGCGGCCGCCACCCTCCCCGCCGCGGCCATGGCCCAGCCCATCAACCAGCGCCAGGCGCAGCTTGAGCAGCGGATCGACCGCGGCGTGCGCAACGGCGACCTGAACCGCCAGGAAGCCCGCCGCCTGAACGGCGAACTGCGCGAAGTGGCCCGCCTCGAATACCGCTACCGCGCCGGCGGCCTGAACGGCTGGGAACGCGCCGACCTCGACCGTCGCCTGGACCGCATCAGCGCCCAGATCCGCTACGAGCGTCATGACCGCGACTACGGCCAAGGCTACGGCCGCGGCGACCGCAACGACCATCGCGGTCGCTGGTAACCCCGACTAGAAGGTCGACTCCACCCGGAGCCGGCTTTCCACCACCGTAAGGCCGCGGCCGCGCAGGATCACGCGCGCGCCGCGGCTTTCGCATGACAGGTCCCCGCCCCGGCCCGGATAGGCCTGGTGGAACTCCAGCGCCGTCTTGCCCAGCTTGTCGCCATAGAGCGGCATCAGGATGCAGTGGGCCGAACCCGTGGTCGGATCCTCGGGAATGCCCGCCGCCGGCGCGAAGAAGCGGCTGACCACCGCATAGGGCCGGCCCGCATCGGCCAGGGCGACGGCGATGACCTGGCCCTTGCCGTCGGTCGCCTCGCTTTCGAGACGATTGAGGGCGGCGAAATCCGGCTCCAGCCGCCGCACGGCCGCCTCGTCCTCCAGCACCGCCACCAGATAGGCGCCGGCCCAGGCCTCGACCACCGGCGCGCCCAGAGCCTCGGCCAGACCCCCCGGGATTTCGACCCGGCGCGGCGGATTGGCCGGGAAATCCATCTCCAGCCGCTCGCCGTCGCGCCGCACGCGCAGTTCGCCCGACAGGGTGTCGAAGGCCAGCACCTCGACGTCCGCGCCCAGTTCGGCGAACAGGGCGTAGGCCGACGCCAGCGTGGCGTGGCCGCACAGCGGCGCCTCCCGGGCCGGGGTGAACCAGCGCAGGCCGTAGCGGGCCGGGTCAGCGGTCTTCAGCAGGAAGGCCGTCTCGGCCTGGTTGTTCTCGGCCGCAAGGGCCTGCATCCAGGCGTCGCTCGGCCAGCGGTCGAACGGCTCGACCACGCAGGCCGGGTTGCCCTTGAAGGGGGCGGACGCGAAGGCGTCGATGGTCCATTGGCGCATGGGGCTTCTCCCGAAAATCAGGCGGCGACGTCTTCGGCCGGCAGGAAGGGCGTGATCGCCGCCAGGGCGCGGGCGACGTAAGCATCCTTCTCGCCCACCGGCGCGACGTAGCGGATGACCTCCTCGGCCTCGGCCAGGCCCGCCAGCCGCGCGATCGTCCAGGCGGCCAGGTACTGCGAGGCCAGGCAGCCGCCGGCGGTGGCGACATTGCCGTGGGCCACGAACGGCGCGTCCAGCACCTGGACCCCGGCCTCGACCACCCAGGGCTTGGTCGTAAGATCGGTGCAGGCCGGCAGGTCGCCGACGAGGCCGAGCTTGGCCAGCAGCAGGGTCCCCGAGCATTGAGCGCCGATCAGCTGGCGTGAGGGATCCAGCTTCAGCCGCGACAGCAGGTCCGCATCGGCGGCGATCTCGCGGGTCTTCGAGCCGCTGCCGATCAGCACGGCGTCTGCCTCGGCGGCGAATTCGAGGGGCTGCTGGCGCTGCACGGTCACCCCGTTCAGCGAGGTGACCTCCGGCGTCGGCGCGGTGATGTAAGCCGCCCAACCCTTGGCCTTCATGCGGTTGAGGATCGCCGCGGCGATGAACGAGTCCAGCTCGTTGAACCCATCGAACGTCAGAACCGCGATCCGCACCGGAGCCTCCTCTTGCGTGAGGCTCAAGCGGTAACGGGCAATGATCCATGAAGCAAAAGGAGTATTGTCATCATGACAATACTCCTTTGCAGGTCGCCATGCGATTGGCATAGCCTTGCTCGTTCACCGGCGATCGAGAAGGACGACGATGCCGAAGGCCAAGAAGAAGCTGCTGCCCAAGGACTTCGACGCGCTGCTGAAGGCCGGCGATTTCGCCGCGCAGCAGGCGGTGTTCGAAACCTGCGAACTCGACGCCCGGGGCGGCTACGGCAAGCAGACCGCCCTGGGCTTCCACAGTTGCTCCGACGACCTGGCGCGCTGGCTGGTCGGCCAGGGCGCCGACATCGAGGCCAAGGACACCTACGGCCGCACGCCCCTGCACAACCGCGCCTCCAGCCTGTTCGGCAATGTCGAGACCCTGCTGGCGCTGGGCGCCGACGTGCACGTCCAGGACAACGACGGCGCCACGCCGCTGCACCACGCCGCCCAGTTCGCCAATCTCGACGCCGTGCGCCGGCTGCTCGAGCGCGGCGCGCGGGCCGACGTGCTCGACACCGCCGGGCTGACGCCCCTGGTCGCGGGCCTGCAGCGGTGCAGCAACGCCCAGATCGCGGCGATGGCGGGCGCGGCCGAGCTGCTGCTGGCGGCCGAGCCGCCGCGCAAGCAGGGCCTGGGCGATCTCTTCAAACGCTTCACGGGCAAGTCCGGCGACCGCACCGCCGTCACGCCGCGGATGCAGGCCTTCGTCCAGCGCATCGGCGAGAATTTCGAGTTCCACCGCCGGGGCTTCAATCCCGACTTTCTGGAAGAAACGAGCGCCGGGCTCGACCGGCTCTATGCGCTGTTCGAGGTTCCCCCCGTCCCGCGCCGGGTCATGCACGACGAGCGCGGGCCGATCGTCGCCAGATCGGCCCGCTGGCAGGACCAGCACCAGGAACTGTGGGAACTGCTGGTCCCCTCCCGCGGCGCGGCGTCCACCGTGCAGGGCGAGGTGATCCGCATCACGGGCAAGGTCGCCAACGAGATCGACGGCAATGGCGCCGTCAACTGGGACGCTGACTACCGCAAGATGCTGCGCGCCTTCCTGGCGCATATCGGTTCCGGCGAGCCTCTGCCCACCGCCGATCGCGACCGGGCCGCGCGGCTGGCCGCCGAGATCAAGAACGCCGAAGGCGCCGGCGCGGGCCTCTGCGAACTGGCCGTCCGCTGGGTCGCGCTCAACCCGACGCCCGCGCCCCTGCCGACGCCGGACTACACGCGGTGACGCCCGACTAGCTCTCGACCGTCTTCGGCAGGCCGGCGCGATAGACGAAGTTGTGCAGCCGCACCTCGCCCGGCCCCGCCGCGTAGATCCCGACCTTCAGGCTGATGAAGCCGCCGAACACGTTGTGGTGCAGGCCCGAGACCTCCATCCGCGTGCCGTGGCGAGTCCAGGTCGCGCCGTCGTCATAGGAATACCACCAGGTCACGACATGCTCGTCGTTGCGCACCTTCAGGCGCACGCTGCGGGCCTCGTGCTTGATCCGGGCCCAGGCCAGCTCCTCGGAATACTGGAAGGTCTTCAGCGCCGTCGGGGTGACGCCCAGGCCGACGAAGGCCTTGTGATTGTAGAACAGCAGGATCCCCGCCTCGGCCTCGCCGATCAGGTCGAGCGAGATCTCGGCCTCGTACGAACGGTCGCCGACGATGCAGGTCAGCGGTGCGCTGTCGATCGGCGAGGTTCCCGAGCCTTTCAGGCGCAGGGCCTTGGTCTCGAACGTGGTGCGCTCGCCTTCTCCCGGCTTGGGATCGTGGAACGCCCACTGCAGGCCGAAGCGATCGGCCGAGAAGTCGTCCGACAGGGAAAAGCCCGACGGCGCGGCCTTGCCGCCGCGCGGCTTCTTGATCGGCTTGGAGAGGTCGCCGCCCAGAGGCTTGAACCAGCCGTCGGCGGTCCATTCGATCGGCTCCAGCAGGGTCTGGCGGCCCAACGTGCGAAAGCCGTTCTCGTAGGCGTGATAGACCATCCACCAGTCGCCGGCCGGGCCTTCCACCAGGCTGGCGTGGCCGCGCGACCACCAGGGCTCGGCCTCGCTGCGGGTGCGCACCAGCGGATTGTGCGGGCAGTGCTCCCAGGGACCGTTCACCGAGCGCGAGCGGGCGGCGATGACCATGTGGCCGGTCACCGGCCCGGCCGTGCCGCCGACGGCGGTGATCAGGTAGAACCAGCCGTTGTGACGCAGCAGCTTGGGGCCTTCGGGCGCGAAGTTCTCGACGATCCAGTCATCGGGATAGCGCCAGGGGTCATAGGCCTTCTCCAACTGGCCGTCGGTGGCCAGGCCGTCGTCGGTCAGGCGGATCCTGCGCACGCCGTTGACGAACAGGTAGCGCTTGCCGTCCTCGCCCACGACGTGGCCGGGATCGATGCAGCCGCTGATCTTCAGATCGACCGGATCGCTCCACGGCCCCTCGATGCTGTCGGCCCAGATGGCGAAGATCGACCAGCCCTGCCCGGTCGGATCGGCCGGGATGTAGATGAAGTAGCGGCCGTCGTGCTTGACCAGGTCCACCGCCCAGATCGTGCCCAGCGGCTTGCGCAGCGCCGGGCCGACCGGGGTCCAGTTCACCAGATCCATCGACTTCCAGATCACCAGGCCCGGATAGGCCAGGAACGACGAAAACGTCATGTAGTAGACGTCGCCGTCCTTGAGGATCGTCGGATCCGGATGGTCGCCGGCGATGATCGGGTTCAGGTAGGTCCCGTCGCCCAGGTCGGCCGTGCGGCGACCGTCCGGACCCTTGCCCCAGGTCGGGACCGTAGCCTTGACGCTCGATTGGGCGACCGGCTTGGCCTCGGCGGCTTGCGCGGCCAGGGCGGGCGCGGCGGCGACGCCCGCCAGGAGGCCTTTGAACAGGGTGCGGCGCGGCAGGGCCATGGGGTCGCTCACGAAAATGATAGCGCTATCAAATTCCGTAGAGCGGCGCGGCCACGCCGTCCAGAGCGGTCACCCCTCGACGGTGATCTCCGGCCAGCGGGTCTTGGCCGAGCCGGTGGTGCGGGCCCAGCCCCCCGCCCCCTTCACCCGCAGCGGGTTGGGCCGCAGGCGCATGGAGAAGAGGTCGTCCAGGCCGAACGGCGCCCAGACGCGCAAGGCGTCATCCGCCTCCAGCCGCACGCCGACGCAGAAGGCGGTGGCCACGAACCGCTCCAGGGCCTCGGCGCTGGAGCGCAGGGCCGGATAGGGCTCGTCGGCGCCGAACTTCTTCTCGAACCAGAGATGGACCCGGGCCTGGTTGCGCACCTCGACCAGTTCGCGCAGCGGCGGCTCGAAGGCGGCGGCGACGCGCTGGATCACCACGTCCTCGGCCTCGTAGGAGGTGTCGCGATCGTCGTGATAGGCGACGTCGTAGTCCTTGATGCCGTAGTCCAGCGGCCGGCCGGTCAGGCTGTTGAACACCGGCTGGTAGACCGCGCCGGAGAAGATCATCCAGTCGGGCAAATCAAGGTCGCGGACGGTGCGCAGCACTTCCATCGTCGTCGGCGTGGCGCGGACGATCTCGATCAGGCGGGTTTCCAGGGTCTCAGGGGTCAAGGCCCACGCCTCCATCGTTCGTCACCAGCAGCCGGGAGGGCGGCGCGCAGAACCCCTGCGGGACGCCGTCCATCGGACGCTTGCCCTTGTAGATCTTGTAGACGCCGACCACCCGGCAGCCCTTCAGGCCGACGAAGACGCTTTCCTCGACCGCCAGAAAGCTGAACGGGATGTCGCGCTTGCCGATGTCGGGACAGACGGCGCGGACGGACTGGACGGCGTCGTGCGTGTTGTCGTCGGTGTAGAGCGTGCTCGCGTCGGGCGGCGACTTGATGCCGGGCGTGAACTCGCACACCGTGTCCGAGCCCGGAAAGTGTCGGGCCAACCGCTCACCCGGCGCGCCGGCGATCTCGATGCGGCTCACGCCGCCGTCCCGCACGCCGCCATGCGTGACGTAGACATAGGCCACGACGAGCACCGCCGCGGCGGCGATCCAGAAAAGCTTCGCGCCTTTCGGGCTCGACTTCATCCCCGCACCGGCCAGGCATGGTCGAGCGGACCGTGGCCCTTGCCGAGGCCCGGGGCGCGCAGCATGGCCTCGTGGACGTAGTTCCAGGCCCGGGCGACGGCCTGCGTCAGCGGCAGACCCTGAGACAGGCCGGTGGCGATGGCGCTGGCCAGGGTGCAGCCGGTGCCGTGGGTGTGGCGGGTGTCGATCCGCTCGCCCTCGAAGCTGGTCTCGCCCTGGCGGGTGATCAGCAGGTCCACGACCCGTTCGCCCGCCACATGACCGCCCTTCATCAGGACGGCGTGGGCGCCAAGTTCCAGCAGGGCCTCGCCGGCCCGGCGCTGGTCGTCGATGGTCTCGACCGGCAGGCCGGTCAGGGCCGAAGCCTCCGGCGCGTTGGGGGTCAGCAGCGTGGCGCGGGGGATCATCAGCGCCTTGACCGCGTCGATCGCCCGGTCGGCCAGCAGCGGAGCGCCGCCCTTGGCGATCATCACCGGATCGACGACGGCCGGCACGTGCGGGGCGCTGGCCAGGACGCGGGCCACGGTCTCGACCACGCCGACGTCGCCCAGCATGCCGGTCTTGAAGGCGTCGGCGCCGATGTCGTCGAGCACGGCGCGGGCCTGGGCTTCGATTACATCCAGCGGGATCGGATGCACCCCGGTGACGCCCAGGGTGTTCTGCACGGTGATGGCGGTGATCGCCGTGGCCGCGTAGCCGCCCAGGGCGGTGACGGTCTTGATATCGGCCTGGATCCCCGCCCCGCCGCCGGAATCGGATCCGGCCAGGATGAGGACGCGGCCCAGGAAGGGTCCGGCGGGAATGGCGGAATCGGGGGAAGGCGCTTGGGTCACGCGCCTGTCCTACCCCGCTTTCGAGATCAGTTGAACGGGGTCAGGCGACGCCGAAGGCGGCAGTCAGGCGGTCGAACTGGGCCTGGACGGGGCGCGGGGCCTCGTCGACGGCGGCGGCCTCGACATACATGCGGCGGTCCAGGTGGCGGACCCGCTCGTACAGGCGCTCGGAGCGCTGCAGCAGGTTCACCAGGCCGAAGGGCAGATCCTCGATCGCCGCGGCCTGCTCGCTGGTCTCGACGGCGAGGCGGTAGTTCTCGGCGCAGGCGGCCTCCGGGGCCATCTCGCCTTCCTTGACCGCGCGCTGCACCAGCAGCCACGAGGCTACCTGCATCAGACGCGTGGTCAGGCGCATGCTTTCGCTGGCGTAGGCCAGGGCGGCGTTGCGCGACAGGATCTTGCTGTCATGACGGCCGGCCCCGTCGAGATAGGCCGCGGTCTCCTCGACCAGCAGCATGCCCTCGTCGAAGGTGCGGTCGAACAGTTCGGAGCGCGCGAAGTCCTGGATGACTCCCGCCCGCCAGGGGGCCGTGGACGCGTTCGGATCGGTCATGTCTACTCAATGCCTCTAAGGCCGCGAGGACGTCTCGCTTGAGGAGGCGGACTGCAACCCCCGTGCCAAGTCTTAACGTCCCGTTTCGCGACCGCCCCGACTCACTGTGACCGACGGACGCGCCTTAAGGGTCCACGGGTAGCGTAAACCATTCGTTAGTCGAGGCGACCAAACAGCGCATCGGCCGCGGCGCGCCCGGCTTTCTTCTTGCTGAGCTGGGCTTTGGTGCGGGCGATTTCGGCTTCGAGAGCCTCGATCCGCTCTTCCAGTTCGATGACGCCGTAGGTCTCGAGATCCTCGTGCGCGGCGCTGTTCAGCGCATCGCCACGGAACGCGCGCGGCTCGACCGGCTCTTCCATCATCGGCCATCCTCCCTTTCCGATCGGCCATCAGACGCCTACCTAGGGCGCGACGCAAGCGCGACGGAGCCGCCAGCATGTCCCAGACCATGACCGCGATCGAGATCGAAGGCGGCAAGGGGGCGGCCGACGCCCTGCGCCCGGCGGAAGTTCAGCGCCCTATGCCGGGCCCCGGCGAGATCCTGATCCGGGTGCGCGCGGCGGGCGTCAATCGTCCGGACCTGTTGCAGCGCCTGGGGTTCTATCCGCCGCCGCCCGGCGCGCCGACGACGCTGGGCCTGGAGGTCGCCGGCGAGGTCGAGGTCGCCGCCGGACGCTGGAAGGTCGGCGACAAGGTCTGCGCGCTGCTGGGCGGCGGGGGCTATGCGCAATACGCCGTGGTCGACGCCCGCCAGGCCCTGCCCGTGCCCGAAGGCTTTGATTTCGTTCACGCCGCGGCCCTGCCCGAAACCGTCTTCACCGTCTTCGCCAATGTGTTCGAACACGGCGCGCTAAAGCCTGGCGAGACCATTTTGATTCATGGTGGGACGTCCGGGATCGGGACAACGGCGATCGCCATGGCCAAGGCGGCCGGCGCGATCGTCATCGCCACCGGTCGCGGGGCCGACAAGAAGGCCAAGGCGCTCGAACTCGGCGCCGACCTGGCGGTCGACGCGAAAACCGAGGACTTCGCCGAGATCGCCAAGGCCGCCGGCGGGGTCGACGTGGTGCTCGACATGGTCGGGGCCGCCTATTTCGACAAGAACCTCGACGCCCTGAAGACCGGCGGCCGCATCGTCTACATCGCCGCCCTGGCCGGCGGTACGCTGGAGGTCCCCGTGATGAAGGTGATGCAGAAACGCGCCGTGATCACCGGCTCGACCCTGCGCCCCCGTCCCGCCGACGAGAAGGCCCGCCTGGCCGCCGAGGTCGAGCGGGTGGTTTGGCCATGGATCGCGGCCGGCAAGCTAAAGCCCATCGTCGACGCGACCTTCCCCCTGGCCGAGGCGGCCAAGGCCCATGCGCACCTGGAGGCGGGCGAGCACGTGGGCAAGGTGGTGCTGACCACCTGACCCTTCTCCCCTTGCGGGAGAAGGTGGCGGCCGAAGGCCGACGGATGAGGGGTCTCTCAAACTTGAGACGCATCACCCGGCCTGACCGCCGCACGCAGCGTTGGGTTCTGAGAGACCCCTCACCCGACCCTGCTCCGCAGGGCCACCCTCTCCCGCAAGGGGAGAGGGATCAGGCACTGCCCCCCCGCTAGTTCGGCGGCGGCGGCGCGGTGCGGGGCACGCGTTTGACCAGGCGCACCGTGTCGACCAGCTGGAGGCGCCCGCCCGGCAGCTCCTTCATCTTCAGATCGGCGCTGTTGAGGTTGATGGTCTTGTAATAGGCGCCTTCGCGCGGCGCGGCGATGCAGGCCCGGTCGCCATTGCAGCCGACGACGATGGTGATGCGCGGGAACATGCCGCGCTCGTCCTTGCGCACCGCGATTTCCAGGTTGCCCTCGGTGAAGTCCACGACGTCGGGCCGCAGGACGGCGAAGGTGTCGCCGCCGTAGTCCTCGATGTTGGCGCCGTCCAGCTGCACCGTCGCGTTGATCGTCCAGAACTGCGAGCGGGAGCGGTCGATGCGGTCGTTCAGGTCGACGATGAAGGGCGCGGCGACGGCGAACAGGATCAGGTAGGCGGCGAACGCGCCGCCGGCGTTGAAGGTTATGCCCGCCAGGACCCCCGTCGCCCGCACGGGCGACTTGGGAAACAGCCGGTAGATCAGAATGCTCGGCAGCAGAGGCAGCAGAAACCACATGCAAAGAGCGACAATCGAGAGTATCACGACCACGACATGCACTCCGATCGGGCTGGAGATGGAATCATGGGATGCAAAGCCAAATCCCTGATCGCACTTTGCGCCACAACCATCCTTTTGACCACCCCGGTCAATTCCATGGCGGACAGCAACACACAATCTTGCGGCGCCGAGTTTTTCAACACGTCGAACCAGTTCCTGTACTATTTCGATCGCGGAAAATTCGATGACGCCTTCCGCTTCGTTCGATCCGAATATCGGCCGATGCGTAACCTGTCAGAATTCAAAAAGTACTTTTCCGACCGCCGCAAGAAAGTAGGCGGAAACCCCATCTATGTTGAATACAGCGAAAACGCGCTGAAGTATAAAAAATCAACTGCAGAGAGATTGAAGAACAATTTTCAACGGAAAGTCACAAAAAGCTCGCTCTATAGACTCAATGGCCGCGCAACCTGCGCCATCACCTACGAAGTCGAATACCCAACCGCTTTCGCCAGCGAATACATATACATAACCAAGGCCGGCGACACGCTGAAGGTGTTGCGCTTCGACGACGGAGCCTGGTGAGGGCGCCCCGCCCTCGCCCTCAGTTCCAGGCGCCGGCCTTCAGGGCCTTTTCGAAGGTGGCGGCGTAGCCGGCGATCTGGGCGGCCTTGTCGTTGCCGTTGATGACGTAGCGCGCCAGGCCGTAGGCCTTCTGGGTGGCCGAGCCGGCGGCCTTGTCGATGTAGCGGCCCAGGCCCTTGGCCGTGAACCAGCCCTCCTCCATGCCCAGCGCCATGATCGCGGCGGCGAGATCCGGACGCTTGGCCAGCGTCGGCTGCTGGTCGATCGGCTCGTCCAGCTCCTTGGCGGCGCGGACATAGTTGTTCTTCCAGGTCAGCTGCACGTAGCCCCGGCCGTGATAGCGCACGCCGTCGCCGGGCGCGGTGTTGCCGTTGGCCTTGGCGCGCTTGGGATTGATGCCCTCGACGTCGTAGAGCCGGCGGAAATAGGCGTCGCCGCCCTGCTCGTCGATCGGCTGCATGGTCTGGGCGGTCTCGTGATAGGCGGTGGCCAGGCCATAGGCCGTCCAGGCCGCGCCCCAGCCGTGGGCGCCGAGCGCGGTGAGGACGGCGTTGCAGCCGGCCACCTCCGTCTGACTCAGGGTCGGCCCCAGCATCTTGGAGCCGCGGATGGAATCGAAGAAAGCGTCACTGTCCTTCAGAGCCATGGCGCGCCTCCCGCTTTCGCCTTTTCGGCGAGGTTAGCAGAATGCACGCATCGCGATCAATGCGGCGCGTGACAGCCTTGTCGCGAGCCGCATCGATCCCCGTTCCCTTTCCGGGAGAACCGGATTATAGCTCTCGTTGAACAACCCCGCCCGGCCGAAAGGTCGGGCGCCGTCATTTCTGGAGGACCGCATGTCCGACATTCTGATGCCCAAGGCGACCGCCGTCTGGCTCGTGGACAACACCTCGCTGAGCTTCGAGCAGATCGCCGACTTCTGCGGCCTGCACCCGCTGGAAGTTCGCGGCATCGCCGACGGCGAAGTGGCGCGCGACATCCGCGGCGCCGATCCGATCGGCAACGGCCAGCTGACCCGTGAAGAGCTCGACAAGGCCCAGCGCGCCCCGCAGTACCGCATGAAGGCCCAGGTGAGCCGTCACGCCGAGCTGCTGAAGCCGCAGAAGAAGGCCCCGCGCTACACCCCGGTGTCGCGTCGCCAGGACCGTCCGGACGCCATCGCCTGGTTCATCCGCCACCACCCGGAAGTGACCGACGCCCAGATCTCGAAGATCCTCGGCACGACCAAGGCCACCATCGAGCAGGTGCGCAACCGCACCCACTGGAACGCGGCCAACATCAAGCCGGTCGATCCGGTGACCCTGGGCCTGGTCGGCCAGCTGGAACTCGACGCCCTCGTCAAGAAGGCGGCCGAGAAGAAGGCCAAGGACGACGCCAAGAAGGGCATCGTCGCCGAGGACCCGACCCTGCGTCCGGCGGCCGAAACGGCCTATATCTCCGAGGAAGAGCAGGAAGAGCGCGACATCCGCGCCGCCCGCGCCGAACCGAAGGCCGAGGACGTGTTCGGCTCGTTCAAGGGCAATGTCGACGACGAAGACGACGAGGACTGATCCCCCTCCCCGTCCGAGAGGACGGGGAAAACCGGACAGCAAAAAGGCCCATCCGACGCTCGGATGGGCCTTTTCCTTGCCTAAAGGCTAATGGAGCCGGGCTCGAAGTCCCTCTATCTCCTCCTTGAGCCTGAGCTTCTGCCGCTTCAGCTCTCGAAGCCTGGTGGCGTCGCTACCCGGTCGACTGGTCTCCTCCTGGATCGTGCGGTCGAGGTTCTCGTGACGGGACCCCAGCTCGCGGATACGGGATTCGATGGCCATGGGCTCGGCCTCCTTTTGGGCTGTTGACCGAGGGAGTGAACACCCGCTGGTCCGGACTGTCAGATCACATATGATTGCAATCGGCGGCGCTTGACGTGGCGACGCTTCCTCCCGTGACGGACGAAAATTCACCATGACGGACGCCGCCGCCCCTCCCCCGAAGCCGCGCCTGGTGATCGGAATCTCCGGCGCGTCGGGAGCGCTCTACGGCCTGCGCGCCCTGGCCGCCTGCCGCGACCTGGGGGTCGAGAGCCACCTCGTGATGAGCAAGTCGGCGGCCCTGACCCTGGCCCAGGAGACCGGTCTTTCGGTCGCCGAGGCCGCCGAGACGGCCGACGTCGTGCACCGGATCGGCGACGTCGGGGCCTCGATCGCCTCGGGCTCCTACCGCACCCTGGGCATGATCGTCGCGCCCTGCTCGGTGCGGACGATGAGCGAGATCGCCACCGGCGTAACCTCCTCCCTGCTGACCCGCGCCGCCGACGTGACCCTGAAGGAGCGCCGGCCGCTGGTGCTGATGGTGCGCGAGAGCCCGCTGCACCTGGGCCACCTGCGCACCCTGACGCGCCTTGCCGAAATGGGCGCGGTGATCGCCCCGCCGGTGCCGGCCTTCTATGCGAAACCCGTCTCGATCGAGGAGATGGTCGACCAGTCGGTGGGCCGGGCGCTCGACCTCTTCGGCCTGACCTGGGGGCCGGTGAAGCGCTGGGGCGAGGACCTTCCGCCGATCGGATCTACCGTCAACGAAACGGACGAAAATTAACGGCCATGCGGTTCTGGGACTGGGCGCTTTCCGTCTATGCGCGACAGCCTGTCGCAGTCGCCTGCCTGCACCTGCAGGACGCGCACGGCCAGAACGTGCCGTTCCTGCTGTGGGCGGCCTGGACGGCGCTGGAGGGACGGCCCGCCGACCTGGCGCGCGCCGCGGCCCTGGCCCGCGCCTGGGACGCCGAGATCGGCGCGCCCCTGCGCGGCGTGCGCCGGGCGCTGAAGCCTTCGCGTCCCGACGTGGCCGATCCGGCCCGGGAAGCCTTCCGCGACCAGGTCAAGGCGGCCGAGCTGACCGGCGAGAAGCTGCTGATGGAGAGCCTGGAGGCGATCTGCGGCCCGGTGGGCGCCACGGCCGACGTCTACGGCGCCCTGCTGGCGGCGGCCCGGGCCTCCGGCGAGCCGCCGCAGGACGCGGCTTTGGCGCGGTTGGCAGATGCTTTGGCCTGAAATGGCAGCTCGGCGCGCTCCAGCCTTTACCGCCCGTCAGGCTTTGCTATCTATCACCGCCTTCGGACCAGTGCTCAGAGTGGGGGAACGTCCATGAACGATGACGATCCTTCGGAAGAAACCTCCATCGCCATCGAGCGCCGCCTGGCGATCCTGCGGGAGGAGCACCAGGACCTGTCGGACGCCGTCGCGGCCCTGGAAGAACGCCCCCAGCCCGACATGCTGCAGATCGCCCGCCTCAAGCGCCGCAAGCTGGCCCTGAAGGACGAGATCGTCCGCCTGGAAGACCAGGTGACGCCGGACATCATCGCTTAAGCGCTGCGCGCACCCCCTCAGTCGCTCCGCGACAGCTCCCCCAGAGGGGGAGAATCTGAGGCCGTAGATCCTCCCCCTCTGGGGGAGGTGGCCCGGAGGGCCGGAGGGGGTCTCCCCCGCCCTACTCCAGATCCCCGGGCCCGAACGCCTCGGGCAGCAGGCTCCAGAACGGCGTGCGCTTCGTGGCCGCTCCGCCCTGCACCGAGACGATCTCGCAGGTCTTGGCCGCGAACTCGCCGATGCGCTGGCGGCAGGCGCCGCAGGGCTGGACGACGGCGTCGGAGCCGGCGGCGATGTAGACGCGTTCGATGCGGCGGCCGCCGGCCGTGACCATGGCCCCGATCGCCGTCTGCTCGGCGCAGGTGCCCGACGGATAGGCGGCGTTCTCGACATTGACGCCGAAATGCACCCCGCCCAGGTCGTCGATGACGGCGCTGGCGACGGTGAAGTTCGAATAGCGGGCGTAGGACCGCTCAAGATAGGCCGGCAGCGCGGCGGCGATGGCCGCTTCGTCGGAAGCCTGGATTTCAGAAAAAGATTTCGCGGCGCTCATGCCATCCCTCGGATCCCGGCAGGATCGCGCCGGGAACCGAGGCAATCAGTCGCGGCCCGCTTATGCAAGCGCAAAGAGGCGGGCTGCGGTCAGGTTTCGCCGGGCGCCAGGGCGACGATCGACAGGGCGTGCACGGGACCCGCCATCTCCTCGGCCAGGGCCTGGAAAATCAGCCGCTGACGGGCCACGCGGCCCTTGCCCACGAAGGCCTCGGCCTCGATCGTCAGGTTGAAGTGGCTCTCGCCGCCCTCGCGGTGGCCGGCATGGCCCTGGTGGCGGGCGCTGTCGTCCACGACCTCCAGCCGGGTGGGCGAAAAAGCGGTGGTCAACTTGGCTTCGATGGCGTCTGAGACGGCGCCCATGGTGATCTCCGGCATGTCAATCCTTGAACGGAAATAGCCTGGGCTTACTCTAAGCGCCATGAGCCGTGCGTTCGAATACCGCCCCAAGTTTTTCGACATCCGCGTCCGCCCGCCCAAGCCGGGCGAGGAGGAGGGTCCGCGCGCCGACGACGTCAACCGGCTGAAGCCGGGTCAGCGTCGGTGCGAGCATGCCGACTGCCTGCGTCCGGCCGAGGCCAAGGCGCCCAAGAGCCGCGACCTGCCGGGCCAGTACTACCATTTCTGTCAGCCGCACGCGGCCGAGTACAACAAGAACTGGAACTTCTACGCCGGCATGAACGAGGGCCAGATCCGCGCCGAGCAGGAGCGTGAGAAGGTCACCGGCGGCCGGCCGACCTGGAGCATGAAAGCCGACGCCGGCTCGCGCGAGGCCGCCGCCGCCGCCGCCCGCGACGCCCGCAACATGGCCGACCCGTTCGGCCTGTTCCGCGCCCAGCAGCGAAAGGCCGAATCGGCCGCCGCCGGCCGCGCCGTCGGCAAGCTGGAGCGCCAGGCCCTGGCCGACATGGATCTGGACGTCGACGCCGACGCCGCGGCCATCCGCGCCCGCTACAAGGACCTGCTCAAGCGCTGCCACCCCGACATGAACGGCGGCGACCGCAGCGCCGAGCACAAGCTCCAGCGGGTGATCAAGGCCTACAAGACCCTGCAGAAGTCCGGGATGGCGAAGTAGCGACGACTCAGGGCGCGAGGCGGCGGTAGCCCTTCTCGCTCCAGCCTTCGTAGAAGTCGCCCGGCTCGCCCTCCTCGGTCGCGATGGCGTCCAGCGGCTCGCGCGTGCCGTCCGGGTAGACCAGCGACCAGCCGCCGTCCGTCGCGCGCGCCAGGACCACCTCGACGCGGCGGGCCTCGCCGATCGGTCCGACGAGGCAGCTCATGCGCAGGCGAGTCGCCGACAGCCAGGCTACCGGCCGGCAGGACACGCCCTTCGAGGCCGTGGGAACCAGGTCCGCGCCGTCGGCCCGATAGACGGTCACGCCGCCGCCGTCGTCGCTCTCATTGCCGAACACCAGCCAGGCGCCGTCGGGCGAGCCTGAAGGGGTTCCGACGTCCGCGACGCGAGGGCGACCGTCGGCGCCGATCAGCAGCGACAGGAGCTCGCCCTCCCCGTGGGTGAAGGTGAGATGGGGCAGCCGTTCGCCGCCGATGGCCACGACGCCCGCCATGCGCCAGCGCGCGCACTGGTCGAAGCCGTCGCAGAAGCCGCTGTCGGAGAAGCTGGCCACGTCACCGCGGGGGCCGCGCATGAACAGGACATCGCCCTCGCGGCGGGCCAGATCGGGGAAACGGGCCAGGACCTTGGCCTCTTCGGGACGCCCCTGGTCGAGATTCTCGCGCAACAGCCGGGCGTAGGCGCGATCGTCTTCGGCTTGAGACACCGTGACGTCCGGCGAGGCGGCGGCGGAGCGGGCGGCTTCGGCGCGGTCGCGGCGGAGCGTCAGTCCGCCGGCGACGGCGAGGGTGGCCGCCATGACGGCGGCCGTGACGATCCAGGGAAAGGCGCGCTTGAAGGCCATGGCCGAGCTTTAGGCCCGGCCGGCCAGTCGCGCGAGTCTCAAAGCGGACTCGCGCTTAAATTCAGCGGATGCGGATGCGGATCGGCACGTCGATGAACGAACCGGCGCGGCTCTTGCCGTCCGGACCCAGCAGGTCGACCTGGATCTGCGAGGCCATCTGCAGGGCGGCGTCGCCGACGCCCAGATCGTTGGGGCTCTCGGCCTGGACGCTGCAAGCCGTCAGGCCGCCGTTGTTCTTGACCATGCAGCTGAGCAGGGCCACCGCTTCGCGCGGTTGCGCCACCTGGACGACACGGGCCTGCGGCTCGGCCGAGGCGGACGGAGCGGCGGCGGTCACGGCGGCGGCGAGAACGAACGAAGCGATCACTGTATCATCCCTATTATCTTGCGGAGGGCCCTGGGGGTTTCCCGGGAGCCTCCGGTGTCATTTTGGGTCAGGCGGCGTTCGCCTGCTTGAGCCGTTGCAACCCCTGGGCCGCCAGGTCGGTCAGCGACCGCAGGCCAAGCTCGGCGAAGACGTCGAACGCGACCGCAAGAGCGGTGGCCGCCCGATCGAGGCGACCGTCGTCGCGGCCGGTGATCTCGACCCGGGCTTCATAGAGACGGGCCAGGTTCATCTGGGCCACGGCCCAGCCGGCCGGATCGCGCGCGCCCGGATGGGCGGAAAGCTCGGCCTTGAAGGCCATCTCGGCGGCGTCGAGCACGGCCAGGTCCGCCGTCAGCTCGGCGCAGCGGGCGAGACTCAGGGCGCGGTTGTTGGCGACGGCGGCGCGCAGGGACAGGGCCGGCTGCACCTTCACGATGTGGGTGGCGCGGTCGTAGCAGGTGACGGCCTGCTCGAAGCAGCGGTCCGAGGTGGTGGCCTCGCCCATCATCTGCAGGGTCTCGCCCAGGCCGGCCTGGGCGCGGGCCCAGTCCAGCGGGCTGTGGCCGGGATCAAGCGGCTCGAGCGCCTGGGTGGCGGCCTCGACGCCGTCGGCGATGAGCGACAGTTCGCCGTCGAAATCGCCCAGTCGGGTCAGGGCCTCGGCGCGCAGCAGTTCCAGGCGCGACCAGGTCAGGGGTTCGAAATCGGGATCGAGGGCGGCGACGGCGACGCGGGCCTCGGCCAGGGCGACCTCGACCAGCGAGCGGTCCTTCAGGCGGACGGCGCAGGCCAGCAGCAGGTCGATGCGGGCGGCGCGCTGGTCGGCCAGTTGCAGGCGACCGCCGCCGGCCTTGGCGCCGCGATCGCTCGCCAGCACGTCCAGCGGGGCTTCGAAGGCCTGGGCGCAGGCCAGGGCGCGGTCGATATCGTTGTCGGACAGCGCCATGCGGCCGTCGACGGCGGCCATCAGGGCCGAGGCCAGGGGCGCGTGCGGGCCGTGGGCCGACTTGGCCAGGGAAAGCGTGGCGCCGGCGGCCGCGTGCAGGCCCTCGTCGCCAAACAGTTCGGCGCCCAGCATGGCCAGCACCGCCTGCTCGCAGCGGGCGGCGGCGGTCAGCTCGGGCTTGCGCTCGGTCTCGCCCAGCCGGGCGGCGGCCTCGGCCTGGGCCGCGCCTTTACGTAAAGCAGCGGCGTCGCCGGTGCGGCGGGCCACTTCGCGCCAGACCACGGCGGCTTCCAGCAGGCGCACCGCGCGGTCCTTGCAGCCGATGCGGCCGGCGGCCACGTCGGCGGCGCGGGCCTCGTTGGTCAGCAGGCGCAGGTCCATCAGTTCCAGCAGCGCGGTGTCGCCGCCGGTCAGCCCTTCGCGATGGGCGGCGGCATGGGACACGCGGCCCTGGCCGTCGACGCCCAGCAAACGCTTCAGGTCCCGTCCAACGAATTCGAACATCGCTCGCGCACTCCGCACCCGGATCGTCCCACCTCGGCACGCCCGAGATGGATTTAACGCGATATCAGCAAAACCGGAGCCAACGCTCTTAACAAGGGGTTAACAGGTGTGAATCTGCCGTTAACCACGAATATTTAGATCACATTAACTTTGATCGCCACGACGGCCTGGAAATCTGGGTTTTTGACCCATTCTGGCACGCTTTTTGCTTGATCGATCCACAACCAGCGGGCAGTGCGGTTGCACGAATTATAACTTTGTTCACCGAAGTGAAAATGACGTTAACCCTAAGATTTAGGACCTTGTTTACACTTTGTTCAGGGTCGTTACCGCGTGGAGTGGCGAATTCCGACGCAAGGCGCTAGGAAACCGCCATGACCAGCCCCTCCGTGACCCTCTGGACCGCCGCCCTCTGCAAGCAGGATCCCGGCTATGGCGGCTGGACGTTCGTCCGCCGGCAGGATGGCGAGTCGGGCGCGGCGGCGATCAAGGGCGCGGCCGGCGGCGAGCGCCGCACCAGCCTGGCGAAGATGAGTCTCACGGCGCTGATCGAGGCGCTGACCAGCCTGTCGGACCTGCCGGCCGATGCGGCCGTGACCCTGCGCTTCGCCGATCCCGCTCTGGCCGGCGAGCTGGTGGCCAGCGACGGCGCCTATGCGGCAGCCGAACCCGAAGCCTGGGCCGCCGCCCGCGCCCTGGTCGCCGCCCGGCCGGTGCTGAACCTCGTCCCGCTGGCGGCCAGCGCCCCGGCGAGCGGATTCCTCACGGCCTGGGCCGAGTTCGGTCTGGACACGTCCAAGAGCCGCGGCAGCTTCAAGGCCGCGATCCCCAAGCCGAACTTGCTGAAGTTTCCCGCCTAATTCCTTCTCCCCTTGCGGGAGAAGGTGGCGGCCGAAGGCCGACGGATGAGGGGTCTCTCAAACATGAGACACCTCACCCAGCCTGACCGCTGCACCCGGTTTTGATTTCTGAGAGACCCCTCACCCGACCTCCCTCCGGGAGGCCACCCTCTCCCGCAAGGGGAGAGGGATCAGGCGCTGAGCCCTTTCACCACCAGCGTCGCGGTCGCCGCATTACACGCGAACGGGATGTCGGCGAGCGTCGCCAGGCGGATCAGGGCCTTGACGTCGACGTCGTGCGGCTGGGGCGACAGCGGGTCGACGAAGAACACCAGAATGTCGAGCCGGCCCTCGGCGATCATCGCGCCCAACTGCTGGTCGCCGCCCAGGGGACCGCTCTTGAGGCGGGTCAGCTGCAGCTGCGGCAGGGCCTGCAGGATGCGGCCGCCGGTGGTGCCGGTGCCGTAGAGCACGTGCTTTTCCAGGAACGCCGCGTGGGCCAGGGCCCAGTCGACCAGCTCGGCCTTCTTGTCGTCGTGGGCCACGAGGCCGATGGCGAACTGGCGGGTCATGCGGGACGGCTCCGGTTGAAGGCGTCCCTCCTATAGCGGCTGTCGCGGCGACCGCCAGCCACCCCCTCCCCTCGGCGGGCCACTTCCCTTTTCACGCGCAATACCGCTAGGATACATATTGAAACGATATCTCAAATAATGAGATCGCGTGCAGCGCGCGGTCCACGGGAGCAGACGCCATGACCCTCGACCGTCGCGCCTTCGCCGCCGGCCTGACCGCCCTGCCGCTGCTGTCGGCCGCGCCTGCCGCTTTCGCTTCGCAGCCCGGCGCCCGCCCCGGCCCGTTCCTGCTGGGCGCCGACATCACCTGGATTCCGCAGGACGAGGCCGACGGCGCGACCTTCTACGCCAATGGCCAGAAGCGCGACATCCTGGCGATCCTGGGCGACGCCGGCTTCAACGCCATCAAGATCCGCATCTTCGTCAATCCCGAGAACGGCTACTCCAAGGGCCGCCAGACCGATCCCTGGGCGGGCCTTGGCCAGACGGTAGCGATGGCCAGGCGGATCAAGGCCGCCGGCATGCACCTGACGATCAGCTTCCACTACAGCGACAACTGGGCCGATCCGCAGAAGCAGGTGAAACCCGCCGCCTGGACCGACCTGCCGTTCGACGCGCTGGCCAAGGCCGTCGGCGACCACACCCGCACGGTGCTGAGCGCCCTGACCAAGGCCGGCGCCAGGCCCGACATGGTGGTGATCGGCAACGAGATCACCTTCGGCATGCTGTGGCCCGACGGCCGCGTGCCCCTGCCCGTCCCGACCGGCAACCCGGCCACCGACGCGGTGCACCTGAACGTTCCCGACGCCGGCGGTTTCGACAAGCTGGCCAAACTGCTCAGCGCGGGCCTGGACGCCTCGCGCGAGACGGTTCCGGGCGTCAAGACCAGCCTGCACAACCATCTGGGCCGGCACTGGACCATCGTCAGCCACTGGACCGACAGCCTTCTGGCGCGCGGCGTGCGCTTCGACGCCGTCGGCTTCTCCTGCTACCAGCAGGCCGCCGAGGGCGATTGGACCAACACCTTCACCCGGTTCGGCGAGCGCTACCGCGACCACGGCTTCTACGTGGCCGAATATTCCAGCCGGAAGCGCTACGTGAACGATCTCGTCTTCGACGCGCCTGGCCAGCGCGGCTGGGGCACGTTCATCTGGGAGCCGACCCGGCACCAGGAGGCGATCTTCGACCAGGACGGCCACAACGCCGGCGAGGGCCCGCGCCCCAACCTGCTGTCGCAGGGCATCAACGCCGCCGAGGCCCCCGGCGCGCAGATCGCCGGCGCCCCGCCCTCGCCGCCCGAAAAGACCGAGCACGGCGGCCGCTACGACGCCAACGCCTTCATGGAACTCTACCGGCAGATGGCGCGGGACTACGGCGTGAAGAAGGCCTGACGGCGATCGCTTGACCCGAGAGAGTTTTACGAGCGTAATCCGTAAGAGACGCTCTCGGGGGGATGTCGTGAAGCACGTACGGGCGGCCTTGCTGATCCTCGGCCTGGCCTGGGCCGGTCCGGCCCTGGCGACGAGCTATTACGAGCCGCAGCCGCCGAGCCTGGCCCAGCTGCGCAGCCCCGCCGGCGTCGCCGAGTATCGAAACGCCGCCGCCGTGGCCCTGGTGCGTCCGGCGCCCGCCTGGACGCCGCCCTGCCTGCTGGTGCGCCTGGCCGCCTGGCTGCGCGGCGACGCCCCGGGCTGGCTGGACGGCGACGTCTGCACCGCCTTCGAGCGCAGCCGACGCTACCACCTCGACCTGGTCGAAACCTTCAAGGGCCAGCCGCAAACGCGCTTCCCGGCTCTGCTGGGCGGCGCCTATCCGGTGGATCCGACCTTCCTGCACAGCCGACGCCTGGACCTTTGGAAAGCCGTCTGGGGCCAGGACCACCGCAGGGCCCAGCGTCGTCATGCCGGCTTCCTGTTCCTGCACCGCGGAAGCCTCGCCGACCGGCGAACGGACATCGAAGGCCCCATGGAGCGCCCGCGCTATGCCGACGGCGCCGAACCGCCGATGCTCGACCCCGGGCTCGACTACCTGGTCTTTCTCGACGGCGAGCGGCGCATCACGCACTGGGAGCCGGTGGTGCGCGGGCAGGCCGACCAGGACCTGCTGGTCCGGCGGCTGCGCCGGCTGCGAAGCGGCCAGGGCGAGGACCAGGTGCGCCTGACGGCCGCGCCGGCCGACGTCTTCGCCCGCTTTTCGGACGCGGCCGTCTACGAGGTCTCGCCCGTCGCCGTCGGATCGACCCTGGCCTGCCGCCCGCGCATGGTGGGCGACCACAAGATCGCGTCCATGGACCGTTCCCTCGACGTCTTCGGCTCGGAAATGCTGGGTCCGGTCCTGCCCTGCCTTCCGGGCCAGCCGCCCAGGCGCTATCTGGCGCTGAAGGCCGTGCCCAGCGACTGGTCGCCGTTCGGCTGGAGCGAGCGCGGCGCGGACGCCCGCCTGCTGCCGATCATCGACGGCAAGGTGCGCCCCGGCGACCTCGTCACCCAGCTGCGCCTGGCGCCGGATGATCCGATCCCGGTCGAGCAGGTGCTGGCCTGGATCGGCACGGGCATCGGCGAAACGGACCGCTGGCTGGGCCGGCGCGACGAAGACCCGCCGCTGAAGGTCACTGGCCCCAGTTGATGACGAAGGTCGTCCGGCGGGAAAAGCGCAGATGATTGCTGCGGGCGATGGCGGCGGCGGTCGCCTCCTTCGACGTCGGAGAGCCGCTGGGTCGGCAGCCGTGCAGCCGATTGTCCGCCGCAAGCGCGCAGTTCAGCAACACCGACTCCGACGGACCGGGCGGCAGGGCGGCCGCCTCGCCGACCGGCTCCAGTTCGTAGTCCTCCAGATCGTAGCCGAACGGCCGCCGGCTCTTGCCCTCGGGCATGATGAGGACATGCACCCTGCCCGACATCGGCGGCAGGATGGACGCGTAGGCCCGTTCGGCCAGCGCCGCGCCGGCCGCGCCGTAGCCGTCGCTGGACGGCGCCTCGGACAGCGCGCGGCAATGGGTCAGGCGGCCCTTGCCCTTCAGTGGAACCTCGCAGGACACCCGGGCCATGCCGATCGGCTCGGCCAGCGGGGGCCGGGCGGCCTCGATGGTCGCGCGCGGCGGCGGCGTCACCGAGGTCCTCGCCGGCTGGGCGCCGCCGTCCGGAACGAGGAATTCGAGATAGAAGTAGACGACATCGCCCGGCGGGGCCGGCGAGCGCAGGCGCGCCACCCGAGAAGCCTTCAACAGAGCGTCGGCGAACCCGTAGTCGGTGGGCGCTTCGCCGACGACGGCGCACTCGCCCACCACGCCGGCCTCATGGACCGCGCAGCGCAGCCGCGCCCAGCCTTCGACCGACGTACGCTGCGCCCGATCAGGATAGTAGCGGCCTTCGGGCACGAAGACCTCGGCGTCCGTGGAAAGCCGCTCGGCCAGAGCCGGCGATGCGACGACGACGGCCAGCGCCGCCAGACCCAGACACCAGAACCGCATCGCCCCTCCGCGAACGCCCGCAAAGGGCGAGCATGGAGCGAAATCTCTACCACGAGGCGGGCGTCGGGAAAGGCCGAAAGCGGGGCCTCAGCCCCGTTCCTTGGTCCGCTCGAAGCGCACCTTCGGGTAGCGTTCCGCCACGTAGTTGATCTCCCAGCCGCTCTTGCCCAGGAACACCGGCTGGTCGTCGATGTCGCGACCCATGGCCGTCTTGTGCTTGTTCTCGAAGTCCTCGACGTCGGCGCGCTCGCCGACCAGCCAGCGGGCCTCGGCGTAGGGGCTGTTCTCGAAGATCACGTCCAGCTGGTATTCGTTGGCCAGGCGGTCGGCCATGACCTCGAACTGCAGCTGACCGACGGCGCCGACGATGAAGTCGGAGCCGATCATCGGCCGGAACAGCTGGGTGACGCCTTCCTCGGCTAGGCCCTCCAGCGCCTTCTTCAGGTGCTTGGCCTTCAGCGGATCCTTGACCCGCACGCGGCGCAGGATTTCCGGAGCGAAGTTGGGCAGGCCCGCGAAGCGCAGCGACCCGGTCTCCGACAGGCTGTCGCCGACGCGCAGCACGCCGTGGTTGGGGATGCCGATCACGTCGCCGGCGAAGGCGTCTTCGGCCAGTTCACGGTCGCTGGCGAAGAACATGATCGGCGCGTTGACGCTCATGGCCTTGCCGGTGTTCTGGGCCTTCAGCTTCATGCCGCGCGTGAAGCGGCCGCTGGTCAGGCGCAGGAAGGCGATCCGGTCGCGGTGATTGGGGTCCATGTTGGCCTGGACCTTGAAGACGAAGCCCGAGACCTCGCCGTCGCCCGGCGCGACATGGGTCTCGGCCCCGGCCTTGCTGGCCTTGGCCGGCTTGGGCGCGGGCGCATAGGCGCCGATGCCGGCCAGCAGCTGGTCGACGCCGAAGTGGCGCAGGGCCGAGCCGAAGAACACCGGCGTCATGTGGCCTTCGAGGAACGACTGCACGTCGAACGGCTTGCCGGCCTCGGTGACCAGCATGGCGTTCTCCTCCAGCTCGGCGCGCTCGTCGGGCTCGAGGTACTGGACGATGGCGTTGCCGTTGAAGGCGACGGCGTCGGGGTGGCCCTCCTCGTCGGTCGAGCTCTTCTTGGCGTAGGGCAGGAACTGCTGGCTGCGCAGGTCGAGCATGCCCTTGAAGCGCCCGCCCGAACCGGCCGGCCAGTACAGCGGCGCGGGGTCGAGGGCCAGCTTGGAGGAAACCTCGTCGAGCAGCTCGAACGGGTCCTGGGCCTCGCGGTCCATCTTGTTGATGAAGGTGATGATCGGGATGTCGCGCAGGCGGCACACCTCGAACAGCTTCAGGGTCTGGGGCTCGATGCCCTTGGCGGCGTCCAGCACCATGACCGCGGCGTCGGCGGCGGTGAGGGTGCGGTAGGTGTCTTCCGAGAAGTCCTCGTGGCCCGGGGTGTCCAGCAGGTTGAACATCAGGCCATCGTGGTCGAACGTCATCACCGACGCCGAGACCGAGATGCCGCGCTCGCGCTCGATCTTCATCCAGTCCGACTGGGTGCGCCGCGCCTGGCCGCGCGCCCGCACCGCGCCGGCCGCGCGGATCGCCCCGCCGGCCAGCAGCAGGTTTTCCGTCAGCGTCGTCTTGCCGGCGTCGGGGTGGCTGATGATGGCGAAGGTGCGCCGACGGGCGGCTTCAGCGGCGGGAGAGGTGCTCATCCGGCGGAACTACCGCCCCCGCGCGTCCTTGTCACCTTTTCCGGGCCGGGAACCGGAAGCCGCCGGCTCAGCCGGCGGGCTTGGCCTCGGCCTTGGCCCCGGTCTGGGACGCCCCCTTCGACGCGCCGCCGCCGGGGGTCCTGGCCGGCGGCTTGGTCGAGGCCGGCGCGGGCGTCGGGGCCGCGGCCTGGACGGGCGGCGGCGGCCGGTCGGCCTTGCCCTCCAGCTCCTTGAGCATGTTGGCCGCCATCTTCGCCGCGCCGCCGCCGTGCGGGTTTGCCGCGATCGGCGTCAGCATGTCGCGCGCCACGCCGTACTGGCCCGCGCGCGTGAACAGGCTGGCGGCGTTCATCCGGATCGTCGGGCTCTGAGGAGCGATCTCGGCGGCGCGGAAGACGACGTTCAGCGTGTTCTGCGACGGATCGCGATCGAAGGACCGCGCCTCGGCGTAGCCGTAGAGCGTCAGATAGTTGTCGCCGTCGATCTTGTGGGCGCGCCCCAGATACTTGGCCGCCTCGGCGTAGATCGCCTTGGCGTCGTCGTAGTCGGCGTTGCGGGCGGCGGCCAGTCGGCTGTAGGCCATGACCTGCAGGGCCTCCAGGTCGGTCGGCCGCTCGTCCAGCAGGGTCTTGAGGATCTTCTCGCCGGCCGCGCGGTCGCCCAGGTCGCATTCGGCGCGGGCCAGCACCAGGCGGCTGTAGAACTCGCCGGGACGCTTGGCGGCCAGTTCTCGCACCTTCTTCAGCAGCACCGCGCCCTGCTCGTCGCTGACGCCGCGCTTCAGAAGCTGGGCCTCGAGGATCAGGTCGTCGGCGCCCGCCGGCATGCGGGTGAAAGCGATCTGCGGCGGCGGCGGCGGCGTGCGGGTGATCGCCACCCCCATCAGCGGCTTGCGCATGTAGGTCCGCAGGTTGCGCTCCAGGGTCTTGGAGTCCTCGCCGAAGACCTTGGTCCAGCTCTCCATCGGGTCGCCGCCCGCGCGGATGGCGGCGAGATAGTCCTGCAGCTTGGTCCAGCGCTGCTTGTCGGTCCAGACGTAGTGGGTCAGCAGCCAGGCCTGGGCGTAGAAGGTGGCCATGTCGTCGGAGCGCAGCTCGCCGGGCTCCTTGCCCAGCAGGTCCTCCATCGGCAGCCAGCGCTCGTTGTAGAGCGAATAGCCCCGGCCGGCGTTGGCGCTGCCGACCAGCACCTTCTTGGGCTGGAGGTCGGCGGTCATGTAGTACTCGGCCAGCCCCTCGATCATCCAGCCCGGATAGCCGTTGGGGAAGTACTGCATCATGAAGTGGTGCACGTACTCGTGCAGCACCACGTCGTCGCTGCCGTTGGACGCGCTGCCGCGCTCGGCCCGGATGGCGATGGCGAAGATGTCGTCCAGTGCGTTGAAATAGACGCCGCCCAGCTGATCGTCGGCGTCGGGATAGGCGCGGCGCAGCTGGTTGATGTTGCTCACCAGATAGACCGGCAGCTTGCGCGGGGTCTCGGCGGTCGTGCGGTTCTGCAGCACGCGCAGGACGCCGTCGAAGTCCTCCAGCATGGTCACGTAGCTGCGCAGCGTAGGCTCGCCGCGATCGGAATAGACGATGAAATGCGCGCTCTCGGCCCGCAGCCAGCGGCCGGGCGCATCGGCGCTCGGCGCCGGCTTGGCGGCGACCGCCGCCGCGGCCTGATCCTGCGCCCGCGCCACGGCCGGCGCCGCGCCAAGGCCAATAGCCAGTGCACCCGCCACGCCGGCGAGCAAGAACTCACGGAAAGCCACTGTAGTCCCCCAACCGCAACCCCACGTGGATATGGAGGAGAAGGCCGGCGCCTGACAAGTCGTCTCCGAGGCGCGAACGGCCGCCGACGCAAAAAACCCTGTGCACGCTATGGGATTGGAGTCATGCTGCTCACGTCGCCGACGTTCGGCCCCCGAGAGCCGTCGGGGCGACGGAGGAACCGACATGGCCCTGGCCGAAGACCCTCGCCGCCATATCCGTCAGCGCTCCCTGGGACAGAGCACGCTCTGCCTCGGCACGGTCGTGGCGGGACTGGTGGTTCTCGCCCTCGCCCTGAACCTGCTGGCCGGCCTGCTGATCTAGCAGGGCCAGCCGCGCCTCAGGCGGCCAGCCGACGCCAGACCTGGCGATCGGCTTCCAGATTGGTCAGTTGGCCAGCCTTCTGACGCTGGTGCAGCGCGCCCATCACCTCGATGCCGATCTGGGCGTAGCGCACCTGCACCTGCTCGATCAGGCAGCCCCGGGCCGGGGCGATGAACAGGGCCGCGTTGATCTCCGGCGCCTTGGCGATCACCAGGGCGGCCAGGCGCTTGGCCTTCTCCACCTGCTTGTGATGCAGCAGCGGCTCCTGGGCGTAGAGCTCCTTGCCCAGCTCGGCGACGAAGTTCAGCGACAGGGCCGCGAAACGGTCGCGCGTCATCGGCGGCGACAGTTCGGCGGCGTCCAGGCTGAGCACGACGTCGTTCATCAAAAAGAGCATGGGCGGTTTGCGGGGGCTGCTAGGAGACCTGCGACATCCTGCCGCGCCGGACTTTCGGTCTGGTTTAGCGGCAAGGTTAATGCTGTGGATCGTTGCAGAGAACTTTGCTCCCCCAAATCCGGCGTCGAGCGGCCGCCGTCAGGCCTCGACCGGCTCGGTCAGGAAGTGGCGGCCTTCGCGGTCCTCGATCTCCACCACCCAGACGTCCGGATCGATGCGCGCGGCGCGTTCGGCATAGGCGTCGAGGTCGGGCTCGAAGTCCGAGCGGATCGGCTGCATCCACACCCGCTCGCCGTCGCCGCGCGTGGCCTCGCTGTAGAGCCGCACGGTTCCAGCCCGGCGATCGACCACCTTGACCAGTACGGCGCCGGCCCGGACGTCCCCCTTGCGGGCGACCATGGCGAAGGCGCCGCCCAGTTCGGCGCGGCGGATCAACGCGCCCACCCAGAGATCCGTCGAAAGAAGCATCGCTAACCGAACCGCAACCAGAGGCGGATAAGGTCCGCCCGAACATCCTCTCTCGCAGAATACGAGAAAATGGCCACCAAGAAGACTGACCGCGCGCGCAAGCGGCGCTCGATGGCGACCGTGTTCGCCCTCGCGTCCCTGTGCGCGGCCCAGACGGCGGCCGCCACGCCCTCCGACCTTTTCTATGAACGCAGCCTGATGAGCGCCGCCGGCGCGCGCTGCGGCCTGTTCAGCCCGTCGCTGTCGGGCGCGCTGGACGCGGGCAAGGCCCAGGCCCGGGGCGCGGCCCTGCGCGCCGGCGCCAGCAGCGACCAGCTGGACGGCGTGCAGCAGCGCGCCCACGCCAAGGCCGCCTCGGTGCCCTGCAATTCCAAGGACCTGGGCACCGCCGCCGGCCGGGTGCGCAAGGCCTTCGAAGGCTACGCTCTCTTGCAGCGGATGAACTACCCGGGCGACCGGGCCACCTGGATAGCCGACCGCGCCAGCTCGGCGACCATCCCGTTCTGGCGACTGTCGCAGCCTTCGAGCTTCGGCGGCGACCGGCTGGTTTTCGGCCTGGCCGGCCGCAACATCGAGCTGCTGGCCGTGGCGACCTTCGCCGATGGCGCGCGCCCCTACGCCGCCCGCCTGGTGATGCGCGACCCGACCCGCACCCAGGGACCGTACCTGAAGGCCCGCAACGGCGGCGGCCTGGCCGACAACGCCGCCCCGCGCGTCGCCAGCCGGGTGTTCGGGGCCGAGACCCGCGATCCGGTCCCCGCCCCCACCCTGCTGCCGACCGGCGCCAAGACCGGCATGAGCTTCCGCTTCCCGCGCGAGGCCGGCGACGTCATCGCCCGGCTCGACCCGCGCGAGGCGATCACCATCGAGTTCGTGATCCAGGGCCGCGACGGCGGCGAGACCGTGCGCCGGGCCTATGTGGAAGTGGGCGACTTCGCCGCCGGCCGGGCCTTCCTGCGCGTCAGCTGACAGATTTGGGACCGCGCCGTTTGGCGCGGCGGCGACCGGG
This sequence comes from Caulobacter sp. GW821-FHT10C03, assembly GCF_059415485.1. NCBI lineage: Bacteria > Pseudomonadati > Pseudomonadota > Alphaproteobacteria > Caulobacterales > Caulobacteraceae > Caulobacter > Caulobacter sp. GW821-FHT10C03. The sequence continues at coordinate 42,685 of NZ_JBWKNI010000003.1, read as the reverse complement.
GGCCATATTGGCTCCATGCAGCGTGTCCGCGTCATCGACCTGGAGACCGCCGGAAACGGCCCGCACGACGTCTGCGAGATCGGCTGGCAGGACGTGGTCCAGGACGCCGGCGGCCCGTGGCGCGTCGACGACGGGGCTCGCGGGTCGCAGTTGATCAATCCGGGCCGCCCGATCTCGCCCGAGACCATGGCCGTGCACCACATCCTCGACGCCGACGTCGCCAGCGCGCCGTTCTGGAAGGACGCCGCGCCGGACGCGCTGCGGCCCGAAGGCGGCGTTCAGGCGCTGGCGGCGCACCGGGCCTCGTTCGAGCAACGCTACTGCACGCCGAAGCTGGCGGGGACCACGCCGTGGATCTGCACCTGGAAATGCGCCCTGCGCCTGTGGCCGCACCTTCAGAGCTTCTCCAACCAGATGCTGCGCTACCAGCGCATGCCGCAGGGCCTGGTCCACGAGCTGGGCCTGCCCGCCCACCGCGCCCTGCCCGACGCCTATGTCACCGCCCACCACCTGCGCGACATGCTGAACGCCGCCTCGCTGGAGCAGCTGCTGGCCTGGAGCGAGCAGCCCGGCCTGCTGCCCCGCGTGCCGACCGGCGCCCATCGTGGCAAGGCCTGGGACCAGCTCGACGGCGACGCCCTGCTGACCCTGGCCAAGGACCGCGACGTCAACCTGCGCTTCAGCGCCGAGACGGAGCTTCGCCGGCGGGGGGATGCGGTGGAGGTGGTTGAGGCGGAGCCCAAGCAAGGGACGCTGCTTTGAAGTCCCTCTCTCTTTGAGAGAGGGAGGGGCCCGCCGCGTAGCGGTGGGAGGGTGAGAGGTTTCACCGCTGACCGGCGAATCCCAACGCGTTCCGACGGGCCTCCAGGCGCCGCCGTCCAATAGCCACACGTGCAAACCGCGAGGTCGAACGACCGCACTTCATTCGGTGAGTTTGTTACCTCTCACCCTCCCACGCCTTTGGCGTGGGCCCCTCCCTCTCTCAAAGAGAGAGGGCTTCCTTGATCTACCCCGCGTCAGCCGGGGCCAGGCACTCGACCGGCTTGCCGCTGGCGACGTCCTCGCCCGGCTTGAGCTCGGAGACCAGGCCGTCGGTCATGCCCTTGGTCCACCACTGCAGGCCGTCGCCGACGTAACGCGCGCCGCTGGCCGACATGGCGATGGTGAGGGTGCGGGTCTTGCCGCCGTACTCGACGACGGCGGTCTTGTCGTCGGGATAGCGGGCCTTCAGCGCCTGGCCGTCGGCGCAGGCGTAGACGATCTCCTTGACCGCCGGGGCGGCGGGGGTCGCCGGCGCGGGGCTCTGGGCCAGGCCGTCGGGCGTCGGCGCGGGCTTGGGCGCCTCGGTTTTCCTCTCACAGGCGGCCAGGGCCAGCACGGCCAGGCCGGCGACGAACAGCGGGCGGATCATCGGCAAGCTCCCCGAAAGCGAAGGTTCCACGCCCCTATAACGTCGGCTGGCCGACCTTCGTTGCCGATCACTCGCCGTCGCGGTCGGCCTTCAGCCGGGCGCTCTCGGCCCTCAGCGGCTTGGCCACCGGGCAGACCTCCTGGACGAAGTCGTTCAGCGTGTTGACCAGGCTGTCGCGCGCCAGGCTGTAGTGCACGAACTGGCCGCGCTTCTCGCTGCTGACCAGGCCCGCGGCCTCCAGAATCGACAGGTGCTGCGACACCGCCGGCTTGGAGATCGAAAAGCGCGAGGCGATCTCGCCCGCCGTCAGGTCGGCATGGGCCAGATAGGCCAGGATCTTGCGCCGGACCGTCGACGACAGGGCTTCGAAAACACGCTGCATGGGAGGGTATTTAAGCGCTTCGCTAATCCCTTGCAAATTAGCTATGAGGTATTTAAGGAATAGCTTACATGAAAGGAACTTCTTCGTGCGGCCTTCCGAACCCGCCCCCGCCCGTTTCATCAGCGCCCTGTTCATCGGCGGCCTGACCGGCGCGGCGCTCACCGGCGCGACCCTGATCGCGATCGGCTTGATCCCCGCCCTGCTCTCCCGCGAGCTCGCCGGCCTCGGTGCGGCCCTGAACGTGGGGCTGATGGCGGCGCCGTTCGCCCTGATCGTCTGGCTGGGCGGGATACTGGTGGTCGGCGCACCCTTCTGGGCCCTGCTCCACGTTCTCAAGATCCGCTCGCCCCAGGCCGGAGCGATCCTCGGCGCGGTCCTGGTCTTCGCCGTCGTGGCCGGCCTGTCGACGTCCTTTGTGCTGCAGGACGGACGCTGGCTCTGGTTCGTCGCGACCTGGCTGGCCGCCATAGGCGCGGTCGTCGGCTGGATCATGGCGCGCGTGGCCTATGGCAAGGGAGCCCCACGATGAGCCAGCGCCCCCTGCCGGAAACCAGCTCCTTCAAGGTGGTCGTCGCCCTGCTGGCCGGGTCGGCCGTCGGCGCCGCGCTCCATGCCGGCTGGGCGCAGGTCGAGAGCCTGCTCATCGGCGAGATGACATTGGTCATGGCCAGCCCGGTCCTGCTGATCTTCGCCTTCTTCTGGGCCTTGGGCCTGCTGGTCTTCGGCCTTCCGGTCGGCGCCGTGCTGCATCGGCGCGGCGTGCGGTCACGGCGGGCGGGAGCGATCGCCGGCGCGATCCTGGTCGCGGCCGTCGTGGGTCTCTTCCGCCTCCTGGTCATGCTGTACGCGCCCAGCGGCCCGATCTCCGCCCGCCACATCGCGGACGCCATCCAGGGCGTGCTCCTGATGGGCCTGGCCGGCGCCGTCGTCGGCTGGGTCGTGGTCCGCGTCGCCTACGGAAAGGACGCCCCGCGATGAGCGAACATCACGACGATCCCTACGCCGTCCATTCCATCGCGCCGGACGCGGGCGGCGACGCGGCGAGCGGCCGCGTGGTCTGGGCGCCGGCGACCTCGCTCTGGCAGGGCGCGATGCTGGCCGGGACTCTGGCCGCGCCGTTCTTCTTCAGCTGGAGCGCCCTGGCCGTCTTCGTCCTGCTGACCGGCGCCACCCTGCTGGTCGGCCATTCGATCGGCTTTCACCGGCGGCTGATCCACGGCAGCTTCGAGAGCCCGCGCTGGCTGGACTATCCGATGATGTGGCTGGGGACCCTGGTGGGCATGAGCGGGCCGCTGGGCATGATCGCCGCCCACGACCTGCGCGACTGGGGCCAGCGGCAACAGGCCTGCCACCCCTACCTCTCCAACCGCGCCGACTTCTGGACCGACTACGCCTGGAACCTGCACGGCCGGCTGGTGCTGGACGCACCGCCCAGACAAGAGATCCCGCCCCGCATCGCCGGCGACCGGTTCTACCGCTTCCTGGAGCGCACCTGGATGCTGCAGCAGGTTCCGGTCGTGCTGGTGCTGTTCGCCCTGGGCGGCTGGCCGTGGTTGCTGTGGGGCGTGGCGGCGCGGGTCTGCGTGTCGGTGACCGGCCACTGGTACGTCGGGCGCCTGGCCCATCGCACGGGGCCGCAGAGCTGGCTGGTCGAGACCTCGGGCATCCAGGCCCACGACGTGCCCTGGGCGGCGATCCCGACCATGGGCGAGGCCTGGCACAACAACCACCACGCCTGGCCCGGCTCGGCCCGCATCGGCCTCTATCCCGGCCAGGCCGACTGGGGCTTCGCCCTGATCCGCCTGCTGGAGCGGCTGGGCTTGGCGTGGAACGTGCGGACGCCGGAGACCCTGCCGGAAAGGCCGGAGCTGGCGCGGGCGTAGGCCCCTACTCCTCCCCCGAGCAACGGGGGAGGTGGCGCGCTGCGGATACGCAGCGTGACGGAGGGGGCGACCGCCGGCACTGAGCCCAGTCTCGCCCCCTCCACCGCTTCGCGGTCCCCCTCCCCCACAAGTGGGGGAGGAGCAAGCACCTAACGCCCCGCCGCGACGATGGCCTTCCACACCGCCAGGGCCTGGCTCATCTCGCGCACGTCGTGGACGCGGACGGCCTCGACGCCGCAGTCGGCGCCGTGCAGGTGGACGGCCAGCGAGCCGCCCAGGCGGTCGCGGGCGTCCTGGGCGCGGGGGTCGATGGCGGCGATGAAGCGCTTGCGGCTGGCGCCCAGCAGCACGCGGTAGCCCAGGGCCACGAAGCGCGGCAGGGCCGACAGCAGGGCCAGATTATGCGCCGGCGTCTTGCCGAAGCCGATGCCGGGATCGAGCCAGATCTTCTCGCGCTCGACGCCGGCGGCCATGGCGGTGAGCGCCCGGGCCAGCAGGAAGGCCTCGACCTCGGCGACGACGTCGTCGTAGCGCGGCTCGTCCTGCATGGTGCCCGGCTCGCCGCGCATGTGCATCAGGATCACCTCGCATCCCAGTTCGGCGGCGACCTCGGGGGCGTCGGGCGCGAAGCGCAGGGCGGCGACGTCGTTCCAGATGTCGGCCCCGGCGGCGACGGCGGCGCGGGCGACGCCCGGCTTCATGGTGTCGATCGAGATGGCGGCGTCGCTCTCGGCCCGGATGGCGCGGATCAGCGGGACGACGCGGGCGATCTCCTCGGCCTCGGACACCGGGTCCGCGCCCGGCCGGGTGCTTTCGCCGCCGATGTCGAGGATGGTCGCGCCGTCGTCGATCAGCCGGCGGGCGTGGGAGAGGGCGGCGGCGGGATCGAAGAACCGGCCGCCGTCCGAGAAGCTGTCGGGCGTGACGTTGACCACGCCCATGACGCGCGGGACGGCATGGATCATGGCCCGGGATGTACCCCCAGGGGCGCCTCGCGTCACCAGCCGATGAAGGTGGTGAAGTCGTCGATCATCGAGGTCCAGACGCCGAAGTCGTCTTCGAGCACGGCCGTGCTGCGGCCGGCGTTGATGTTGACGTCGTACTGGACGTAGGGGTCGCCTTCGTCGTCGATATAGGCCTTCAGGTAGCGGTTCTGGCGGTTCCACTCGTTGATCTTGGCCGCCGACATCGGCTGCTTGAGGTCAAAGCTGGCGGCGAACTGCAGGGCCTTGCAGCGCGGCTTGGCGGTGCAGTCGTAGAAATAGACCGTGAAGTTCACGCCGCCGGCGGCGCTCTTGATCATCGGGTCGCCGGTCTCGTCCTTGGTCAGCTCGGCCTTGTAGCCGGCGTCCTGCAGCCACTTGGCGACCTCGGGGCCGGTCATGCCGTCGACATGGATGTCGCCCGGCGCCGCCAAAGCCGCCCCAGGGATGAGGAGAGGGGTGGTCGCGACCAGGGCTCCGGCCATCAGGCCCAGCATCGACGTCTTCATGCGCGTTCCCTTGCGTTTCAACTCCGAAGGGAAGCTGTACCACCCCCTCGCCCGGGAAGACCAGAACGGGGCCACAAGGAAGCCGTGGACGACCGGTGGAGCAAAACAAAAGCCGGACCCGACGAGCGGATCCGGCTTTCGCGGTCTCAAAAAGTTCGTTCGCGCCTTAGGCGGTGACGCCCGTGGGCGAAACCGGCACCGAAGCGACGGGACCCGTCGGCTTCTTCTCCTCGGTCTCCTCGCGGATCGGCGTGACGCCCTTGGTGACGCCGATGATCTCGTCGCCGCTCAGGGTCTCGAACTCCAGCAGGGCCTTGGCGACCGAGTGCAGGTCTTCCAGCTTCTCGGTCAGGATGCGGCGGGCGTCGTCCTCGCCGCCCTTCACCAGGCGACGGACCTCGGCGTCGATCTTGACCATGGTGTCGGGCGAGACGTTCTGGGTGCGCGCCACCGAGTGGCCCAAGAACACCTCTTCCTGGTTGTCGCCATAGGCCACGGTGCCCAGGTCGTCGGAGAAGCCCCAGCGGGTGACCATGTTGCGGGCCAGGTTGGTGGCCGCGCTGATGTCGCTCGACGCGCCCGAGGTGATCTTCTCCTTGCCGAAGATCAGCTCTTCCGCCACGCGGCCGGCCATCATGATGGCCAGACGCGAGGTCATCATGTCGTAGCTCATCGAGTAGCGGTCGCCTTCCGGCAGCTGCATGACCATGCCAAGGGCGCGGCCGCGCGGCACGATGGTGGCCTTGTGGACCGGGTCGGCGACCGGGACGTTCAGGGCCACCAGGGCGTGGCCGCCCTCGTGATAGGCCGTCAGCTTCTTCTCGTCTTCGCTCATGGCCATCGAGCGGCGCTCGGCGCCCATCATGACCTTGTCCTTGGCGTGCTCGAAGTCGTGCATGGTGACCATGCGGCGGTTCTTGCGCGCGGCGGTCAGGGCGCCTTCGTTGACCAGGTTGGCCAGGTCCGCGCCCGAGAAGCCGGGGGTGCCGCGGGCCAGGGTCTTGACGTCGACGTCGGCGGCCAGCGGCACGTTCTTCATGTGCACGCGCAGGATCTTCTCGCGGCCGGCGACGTCCGGGTTCGGAACCACGACCTGGCGGTCGAAGCGGCCCGGACGCAGCAGGGCCGGGTCCAGAACGTCGGGACGGTTGGTGGCGGCGATCAGGATGATGCCTTCGTTGGCCTCGAAGCCGTCCATCTCGACCAGCAGCTGGTTGAGGGTCTGCTCGCGCTCGTCGTTGCCGCCGCCCAGGCCGGCGCCGCGGTGGCGACCGACGGCGTCGATTTCGTCGATGAAGATGATGCAGGGGGCGTTCTTCTTGGCCTGCTCGAACATGTCGCGCACGCGGCTGGCGCCGACGCCGACGAACATCTCGACGAAGTCCGAACCGGAGATGGTGAAGAACGGCACGCCGGCTTCACCGGCCACGGCGCGGGCGATCAGGGTTTTACCCGTACCCGGAGGGCCGACCAGCAGGGCGCCCTTGGGGATCTTGCCGCCCAGGCGCTGGAACTTGGCCGGGTCCTTCAGGAAGTCGACGACCTCCTGCAGCTCTTCCTTGGCCTCGTCGACGCCGGCGACGTCGTCGAACAGCACGCGGTTCTTGTTCTCGGTCAGCAGGCGGGCCTTGGACTTGCCGAAGCCCATGGCGCCCTTGGTGCCGCCCTGCATCTGGCGCATGAAGAAGATCCACACGCCGATCAGCAGCAGGATCGGCAGCATGTTCAGGAACAGGCCGAGCACGTTGAACTTGTTCGGGTCCTGGATCTGGATGTCGGCGTTGCGCGCCTCCAGCCGCTTGATCAAGTCCTCGTTGTTCGACGGCGCGTTGACGACATAGACCGTCTTGCCGTCGGCGGCCGTGACCTTGACCTGCTGACCATTGATCTCGGCTTTCTTGACCTGGCCGTTATCGATGTTCTTCAGCAGCTGCGAATAGCTGGCGCCGCCTTCGCGGTGCACCGGGTTGCCCTGTCGCATCACGGTCCAAGCCATGATCAGGACGAACACGATGGCCAGCCAGATGCCCACGTTCCTCAGATTCATACGCGTCGTCTTCCCAAAGCTATCGCTCGTCGACCCAAGATAGGACGACTGACGGCGTTTCGCCACGCGCGCGATATCAGGTCGCGGGTTCTTGATCGATGAAGCCGCACGCGGCTTCGAACCTTTCCCGGATCAGCACGCTCGCACCGAACGCGCTATCCCTTGCAAGGATCGGGCTAGAGGCCTGTCCCGAAGCGTCGAGCGCCGCCGGCAACACCGCGCGGACGGCGGCCGGAAAATTCTTCAGAACCTGGCGCTCGGAGGCCGGCAATCGGGCCGAAAGACCGCCGAGCGCGCGGACAGTCACCGGCTCGCGCGCCGTGACGAGGTAGCGGCCGTCCCAGACGGCGGTCTCGCCGGCGGCCAGGGAAAGGCTTTCCAGGCCCCCTCGCCTGGCCTCGCCAGCCTCGCGGACGAAGAGGACGCCATCCCCGTCGGCGACGATGCGGGCGCCGGCCAGGGTGGCGGTGAAGGTCTCGCCCTCCGCCAGCCGCTCGACCAGCCGCGCCAGGCGATCGCCGCGCGGCGGCGTGGTGGAGCCGGCGGCGCACAGGCAGGCGGCGGCGACCTGGGCGGCGCAGGCCCCGCGCGGCAGGCGCAGGGCCTGCTCGCCCTCGACGGCGACCGGAGCCGGAAGGTCCTCGGCAAGGACGGGCGGCTCGTCCGCCGCCTCCTCGGCCAGGGCGGCGCGGGCCCGGGCGCGGGCGAAGCGGGGATCGGCGTTGGCGGGATCCTCCAACCAGGTCTCGCCGCGCTCGGCCAGGAAGGCGCGCAGGGCCTGGCGGCGGAGATCGAGCAGCGGCCGCAGCAGGAAGACGCCTCGCCCCTGCGGCCAGACCGGCGACGGCGCCCATTGGCGCGGATCGGGTGTGGTCGAGCCCTCGGCCCGCATGCGGGCGGCCTCGGCCCGGTCGTCGGCGGTGTGGCCCAGCAGCAGGACGCTCGCCCCGGCCTCGCGAGCGGCCTGCGCCAGCAGGGCGTGGCGGGCGGCGCGGGCGGCGGCGGGCAGGCCCGTCGAGGGCTTGTCGCCGGTCCAGTGCAAAGCGCGAGCGTCGGCTCCAAGCGCTCGGGCCTTGGCCAGGGCGTCGGCGGTCCAGGCCTGGCTGGCGGGATTGAGGCCGTGGTCGACGGTCAGGGCCAGGACCGGCCGACCATGCAAGGCGGCCCAGTCGAGCGTCAGCCGCAGCAGGGCCAGGCTGTCGCTGCCGCCCGAAAAGCCGACGGCCAGGGGCGTGGTCGCCCCCGGCCGCAGACGCCGCTCCAGAACGGCGGCGAAGACGCTGGAAAGGTCGCGCGCGCCGGTCAGGCCGCGCACTTGGCCTGGACGCGGGTGCTCTTGGCCTTGCTGACCACGTCGGCCGGAGCCTTCGGATAGCGCTTGGTCAGCTCGTCCAGGGTGCGGCAGGCGTCGGCCGGCTTCTTCAGGGCGATCAGCGAGCGCGACAGCTTCAGCACGGCGTTGGGCGCCCAGCTGGTCTGCGGCCAGCCGCGCACCGCGCCCAGATAGGAGCCGGCCGCGTCGCCATAGGCCTCGCGCACGAACTGGGTCTCGCCCAGCCAGTAGCGGGCCTCGGGCGCCTTGGCGTCGTCGGGATAGCTGGCCACGAAGCCGCCGAAGGCGTTCTCGGCGCCCGTGTAGTCGCCGTCCAGCAGCAGTTGCCGGGCCTGCTTGAAGGCGGTCGCCGGATCGGCCGGAGGCGGCGGAGGCGGCGGCGGGATCTGGGCCGCGGCGGCCGTGGCGGCGGCGGTCTCCAGCGTGGTGATCTTGCCTTCCAGCGCGGCCAGGCGCTGCTCCAGCTGGTCGGCGCGGGCCTTCTGACCGTCCGAGGCGCGGCGGGCCACGTCGATGTCGTGGGTCAGGGTCTCGTTCTGGCCGTTCATCCGCTGGATGGTCTGCTCTAGGTCGGTGATGCGGTCGTTGAGCGCGGCGATCTGGGCGTCGGTCTCGGCGGTCTGCACGACCACCGGCTTGCCGGTGTCGCGCCCCTGGAAGACGATCGCCCGCAGTTCGCGAACGACCTTCTCCATCTTCTCGATGCGCTTGGCCGAACGGTCGTCCAGCGGATCGGGCATCGGCGTCTGGGCCAGGGCCGGCGCGGCGGCGGCGAGCAGCAGGGCGGAGGCGAGGAGCGCGGATTTCAGCTTCATGTCGACGATTATGCCCTGGTTGCGGACAAAAGTGCGGCCGGATAGTGGGGCCAGACGGAAAGAAGGCCCTCCCCCGGCGTGCGGAGAAGGGCCTTCGATCGGTCAGCCGAGAGGCTTAGCGCGCGCCGTCGGTGATGGCGGTGCGGCCGTTACGGTTCTTGGCCCAGGCGTTTTCGTCCGTACCCGGATCCAGCGGACGCTCCTTGCCGAACGAGATCGTCTCGATGCGCGAGGCGGCGACGCCCTGGCCGATCAGAAACTCGCGGATGGCGTTGGCGCGACGAGCGCCCAGAGCCAGGTTGTATTCGCGGGTGCCGCGTTCGTCGGCATTGCCTTCGATGCGGACGCGGACCGACTGGTAGCGGTTCAGCCACTGGGCCTGACCGGCCAGGACCGGCTGGGCGTCGGCGCGAACCGAGTATTCGTCGGTGTCGAAGTAGACGCGGTCGCCGACATTGACGACGAAGTCCTGGATGGTGCCCGGCAGCGGACCTTGCGGGGTCGGATCCGGAACCGGAGCCGGCGGGGTGTAGGGCTGCTGCGGCGCCTGCGGCTGGGCCGGCGGCGTGGGCTCGACCGGACCCGTCGGCTTCGGCCGCGAGGTACAGGCGGCCAGCGAGGCCACGGCCAGGCCGATCAGCGCCAGTCGGGCGGCGCCCTTGGTGTCGAAGCTCATCCAGTATCTCCTCAAGTCTAGGTACGGCCTGGGTTCAAAACTCTTACCGGCGCTGCTCTTGCTCCGCCCCGCAAAAACGTTCCCTGGACCTCACAATGGCGTCAGTGTGATGCCGTTCCACCTCGTTTCACCTATCGGGTGAATGGCGGATGAACAGCCACGCTCCAACGCGTCGGGCCTGTGGAAAGTTGCGAAACCTTCGCGTTTCTCAGCTCCGAAGGGGTGAAATCAGTCCAGAAGCGGCGACCAGGCGGGGTCGGACGCCGCGCCCGGATAGGCGGCCGGCCGCAGGATTCGGCCGGTGATGTCGACGGTCCAGAGACGCGGATTGCCGGCGCTGCCCTCGCGGAAGAACATCAGCACCCGGCCGTTCGGCGCCCAGGTCGGGCCCTCGTCCAGATAGCTGGTGGTCAGCAGGCGCTCGCCGCCGCCGTCCACGGCCATGACGCCGATGTGGAACTGGCCGCCGGTCTGCTTGGTGAAGGCGATGTAGTCGCCGCGCGGGCTCCAGACAGGCGTGGTGTAGCGGCCGCCACCATAGGAGATGCGGCGCACGCCAGAACCGTCGGCGTTCATCACGTAGAGCTGGGCCTGGCCGCCGCGGTCGGAGTTGAAGACGATCTTCGTGCCGTCCGGCGAGAACGACGGCGAGGTGTCGATGGCCGGGTCGGTGGTGATGCGGGTTGACTGGCGGGTGCGCAGGTCGAGCACGTAGATGTCGCTGTTGCCGCCCTTCTCGACCGAGAAGGCCACCTTCTTGCCGTCGGGCGAGAAGCGCGGGGCGAACACCATGCCGGGGAAGCGGCCGACCGTCTCCTGGCGGTTGGTCTGCAGGTTCAGCAGGTAGATGCTCGACCCCGTCGGCCGCAGGGCCATGTAGGTCAGCTCCTGGCTGGTGGCCGAGAAGCGCGGGGTCATCACGATCGACGAGCCGTCGGTGATGTACTGCGGGTTGGCGCCGTCCTGGTCCATGATGCCCAGGCGCTTGACGCGGGCGAGCTTGGGGCCGCTCTCGGCGACGAAGGCCACGCGGGTGTCGAAATAGCCCTTCTCGCCGGTCAGCCGCTCATAGACCGCGTCGCTGATCTTGTGGGCCACCCGGCGCCAGTTCTCGGCCGTCGAAGTGAATTGCAGGCCAAGAAGCTGCTGCTGGCTGAAGGTGTCCCACAGGCGGAAGTCGACGCGCAGCGAGCCGTCGGCGCCGACCGTCACCTGGCCGTTGATCAGGGCCTGGGCGCCGGTGGCCTGCCAGTCGGGAAAGCGCGGCTGGACGTTCACATCGGCCAGCTTGTCGGTCACGCCGCCGACGTTCAGCGGCTGGAACAGGCCCGAGCGCTCGAGATTGCCGCTGATGACCTGGGCGATGTCGGCCCCGCGCTGGGCGCCGGCGAAAGCCGGGATGGCCACCGGCATCGGCTTGACCGCGCCCTTGTCGATGTCGATCTCGATCTGGGCGGCGGCGACGCCCGGCAGGGCGGCGGTCGCGGCGAAACCGGCCAGGGCCAGGCTCATGGCCAGGAGCGGCGTGGCGAGGCGATGCTTGCGCTTGGTCATCGTCGGGCTTCCTTCCATCTCGTCTCTTCGGCGTCGTTCGACGTCTAACGCGCGGCGCAGGCGTCGCGCGCCTTGAAGTTCAGGTTGAGCTGCGTGTTGTAGTACTGCGGCGCCAGGCCTTCGAACGGCGCCGACTGGTAGACGGCGCGGATCGCCCGCTCGGCCTCGGTGCGCACGATGGCGTCGCTCGAGTTCTCGGCCCCGTTGGCGGTCACCTGACCCGAGACGCGGCCGTTCGGCGTCAGCTTGAAGACCAGCTTCACCTGCATGGCGCCGCCGCCCACGACCTCGCAGTTGGGGTTCCAGCGCCGCTGGATCTCGTCCTTCATGCCGTTGAGGGCCGCCGACTGCAGGGCGGTCATCTCGCCGGCGCCCGGACGGGCCTGGGCGGCGGTCTCGGGACGGTTGGTCTGGCCCTGCTGGGCCGACGAGTTCGGCTTGCCGGCCGGCTTGGCCGTCTTCGACAGGGTCTTTTCCAGCGACGAGAAGAAGTCGGGCTCGGCCTTGGCCGGGGTCGGCTTCTGCGGCGTCGGCTTGGGCTGCGGCTGAGGCGGCTTGGGCGCGGGGCTGGGAACCGGCTTGGGCGGCGTCGGCTGCGGCTTCGGCGTGGGGGCCGGCTGCGGCTTGGGCGGCGCGGGCTGGGGCGTCGGCGCGGGCGTCGGAGCCGGCGGCTCGGGCGTGGCGTCGGGCGCGGGCTCGACGGTCTCGGCCAGCTGCTCGACGGGGTCCTCGATGGCCGGGCGCACGTTGGTTGGGCCCTCGGTGACGATGGTCACGGGCACGCTCTCGCCGATGACGATCGGCTTGGAGGTCTTCCACGGCCAGCCGATCATCACCGCCGCCACGACCAGGCCGTGGAGGACGACGGAGCCGATCAGCGCCGGCGACAGGTTGTTGCGTTCCTCGCGCATCAGCCTCGGATAGTCCTCATTGCGCCGGACGCAGGTCGTCGCCGCCCGCAGGCTGCGCGTCCCGCGGCGCGGCGCCCGAGTCGGGGCCGCCGGTGTCGGTGAGCAGGTTGATCTTGGTGAAGCCGGCCTTCGACAGGGCGGCCATCACCTGGGCGACCACCTCGTAGGGCGCCTTGCCGTCGGCGCGGACATAGATCGGCTTGTCGGTGGCGTCGCCAGCCTTGGCCGTGACCACGCTGGCGAAGTCGGCGAACGGGGCCTGGTCCTCGCCGATGAACACCGCGCCGTCATGGCGGACCGACACGGTGATCGGCTCCTGCTCGTTCTTCAGCGCGCCGGCCTCGGTCTTGGGCAGCTCCAGCTCGACTCCCGAGGTCAGCAGCGGGGCGCTGATCATGAAGATGATCAGCAGCACCAGCATCACGTCGACCAGCGGGGTGACGTTGATCTCGGACAGGGCCCCCTTGCCGCGCCGGCGGCGACGGCGGCCCCGGCCGCCGCCCGAGGTGGCGAAGGCGTCGTTCGAAGACATCGCCATGGATCAGACCCGCTCGCTCAGGCGACGCTGGATGGCGGTGGACAGGTCGTCGGCGAAGTTCTCCAGGCGGCCGGCGTACTTGCCCGCGTCGGTCGAGAACTTGTTGTAGGCGATGTAGGCCGGGATGGCGGCGATCAGGCCGATGGCCGTGGCGAACAGGGCTTCGGCGATCGACGGGGCCACGACGGTCAGCGAGGTGTTCTTGGCCGCGGCGATGCTCTGGAAGGCGTGCATGATGCCCCAGACCGTGCCGAACAGGCCGACGAACGGCGAGGCGGTGGCGACGATGGCGAGGCTCCCCAGGCCCTCTTCGGCCTTGGCGCTCTCGCGGGCGATCTGGGTGTCGAGCACGCGGTCGATGCGCTGGCTCAGCAGGGCCACCTGGCCCTCGCTCTGCACGCCTTTGGCTTTCGCTTCACGCCATTCCTTCAGCGCCGCCTGCAGCATGCGCGGCAGGGCGTGGCGCGGGTTCGATCCGGCCTCGCCGGCGACGTCCTCCAGCGAGCGGCCCGAACCGACCTGCTCCTCGAAGCGATCGGCGGCGCGGTTGAGGGCGGAAAAGCGGAACAGCTTGTCGAGAATGACGGCCCACGAACCCAGCGAGGCCAGGATCAGCCCGATCATCACCAGCTTGACCACCCAGTCGGCGTTCATGAACAGCGTGATGAAGGAGAAGCTTTGCGCGCTGGCGGCGGCGTCCATGCGGTATCCTGCGTCAGTCTAGAAGTGATTGGTCAGCGCCTTACTGCATGAAGCGGCGCAATGTTGAAACTATGACGTCGCTACAGACGGCCCATTTTTCGACGATCGGCGATCTGCATTTGCAGGGCGGGCGCCGTCAGCCTTCTTCTGGCGCGAGCCAGGGGGTCACCTTGGCGCTCATCTCGGCGGAGGGCTTGCGGGGGCGGCCGTCCAGCGTGATGCAGACGGCCTCGACATTGGCGGCGCAGACCAGGTCCTCCCCCCGCGTGATCCATTGCCGAGCCAGAAGGCGCACGCCCTTGATCCGGTTCCACACCGTGTGCACCACCAGGGCGTCGTCGACCCTTGCCGCGCGCTTGAAGTCGATCTCCATGCGGGTGATGGCGAAGGCCGTGTCGATGGCCGCCAGCTCGGTGTGCGACACCCCGATCATCCGGAAGAAGTCGCTGCGCCCCCGCTCGAAGTAGCGCAGGTAGTTGGCGTGATAGACGATCCCCGAGAAGTCGGTGTCCTCGTAGTAGATCCGGACGGGCAGCTGGTGCTCGGTCCCGACGAAGACGCCGGCGGTGGGGATCGGTTCCTGGCTCATCAGGGTCTCTTTTCAGCCGTTTCGGTCGACGGCGCGAGGCAGGTTTCGCATTATTCGCGCGCCTCCTCCACCGGACCGCCCTCGACGGCCGCGCGGGCGTGGGCGATCAGCAGGTCGCGCTCTGCTGCTATGCCCCACTTGATCAGTTGCGGCAGAAAGAGCACCGCGACGCCGAACAGCGCCAGGAAGATCAGCCCCATGAGCGGCCCGCCCGGCGGAACGCCGTCGTCGAGATCGAGAACGGCGCGAACCTCGCCCGGCGCGCCAAGCACCGCGATCAGCACCCAGCCGATGCGGAAGACCAGCGTGGCCTGCCTGCCCATCTGGCCTGCGACCCGGGTCTGACAGGTCACGAGACTGCCGTCGCCGTCCGCGACCCAATCCAGCCGGAGCGGCGTCGGCGCGCCCTCCTGGTAACGTGTGCGATAGATCTTGGCGTGGGCCGGGCCGACGACGCCGCTCACGCCCGCCCGCGCGGCCTTGCCCGGGCGGTCGAGGCTCTCGGCCAGGCGCTCGGAAACGGCCATCGGCGACAGAGGCGTGCGGAAGCGCCAGACGGATGCCCCGTCCCTCATTCCGCGATCTCCTCCACCGGCCCGCCCTTCAGCGCCTGCTGGGCGTGGGCGATCAGGAGCAGGCGCTCGTCGCGGTAGGCGTAGTTGGAAAAGACCACCGCATAGAGACCCCAGCCGCCCAGGAACAGGCACCACAGCACGAACAGGATCACATGGACGGCGGTCAGGCCGCCGGCCGCCGCCGCCATCGGGCCGAACACCAACCAGGCCGACAGGGCGGCCATGAGCGCGAGGCCGATGCTCAGCAACTGAGGGAAGCGTTTGCTTGGCGACCGCATCCGGCAGGTCAGCAGCGTTCCATCACCGTCGGCGACCCAATCGATGCGCAGCGGAATCGGCGCGTATCCCTGGCGCTCGCAGTGATAGATCCTGGCCCAGTCCAGGCCGACCTGACCAAGCACCGTTCCGATCCGGGTCTCGTCCGGACCGCCGACGCTGGCCGCCAGACGCTCCCGCACGACCTGCGGCGGGAACGGCGCGCGGAAACGCCAGGCGACGCTGTCGGTCGCCTTGGCCCTATTCATCCCCGAACAGCCCGCCCTGCGTCGACGACGGCGGGGCGGCGGGCGGGGTCAGGCCCAGGTGCAGGTAGGCCTTGCCGCAGGCCATGCGGCCGCGCGGCGTGCGCTGGATGAAGCCCTGCTGCATCAGGTAGGGCTCGATGACGTCTTCCACGGCGTCGCGGGCCTCGGCGATGGCGTAGGCGATGGTCTCAACGCCCACCGGACCGCCGCCATAGTGCTCGATCATGGCCCGCAGGTAGCGGCGGTCGAGGCTGTCGAGGCCGCTCTCGTCGACTTCGAGGCGGGCGAGCGCCATGGCCGCGGCCTTGCGGTCGATGACCTCGGCGCCGTCGGCGGTGGCGAAGTCGCGCACCCGGCGCAGCAGGCGGCCGGCGACGCGGGGGGTGCCTCGGGCGCGCTTGGCGATCTCGTCGGCCCCGTCCTCCGACAGCGGCGCGCCCATCTTGCGGGCGGCGTGCAGCAGCACGTGGCGCAGCTCGCGCGGGGTGTAGAACTCCAGCCGCACCGGAATGCCGAAACGATCGCGCAGGGGCGTGGCCAGCATCCCGGCCCGGGTCGTGGCAGCCACCAGGGTGAACGGCGCCAGGTCGATGCGGATCGAGCGGGCCGACGGCCCCTCCCCGATCACCAGGTCGAGCACGTGGTCCTCCATCGCCGGATAGAGGATCTCCTCGACGTTGGACGACAGCCGGTGGATCTCGTCGATGAACAGGACGTCGTTGGGCTCGAGATTGGTCAGGATGGCCGCCAGGTCGCCGGGCTTGTTCAGCACCGGGCCGGAGGTGGCGCGGAAGTTCACGCCCAGTTCGCGGGCGACGATCTGGGCCAGGGTGGTCTTGCCCAGGCCCGGCGGGCCGAACAGCAGCACGTGATCGAGCGACTCGCCCCGGCCCTTGGCCGCCTCGATGAAGATCCGCAGATTGGCCTTGGCCTGCTCCTGGCCGACGAACTCGGCCAGGGTCTGGGGCCGCATGGCGCGGTCGGTCGCGCCGGGGATCTGCTCGCCGTGCTGGGCTTCGCCGGAGATGATGCGGGTCATTGGGCGCAGACCCCCTCAGTCGCTCCGCGACAGCTCCCCCAGAGGGGGAGCATCTTGGCGGCGGCGCCAAACGAGATCCTCCCCCTCTGGGGGAGGTGGCCCAGAGGGCCGGAGGGGGTAGCGCAGGCGCTCATCGCCCAAGCTCCTGCAGACCCGCCTTGATCAGCGCCTGCACGGACGCCTCTTCGCCCAGCTTCGCCGCGGCGGCCTCGACCACGCGGCGGGCGTTCACCTCGGCGACGCCCAGGCCCATCAGGGCGGCGACGGCGTCGCCGGTGGCGGCGGGCTTGGCGGGGGCCGACGGCGCCGAAGCGGCCGAAGGCGCGGCCATCAGCACCGGCCCATCGGTGATCGGCTTGCCCTTCAGCTCGGTGACGATGCGCAGGGCGAGCTTGGGACCCACGCCGTTGGCGCGGCCGACAGCGGCCTTGTCTTCACGGGCGACCGCCGAGGCCAGTTCGGCCGGCGACAGCACGTCGAGCACGGCCATGGCGGCCTTGGGCCCGACGCCCTGGATCGCCTGCAGCAGCACGAAGGCGCGGCGGTCGTCGCGGGTGAGGAAGCCGTAGAGCCGCAGGCCCTGGCTTTCGCTCCACTGGCTCTCGATGTGGAGCAGCGTCTCCTCGCCCAGGGCCGGCAGGCGCTGGAGGGCGCGCTGGCCGCAGCGGACGAGGTAGCCGACGCCCATGACGTCGATCAGGGCCTCTTCCTCGCCGACCTCGGCGACGGCGCCGCGCAGGCGACCAATCATGCGACTCTCCTCGCCGTGCGAGCGTGGGCGTGGGCGATGGCGACGGCGAGCGCGTCGGCGGCGTCGGCCGTCGGCGAGCCGGCGGTCGGCAGCAGGCGGGCGATCATGAAGGCGACCTGGGCCTTGTCGGCCGCGCCGGTGCCCACAACCGCCTTCTTGACCACGGGGGCGGAATATTCGGCGACCAGCAGACCGGCGCGGGCAGGAGCGATCATCGAGGCGGCGCGGGCGTGGCCCAGCTTCAGCGTCGACTGGGCGTTGGTGTTGACGAAGGTCTCTTCCACCGCCGCCTCGTCGGGGGCGTGCTGGTCGATCACCGCGCAGACGCCCTCGAACAGGGTCAGCAGGCGGTCGGAGAAGGCGGCCTTCTCGTCGGGAACGATGACGCCGTGGGCGATGTGGGTGATGCGCGAGCCGGCCACGCCGATCACGCCCCAGCCGGTTCGGCGGAGGCCCGGATCGAGGCCGAGGATGCGCAAGGGGCGATTCGCGTTCATCATGTGTTCTCGCAGTGTCGCCGGTTCCTGTCGCCAGGAAAAGCCGCGTCATCCTTAAGCATGGGTTAACGCCAGGCCCCGGTTTTCGCGCATGTGGCTTGCGCGCGGACGCGAAGCCCGCTCCTGTTCCGGCCACGTTTTACGACACTTGAAGGTCGGACCATGCGCCTGAAGGCCCTTTTCGCCACCACCGCGGCCCTCGCCGCCCTTCCCGTCCTGGCCAACGCCCAGCCGACGCCGGGCCCGCAGGTCACGCCGCGCCCCGACCAGAGCGCCTTCCGGGCGCTCTACAAGGAGCTGGTCGAGATCGATACGACCCTCTCCAAGGGCAGTTGCACCGCCGCCGCCGAGGCCATGGGCGAGCGCCTGAAGGCGGCCGGCTATGCCGACGCCGACGTTCAGGTGGTGGTCGAGCCCAAGCATCCGCGCGAAGGCAGCCTGGTCGCCGTGCTGCGCGGGAGCGATCCGAAGTCCAAGCCGATCCTGCTGCTGGCCCACATCGACGTGGTCGAGGCCAAGCGCGAGGACTGGACGCGCGATCCGTTCACCCTGGTCGAGGAGAACGGCTACTTCTACGGACGCGGCACGTCGGACGACAAGGCCCAGGCCGCCATCTGGGCCGACACCCTGGTCCGCCTGAAGCAGAGCGGCTTCAAGCCCAAGCGCGACATCAAGATGGCCCTGACCTGCGGCGAGGAGAGCGAGGGCTATAACGGCATCGAGGACCTGGTGAAGAACCACCGCCCCCTCGTCGACGCCGAATTCGCGCTGAACGAGGGCGCCGACGGCATGCTGGACGAGACCGGCAAGGCCGTGGTGCTCGAGGTGCAGGCCGGCGAGAAGGTCTATCAGGACTTCACCCTGACCGTGACCAACCCTGGCGGCCACTCCAGCCGCCCCGGGCCGGCCAACGCCATCTACCAGCTGTCGGCGGCGCTCGACCGCATCGGCGCCTATCAGTTCCCGACCCGCTTCAATGACGCCACGCGCGGCTACTTCACCCAGATGCAGGGGCGCGTGCCGGCCGAGCAGGCCGCGGCGATGAAAGCCCTGGTGGCCGACGTCGCCGATCCCGAGGCCCTGAAGGTGATCACCAAGGACGCCGGCTGGAACTCGATGCTGCGCACCACCTGCGTGGCCACCATGGTCAGCGCCGGCCACGCGCCCAACGCCCTGCCCCAGCGCGCCACGGCCAACGTCAACTGCCGCATCCTGCCGGGCACGCCGGTCGACGAGGTGAAGGCCAAGCTGACCGAACTGGCCGCTGATCCGGCTGTCGCCGTCACCCTGGCCCACGAGGCCAAGCCCGCCTCGCCGCCCCCGGCCCTGACGCCGGCCATCATGGGCCCGATCCAGAAGGAAGCCGCCAAGCTGTGGCCCGGCGTGCCGATCGTCCCGATCCTGCTGACCGGCGCCACCGACGGCGTGCACACCAACGCCGCCGGCATCCCGACCTACGGCGTCAGCGGCCTGTTCGGAAACTCCGACGGCGACGGCGTCCACGGCCTCAACGAACGCATGCGCGTGAAGTCGCTCTATGACGGGCGGGACTTCCTCTACGCTCTGGTCAAGGACTACGCGGGCGGGAAGTAGGCCCTTCCCACATCCGTAAAACCCCCGCGAAAGCGGGGGTCCAGGTGTTTTATCGTCGAGCGCCACGCGTTTCAGAAAAAGCCTGGGTCCCCGCTTTCGCGGGGATTCTACGGGGGAGGCTTGGCCCCTTAACGCATCGGCGCGGCCTTGAAGGCCTCGATCCCCTCGGCCCGCGCCGACAGCGCCGCCAGTTTCGGGCAGGCGAGCGGATCGGCGGCGTCGGGCAGGAGGTCGCGCGCGAAGCTCCAGGCCACGGCGGCGGTGACGTCGGCCTGCATCGGCCGCGCGCCCAGCAGCCAGCCGTCCGCGACCATCTCGGCCTCCAGCAGGCGCCAGGCGTGGGCCAGTTGCCCGCGCACCCGGTCGATCCACGGCGCGTGCTGCTTGTCGGCCGGACGCAGATTGAACTCGTAGACCAGCTGCACGGTCTTCTCGCAGGCGGCCAGGGCCAAGCCGACGATGCGCAGCGACCGGACCTGCTCGGCCAGCCCCCGCGGCTCCAGGCTCCGCCCGGCCGGCGCCAGCCGCTCCAGGTGCTGCAGGATCAGGGTGGAGTCCATCAGCACCGCCCCCTCGTCCGTGACCAGGGTCGGCGCCTTGACCACCGGATTGACGGCCGCGAAGGCGTCGTAGTCGCGGAACACCGACGCAGGCTCATGCGCATAGGGCAGGCCCAGCAGTTCCAGCGACACGGCGACCCGCCGCACATAGGGCGAATCCAGCATTCCGATCAGGCGCATCCGGCGATCTCCAAGGACGATCGGCGCAGATTGCCGCCGACGGGTTCGAAAGGGCATGGCAAGTCATCGGCCAAAGCGCGATCCTGCCGATGACTTCAAGGCGAAGGAGCGATTTTCCGATGACCGCAGCGCTGGACGCCAAGGACCTGGCCATAGTCGAGGCCCTGCAGGCCGACGGCCGGGCCTCGTTGTCCGACCTAGGCCGGCGGATCGGCCTGTCGCAGCCGGCCATGTCCGAGCGGGTCCGGCGGCTGGAGGAGCGCGGCGTCATCACCGGCTACGGCGCGCGCATCGACCCGCAGGCCCTCGGCCTGGTGATGAGCGCCTTCATCCGGCTGAAGACCACGCACGAGCATATCCGCGCCTGCCTCGATCAGTTCGCCCGCCTGCCGCAGATCGTCGAGGTCCACCGCGTCACCGGCGACGACTGCTTCGTGCTGAAGGCGCTGGTCGCCGCGCCGGGCGACCTGGCCGTGATCGTCGATTCCATCGGCCGCTTCGGGCCGGTGACCACTTCGGTGGTGCTGAAGAGCGAACCGCCGCGTCCTCTGGACAGGGCGCTGATCGCCAGCGCCAGGCCCTAGGCCCCCGCCATCTCCACCCAGCCGAACAGCGCCTTGAGGATCAGGGCGCGCACGGCCGGGGCGTCCACCGAGACGCAGACCTCGGCGTTGGGTTCGCCGTCGACGCGTTCGATGCGGCCCTGGCGGTCGCCGTCGAGGATCACGCGCAGGCGGGCGGGTTCGAAGACGAAGGCTTCGGGGGCGACCAGGCTGGCGGCCGCGACGGCGTCGTGGGGGTGGCAGCCTTCCGCGCCCCAGGCCTTCTGGTGGAAGGCGATATAGGGACCGGCCGCGCGGGTCAGGCGCGCCGAAAGGGGACTGCCGCAACAGCGCGCGCCGCTGTCGAGTTCGGCGGCGGTGATCGTCACCAGGCTGGTGACGTCCAGCGGCACCAGGCGCGGCTTGACGCCGGCCTCCAGGATCCGGGCCAGGGCCTCCGGATCGCTCCAGCTGTTGAAGTCGGCGCCGCCGGCGGCCTTGCCCTGTACGGAAAAGGCCCCGGCCATGATGGTCGGCGACCAGTTCCGGAAGGCGGCCGGATCGTCCAGCAGGCCCAGGGCCAGATTGGTCAGCGGCCCCAGGAACAGGCCCTTCACCCGCCGGCGCGCCAGGAAGGCCAGCAGGCTGACGCCGTGGCCGCGATCCAGCTCGGGCAGTTTCCAGCGCTGGGAGAAGCCCGCGCCGTTCAGGCCGTCGGGGCCGTGGGCCGGACGCATCCGCTCGACCCGCCGCCGGGCCAGGCCCGCGCCGGCGCCGATATAGACCTCGGCCGGACAGCCCGCGAGGCGCAGCACCCCGCGCGCATTGGCGGCGGCCTGGTCGACATAGGTGTTGCCGAAGACGGCCGAGACCGTGCCCACCTCGACGACATCACGGGCCCGCGCCAGCAACGCCAGGGCCAGGGCGTCGTCCACGCCGCAGTCGGTGTCGATGTGCAGACGAAGCGCCATGCCGGGATCATAGCTCATACACGTGGCGCGGGAAGGCGTCGGCGAGCGCCGTTCGGCACTTTCGCGGCAGGATTTCCACCGCCGCCGTCACCCAAGGCCCTTCCGCCTCCAACGGGGGGAAGAGGCGGAAGGAACCCCGGCTCGCCCGCCTCCTGGCGGGGGACGGATCCGGCGGGCGCGCGGCTGGACGGTCCGGAGGACAGACCGTCGCCATGCGCGTAGTTACGAAGGCGATCGCGGGCCGGATGCGCGCCGCGCGTAAAACCTAGCCCAGCCCGTTGACCATCGCGCGCAAGCGGCGGGCGACGTCCTGGGGGCGGTCGGCGATCTGGTCGAACAGGGCCTGGACCTCGGCCTCCTCGAAGCCGGCGGCGCGCAGGGTGCGCCAGGCGCCGAGCAGCACGCTCAAGGCCACTTCCTGGCGGTCGGGAATGGTGACGGCGGCGGACATGGCGGAGGCCTCCTGGACAGCGGGGACGGCCACAATGTTCATTTTTTGTTCTCAATGGCAAGCCCCGGCGCCGAAGGGACGGCGCCGGGGCTGCATGAGGCTCTAGCGGCAGACGGTGCGTTCGTAGACCGAACCGCTGCGACGGTCGTATTCGCGGGTGGTCCAGCAGTCGTCGCGACGATAGCGCGGGCCGTCGTCATAGCCGTAGCCGTAGTAGCGCGGCGGCGGGGGCGGCGGATAATCGTAGCCATAGCCGTAGGCTGGGCGGCGATAGCGCGGGCGGTCGTTGTTGATCGACGAACCGATCGCCAGGCCCACGATGCCGCCGATCACGGCGGCGGCGGCCACGTCGCCGCTGTCGCGGCCGTGGTTGCGGTGGCGGCGCCAGTCGTCGGCCGAGGCCTGGGTGCTGGCGGCGATCATGGTCAGGGCGGCGAGGCCGGCTGCCACGCCTCCGACGGTCTTGAGCGGCTTGAAAGCCATGTCGGCCTCCTTCGAAAAAGCTTGTCCCAAGCCTGATCCCCCGCGCCTGAACCTCACCTGAACGCGGCTGTCAGACAGACGCAGCCGCAAGAGGTGGGCCATTTCGTCGCAGGCCCGCCATGCGGCCAGCCGCGCCGGAACGCCTTTTTTGTTCACCTTTCCGCGCGATCATGGCTTCCGAACGCGGCCAGAAGGCCGTCGACGCGACGAAGGCGGACGAAAGCGATGTCGAACAACAACACGGCCTACACCCCCGGCGAAGCCCTGCAGGTTCTGTCGTTCGAAGTGGGCGCCCAGACCTACTGCGTGCCGGTCGGCACGGTTCGCGAGATCCGCGGCGTCACGCCCCCCACCCCGCTGCCCGACGCCCCGCCGCACGTGCGCGGCGTCATCAACCTGCGCGGCCAGGTGATGCCGGTCATCGACCTGTCGGCCCGCCTCGGCAAGGGTCCGGCCCAGGACGGCCCGCGCCAGGTGATCATCGTCGTCGAGAACGGCCGCGACGTCGCCGGTCTGCTGGTCGACGCGGTGTGCGACAGCTTCATCGTCGAAGCCAGCCAGATCAGCCCCCCGCCGTCGGTCGGCGACGAGGCCTCGGCCCTGGTCTCGGCCGTGATCACCACCGACACCACCATGGTGGTGCTGCTGACCGTCGACGCCATCCTGCCCGAACGCCCGATCGCCATCGCGGCGTAGGCGACACTTCAAACAAATGTTTCGATAGCCTCTTCCGCTCGCCCCTCCGCCGGGGCTAGGGTCTCCGCAACCATAAGGCGGGAGACGAGCGGATGAAGGCGGCGGTGCTGCGCGAGGTGGGCAAGCCCCTCGTCATCGAGGACGTGGCCATCGGCAAGCCGGGCCCGCGCGAGGTGCTGATCCGCACCAAGGCCGCGGGCGTCTGCCACTCCGACCTGCACTTCGTCGAAGGCTCCTACCCCCATCCCCTGCCCGCCGTGCTGGGCCACGAGAGCGCCGGGATCGTCGAGGCGGTCGGCGACGAGGTGCGCACGGTCAAGGTCGGCGACCACGTCATCACCTGCCTGTCGGTCTATTGCGGCCACTGCGAGGTCTGCCTCACCGGCCACATGAGCCTGTGCACCAGCTCGGAGACCAAGCGGCCCAAGGGCGGCGAGCCGCGCCTCTTCAAGGAAGACCTGAACGGGGGCCGCGGCCCGATGGCCCAGTTCCTCAACCTGTCGTCCTTCGCCGAGCTGATGCTGGTGCACGAGCATGCGTGCGTCGCCATCCGCAAGGACATGCCGTTCGACCGCGCCGCCCTGATCGGCTGCTCGGTGACCACCGGCATCGGGGCGGTGATCCATACGTCCAAGGTCCAGCCGGGCGAGACCGTGGCCGTGATCGGCTGCGGCGGGGTGGGCCTGGCGACGATCAACGGCGCGGCCATCGCCGGCGCCGGCCGCATCATCGCCATCGACCGTCAGCCCTCGAAGCTGGCCCTGGCCCGCACCTTTGGGGCCACGGACGTGATCGACGCCAATGACGGCGACGTGGTCAAGCAGGTGCAGGAGCTGACCGGCGGCGGCGTGCACCACAGCTTCGAGGCCATCGGCCTGAAGGTCACCGCCGAGCAGTCGTTCAAGATGCTGCGCCGGGGCGGCACGGCCAACATCATCGGCATGATCCCCGTCGGCACGATGATCGAGCTGCACGGCCCCGACTTCCTCGGCGAGAAGAAGATCCAGGGCAGCTACATGGGCTCCAACCGCTTCCCGGTCGACATGCCGCGCTTCGTCGACTTCTACATGAACGGCAAGCTGAAGCTGGACGAACTGATCGCCCGCCGGATCCGACTGGAAGACGTCAACGACGCCTTCGAGGAGCTGAAGCGCGGCGAGCTGGCGCGATCGGTGATCGTGTTCGATTGACGCCTCAACCCTGATGACATCCAGCCATGGTCGAGCTAAGGCGCGGCCATGACTGAAACAACGAAGATATCCAAGACCCTGTCCTACTGGCTGCGGCACGCGCCGCAGGCCGGGGGTCTGACGCTGGACGCCAGCGGCTGGACGCAGGTCGACGCCCTGCTGGCGGCGCTAGCCAAGGAACGCCTGCCCGCCGACTGGGACACCCTGCTCGCCGTCGTCGAGACCAACGACAAGCAACGCTTCGAGCTGTCGGCCGACGGCGACCGCATCCGCGCCCGCCAGGGCCATTCGGTGTCGGTGGAAGGCGACTGGACCGCCGCGACGCCGCCCGACGTGCTGTGGCACGGCACGGTCGAGCGGTTCCTCGATCCCATCCTGGCCGAAGGCCTGAGGCCCATGAACCGCCACCACGTCCACCTGTCGGCCGACCAGGAGACCGCGCGACGCGTCGGGAGCCGGCGCGGCAAGCCGGTGATCCTGGAGGTCGCGGCCGGACGGTTGGCCGCCCAGGGCCAGGCCTTCTTCGTCACTGGCAACGGCGTGTGGCTGACGCAAGCCGTGCCGCCGGAGGCCCTGAAGCGGACTTAGGCCGCCGTCTTCCGCCGCGCCCGCGTCACCAGCCAGATGCCGGCGCAGACCAGGGCCAGGGCGGCGGCGTTCTTCCAGGCCAGCACCGGCTCGTGCAGGAACAGCGCCGACAGCAGCACCCCGAACACCGGGATCAGGAAGTTGAACACCGCCAGCATGCCCACCGGGTTGTGCTTGAGCAGCAGGCTCCACAGGGCGAAGGCGGCCGCCGAGAGGCCGGCCATGTAGGCCAGCAGGGCCAGGGAGCGGACGTCGAAGCCTTCCAGCCGGCCGCCGAACGCGAAGCCGATAGCCAGCAGCACCGCCCCGCCGACGCCCAGCTGCCAGCCGGTCATGACCATGGCGTCCATCTTCTGCGAGATCGACTTGCCCCAGATCGAGGCGGCGGCCAGCACGAAGGCGGCGATGACCACGAAGCCCTCGCCCAGCAGGGTGAACTCGAAGTCGAAGCCCTTTCCGCCCAGGTTCACCGCCAGCACGCCCATGAAGCCGAGCAGGCAGCCCAGGGCCTTGCGCGGGGTCAGGCGGTCGTTGCGGAACAGGAAGTGGGCCAGGATCACGCCGAAGAAGGCGCCGGTCGAGTTCATGATCGACGACTTCACGCCGGTCGCGTGGGCCAGGCCGATATAGAAGAACACGTACTGCAGGGTGGTCTGGCCGACGCCGAGCAGGGCGACCTTGGCGATCTGGTCGCGCGGCGGGACCAGCGCCTTGCGCGACAGGGCGGCCAGCACCAGCAGGATCGATCCGGCCGCCACGAACCGCCAGCCGGCGAACAGCATCTGGGTCGCCGTGTCGGTCTTGGCCACGTGCAGCAGGGCGTAGCCGGCCTTCACCGCCGGAAAGGCGCTGCCCCACAGCAGGCAGCACAGCACCGCCATGCCGATGACGAAACGCTTGTCGCGATAGAGGTCGGTGCGGGGGGACGTCACGGAACGGGCCTTGTCGAAAAAAGCATCGCCGCCCCACGGGAAGCGGGACGGCGATCGAATGCTGTGGCGCGCTTCTAGGCTTCTCATCCCCCGGCTTCAACCGCTCGCTGGTTGTCACGAGACCGCCAAGCGGCGTGTGCTATCGGCGGTGTTCCGCCAACGGGAGAGCCGCCTTGTCCGTCATCGATCGTCGCGGCCTGCTGATGGGCGCGGCCGCCCTGCCCGCGGCCCTCGCCTCGTCCCTAGCCCGCGCCGCCGCCATCGACGCCGACGTCCGCAAAGGCACGATCGAGGACGTCCAGCACGTGGTGATCCTGATGCAGGAGAACCGCAGCTTCGATCACTACTTCGGAACGATGGGCGGGGTGCGGGGTTTTGGCGACCGCTTCCCGGTTCCGGTGCGCGACGCCAAGGGCCGCAAGGACGGCTCGGTCTTCCTGCAGGCCTATGGCCAAGGCGGCGGCCCCGACGTCATCGCCCCCTTCGCGCTGAACACCACCCAGACCTTCGCCCACATGCGCGTCGAGGGCACGCCGCACAGCTGGGCCGACGCCCAGGAAGCCTGGGACGAGGGCCGCATGGACCGCTGGCCGGTCGCCAAGCATCCGCACTCGATGGGCTTCTACACGCGGGCCGACATCCCCTTCCAGCATGCGCTGGCCAGCGCCTTCACCCTTTGCGACGCCTATCACTGCTCGACCCAGACCGGCACCAACACCAACCGCCTGTTCCTGTGGACCGGAACCAACGACGGCCTGGGCAAGGCCGGCGGCCCGTCGATCTCGAACTCGCACGACGACTTCGCCGACAAGGGCGGGGCGGCTGAATCCTACGGCTGGGCGACCTATCCCGAGCGCCTGCTCGAGGCGGGGGTCAGCTGGCGCATCTACCAGGACATGGCCGACAACTTCACCGACAACCCGCTGGCCGGGTTCAAGGCCTATCGCGACGCCCGCGCCGGCGCGCCGGGTTCGGACACGCGGCTGAAGGATCTCGCCCTGACCACCTGGCATCTCGACGGCCTGCGCAAGGACGTCCTGGCCCGCCAGCTGCCCTCGGTGTCGTGGATCATCGCCCCGGCCGCCGATTCCGAGCACCCCGGGCCGTCCAGCCCCGCCCAGGGCGCGCACTACCTCGCCCGGGTGATCGACACCCTGACCATCGACCCGGAGGCCTGGGCCAGGACGGTGCTGCTGGTGATGTTCGACGAGAACGACGGCTTCTTCGACCACATGCCGCCGCCGGCCCCGCCGTCCAGGACCGCGAACGGCGCCCTGCTGGGCGGCTCGACGGTCGACACGGCCGGCGAATACCACCTGGTGCGCAACCCGACCGAGGCCAAGGCCGAGCGCGACCACCTGATGGGCCGGCCCTACGGCCTTGGGCCGCGCGTGCCGATGTACGTGATCTCGCCGTGGAGCCGGGGCGGCTTCGTCAACAGCCAGGTCTTCGACCACGGCTCGGTAATCCGCTTCCTGGAGGCGCGGTTCGGCGTGGCCGAGCCCAACATCTCGCCCTGGCGGCGGGCGGTGTGCGGCGACCTGACCTCGTGCTTCGACTTCAAGACCCCCAACACGCGACCGCAGGCGCCGCTGCCGGAGACGGCGCGGACGGCCCGGCTGGCCGCCACCCTGAAGAAGACGACCACCCCGCCGACGCCGACGACGCCCTTGGCGCCGATCCAGGAGCCGGGCTTCCGGCCCTCCCGCGCCCTGCCCTACCGCCTGGAGGTCGAGATCGCGATCCGCGACGGCGCCGCCGGCCTGGTGCTGACCAATCCCGGCGCGGCCGGGGCGGTGCTGCACGTCTATGACCGCCTGCGCCTGGACCAGCCCCCGCGCCGCTACACCCTGGGCGCCGGCGGACGGCTGGAGGACGCCTGGCCGGCGGGTCCCTACGACCTGTGGCTGCTGGGCCCGAACGGCTTCCATCGCGGCTTCGCCGGCGATCCGGCCGACGGGCTGGCGCTGCGGATCACGCCCGCGGCCCACGGCCGCTCGGTCGCGGCGACCCTGATCAACGCCGGCCCCGAACCCCGCACCGTGACCGTCGAGGCGGCCAGCATCGTCCCGACCAAGCCCTGGCGCGTAACGCTGGCGGCGGGCGAGACCCAGACCCGCGACTGGCGCACAGATTCCGACTGGTACGACCTCTCGGCCCGCTGCGACGAGGCGCCGGCGTGGTTCCGGCGCGCGGCCGGACGGGCGGAGACGGGGCGAGACTCGATCAGCGATCCGCTGATGGGCCGGGCGGCGCGGCTCTGAAGGCCCCCTCTCTCATGGAGAGAGGGAGGGGCCCGCCGCGCAGCGGTGGGAGGGTGAGAGGTTTCACCCTTGGTCGATAAATCCCAAGGCGTCCCATAAACTTCGAAGAGAAGGGGCGCGCCCAGCGACCGCGCCTCTTCCGGTGAGTTTGTTACCTCTCACCCTCCCACGCCTTTGGCGCGGGCCCCTCCCTCTCTCAAAGAGAGAGGGTTTCTGTCAGCGCAGCCGGCCGTCGCCGCCGGCCTTCAGCTCGGCCAGGGCCAGGCGGCCGTTGTCCTTGCCGGAGGCCGGGAGCACGGCCTGGGCGTAATTGCCGTCGGCGCGGCCGGCCTGGGCCAGCAGGGTGTCCAGGCGGGCGCGCTTGGCCTTGAAGGCCGCCAGCTCGCTGCCCGACAGCACCGTGCCCTGGGGCACCTTGGCGCCGATCGGGTTGATGCGCTGGCCGTTCAGCCAGACTTCATAGTGAAGGTGAGGACCGGTCGCCAGGCCCGTGGAGCCGACATAGGCCACCACCTGGCCCTGCTGCACGTGGACGCCCGGGCGGATGCCCTTGGCGTAGCGCGAGATGTGGCCGTAGCCGGTGTCCCACTGGCCCGAGTGGCGGATGCGCAGCCAGTTGCCGTAGCCCGACCAGCGGCGGGCCTCCAGCACCACGCCGTCGCCGGCCGCCAGGATCGGCGTGCCGGTGCCGGCGCCGAAGTCGATGCCCTTGTGGCCGCGGTTGTAGCCCAGCACCGGGTGGCGGCGCATGCCGAAGGTCGAGGTGATGCGGGCCCCGTCGACCGGGGTGCGCAGCAGGAAGCCTTTGATGTTCTTGCCGGTCTCGTCGAAGAACTGGGTCTTGCCGCCGCGCTCGAAGGCGTAGAAGCGCTGGCCCTTGACCTCGGCGTATTCCAGGTCGCCGGCCTCGATGGTGCGGCCGCTCTCGGTGACCTTGCGGTCGAACACCAGGCAGAACGGGTCGCCGTCCTTGATGTCGCGCGAGAAGTCGATCTTGTGCGAGAACAGCTTGGCGGCCTGGCTGACCACGGCCGGGCTGCCGCCGACGGCCGCCACGCTCTCGTAGAACGAGCCGTTCATGGCCCCGCACGAGACCTTGGTCTCGTCGCGGACCTCTTCCTCGATCTCGCGCAGCTTCAGGGCGCCGTCGAAGGTGCGCGAGACGGTGACGGTCGAGGACGGGCTGGTGCGCATCGACAGGCCGACCAGGCGGGCCGGGCCGCGGTCGTTGTCGCGGCGGCGGGCGATGGCGGCCTCGAAGGCCATGCCGGCCTTGATGTTGACGGTGTCCATGGCGCTTTGCAGCGTGCTGACCACCTGCTGGGCCTCGTCGGCGCCGACGCCGGCGCGCTCGACGGCGCCCTGCAGGGTCTCGCCGGGCTTGACCTTGACGGGAACGGTCTCGGGACGGTCGAAGCCGGGCTGGGCCTCGGCCTGGGCGAAGGCGACATGCTGCAACGCCACCATGGCGGCCGCGTCGAGCGGCGCATGGGCGGCGACCACGGTCGAGGGCTGGTCCCCCGCCGTCAGCTTCCAGCCCAGGGCCAGAGCGGCCAGGCCGGCGACGGCGGTGAAAAGCCGCGGCGCGAGACGCATGGTCGGGCGTCGCGGATCAAATTCCTGCATCGGTCCCCCGTTCGGTACAGATGCCGCGTTTGTACGAAAACGACACGGCCGGGAAGCCCCCCAGCAATCGTCGCGCCGGAACATGACGGCCCGCGCGCCTCCGGGCAAGGACTATCCGGTGCTTCGGACGTTTTGTCACGGACATGGTTAATCCCTTGAAACACAAAGAAAAACGCCCACTGCAAGCAGCGGGCGCTTTCTGTCGAATCTCGGGTTTCGCGCGGGCGAAATTTAGGCGGCGTTGACCTGCTCGTTCGGGTCGCGCAGCACGTAGCCGCGGCCCCAGACGGTTTCGATGTGGTGCTTGCCTTGAGCGGAAGCCGCCAGCTTCTTGCGCAGCTTGCAGATGAAGACGTCGATGATCTTCAGTTCCGGCTCGTCCATGCCGCCGTACAGGTGGTTCAGGAACATCTCCTTGGTCAGGGTCGTGCCCTTGCGCAGGGAGAGCAGCTCCAGCATCTGGTATTCCTTGCCGGTCAGGTGAACGCGGTTGCCGTTCACTTCCACCGTCTTGGCGTCCAGGTTGACGATGATGTCGCCCGTCTTGATGACCGACTGGGCGTGACCCTTCGAACGACGGACCACCGCATGGATGCGGGCGATCATCTCGT
Organism: Caulobacter sp. GW821-FHT10C03; assembly: GCF_059415485.1. NCBI lineage: Bacteria > Pseudomonadati > Pseudomonadota > Alphaproteobacteria > Caulobacterales > Caulobacteraceae > Caulobacter > Caulobacter sp. GW821-FHT10C03. The sequence goes on along the minus strand of NZ_JBWKNI010000003.1, from coordinate 12,279 downwards.
CCTTGTGGAAGGGCTTGGTCATGTAGTCGTCGGCGCCGCCGGCGAAGGTCTTCACCTTGGTGTCGATCTCGGCCGTGCCCGACAGGATCATGATCGGCGTGTTGACCTTGGCCACGCGCAGGGTGCGCAGCACGTCGATGCCGCTCATGTCCGGCAGGTTCAGGTCGAGCAGGATCAGGTCGTAGTCGTAGATCTTGCCCAGATCGACGCCTTCTTCGCCCAGGTCGGTCGTGTAGACGTTGAAGCCTTCCGACTTCAGCATCAGCTCGATCGTCTGCGCGGTGGCGCTGTCGTCCTCAATCAGCAGTACCCGCATGGAACCCTCCCCGCCAATCGGCGGCGCTTAATTCGACAGTGGCGGGCATGCCGCCGATGAAACCCGTCCCCCAGTCTGGCGGACAGTTAATTTAAGACTGGTTAATGGTGAACGCGTCGTCTGGCGAAATGGTTAATATGATTTGCGAATCGGGTGCAAGCGGTCGGAAATCCGTTGCGCACATTGGTCGCAGCTGGTTTTCAAGCGCTGCTTTAGACCTATGAAAATGCAGCAAACCCAAGGGTTAACAGGGCCTCGCGCACTACGGCCGCGTTAACAGGGTGCAAGCTCACGTTCTTACTTGAGGCGAGATTGCGGCGTTCTGTCGCGAGAATTCCGGGGATGTTTTTTCGCCTCGTGCGTGCGCGACCAAGCGTGGCCAGGGGCGATCCGCGTCACCCGGTCGCGGCGGCGTCTTCCTCGGCCAGCCAGCCGGCGGCGCGCAGACGGGCCACCGAGGCCCGCGCGATGGGCGCGGCCTCGCCGTCGGCCAGCCTCAGACGCAGGTTTCGGCCGTCGCGCTCGACCCCGACCACCGCCCGCCGGGCCACCCACCACGAGCGATGCACCTGCAGGCCGTCGAGTCCGGAGAGATTCGCCAGCACCCGCGCCATGGGTCCGGCCTCGAGTCGCGAGCCGGTCTCGGTGCGCACCCGGACATAGTGATCCTCCATCTTCAGATAGAGCACCGTGGCGGCGGGGATGGGCGCGAGCGACGGCGGCGCAGCCGGTCCGTCGACGACCAGCGGCGCGGCGGCGGCGCGCTGGGCCGCGAGCCTGGCCCGCAGGATCGTGAAACCCACGGCCAGCGGCCCGGAGAAGGCCAGGCACTGGCCGTACCAGTCCAGCGGCGACAGCTTGTTCAGGAACGGCCACAGCCCGGTCGCCGCCGGTGCGACCACCGCCGCCTGCAGGGCGCTGCCGACCAGGATCGCCGCGGCCACCAGGATCGGGGCCGGGATCCTCGCCCGTTCGGCGGCCACGGCCGCCAGCCGGATCAGCAGGCCGAAGATCAGGGTCCCGGCCCAGAAACAGCCGATCCAATAGATCGCGCGCACGAGGAAGGGACCGTTGAAATAGCTGCCGAAGGGCCCGACCATGCCCAGGAACGCCCCCATCGCCGTGGCGACGGAAAGGTCGATCGCCCACTCGCGGGCGGTTCCGAGCAGGGGGCGCGGGCCGGTCATGCCCGATCTATAGCGCCGTTCGCCGCTTCGCGAACCCGTTCGCCCGTTCACGCATGAGGCGTGGCGGCGCAAGGGCCGGGGTCGCATCGGGGGGTCATCGCCAACCGGAGCCTTCCATGTCGCCTCCCATATCGCCCTTGCGCCTTATTCCCCTGCTCGCCGCCCTGACGGTCGCCGGCGCGGCTCACGCCGCCGAGCCTCATGTCGGCTTCATGCGCGTCGAGGCGCCCGATCCGCAGGGCGCGCCGATCGAGGTCGGCATCTGGTACCCGACCGACGCGCCCGAGACCGGCCCGATCGGCGGCATGGAGAGCCTGCCCGTCGCCAAGGGCGCGCCGGCAGCCGGCGAGCGCCTGCCGCTGGTGGTCATGTCGCACGGTAACGGCGGCTGGTTCGGCGGCCATTACGACACCGCCGCCGCCCTGGTCAGGAAGGGCTTCGTCGTCGCCGCCCTGACCCACACCGGCGACAACTACCGCGACCAGAGCCGCGCCCTGGAGATGACCGAGCGCCCGCGCCAGCTGTCCGTCCTGATCGGCTACATGCTGGACGCCTCGCCGATGCATGCGCGGATCGACGCCGCCAAGGTCGGGGCCTTCGGCTTCTCGTCGGGCGGGTTCACGGTGCTGGCGGCGGCCGGCGGCGAGCCGCGCCTGGCGGCGACCTTCCCCGGACACTGCATCAAGCATCCCAGCAACTACGACTGCCGCCTGAGCGCCGGAAAGCCGCTGCCGGCCAGCACGCTGTCGCCGACCTGGACCCACGACGCCCGCATCAGGGCCGTGGTCTCGGCCGCGCCGGCGCTGGGCTTCACCTTCGGCCGCCAGGGCCTGAAGGGCGTGACCCAGCCGGTTCAGCTGTGGAAGGCCGGAGACGACGAGATCCTGCCCGATCCGGACTACGCGCAGGCCGTGCACCGCGCCCTGCCCCGCGCCCACGATTACCGCGTCGTTCCAGGGGCGCGACATTTCGACTTTCTCGTCCCCTGCGGCCCGCAGGCCGCCCAGCGCCTGCCCGGCCCCTTGTGCGCAAGCGCTCCGGGCTTCGATCGGGTCGCTTTCCACGCCGATTTCAACACGGCGGTTGCGACATTCTTCACCACCCAACTGGGGGTCGGAGAACGCTGAATTTCATGCGCGATTAACCATGATGGCCGAGTCTGCGCGGGTCGCTTCCAGGAGCCGTCTTGCGCAGTCTCATCGCCGCCGTCGAACGTCTTGATCCCCTGACCATCTTCGGGCGCGTCGCGGCCGTGAACGGTCTGCTGATCGAGGCCCGGGGCGGGCTGACCCGTCTGGCCGTCGGCGCGCGCGTCGAGATCGAGCGCCTGAACCTGCCGACCCTGCCGGCCGAGGTCGTCGGCTTCCGCGAAACCCGCGCCCTGCTGATGCCCTTCGGCCCCGTCGAGGGCGTGGCCCCCGGCGCCGAGATCAAGATCATGCCGGAAGGCGCCGTGGTGCGCCCGACCAAGGCGTGGCTGGGCCGCATCATCAACGCCTTCGGCGAGCCGATCGACGGTCTTGGCCCCCTGCCCCAGGGCGAGGTTCCCTATCCCCTGAAGACCCCGCCGCCGCCGGCCCACGCCCGCGGCCGGGTGGGCGAGCGCCTGGACCTGGGCGTCCGCTCGATGAACGTCTTCACCACCACCTGCCGCGGCCAGCGCCTGGGCATCTTCGCCGGCTCGGGCGTCGGCAAGTCGGTGCTGCTGTCGATGCTGGCCAAGGAAGCCACCTGCGACGCCGTCGTCGTCGGCCTGATCGGCGAACGGGGCCGCGAGGTGCGCGAGTTCATCGAGGAGACCCTCGGCGAGGAAGGCCTGCGCCGCGCCATCGTCGTGGTCGCCACCTCGGACGAGCCGGCCCTGACCCGCCGCCAGGCCGCCTACATGACCCTGGCCGTCGCCGAGTTCCTGCGCGACCAGGATCAGGAGGTCCTCTGCCTGATGGACTCGGTGACCCGCTTCGCCATGGCCCAGCGCGAAATCGGCCTGGCCGCCGGCGAGCCGCCGACCACCAAGGGCTATACGCCCACCGTCTTCACCGAACTGCCCAAGCTGCTCGAGCGCGCCGGCCCCGGCCCCATCCGCGCCGATGGCACCACCGCCGCCCCGATCACCGCCCTGTTCACCGTGCTGGTGGACGGCGACGACCACAACGAGCCGATCGCCGATGCCGCCCGAGGCATTCTCGACGGCCACATCGTCATGGAGCGCTCGATCGCCGAGCGCGGCCGCTTCCCGGCCATCAACGTCTTGAAGTCGATCAGCCGGACCATGCCGGGCTGCCAGCTGCCGCACGAACGCGACATCGTCAAATCCGCCCGCCAGGTGCTGTCGGCCTATTCCAACATGGAAGAGCTGATCAAGATCGGGGCCTACCGGGCTGGCGCCGACCCGACGGTGGACCGCGCCATCCAGCTCAATCCCGCGGTCGAGGCTTTTCTCAGCCAGAACCCCGACGAAGCCACGAGTCTTGACGATTCGTTCAACTTCCTCGGCCAGATTCTCCAAAGCGCCGCTTAGACGCTTCGTACCGAGTAACCCGACATGACCAAGTGGGCCGCCTCCCTGATCCGCATCTCGAACCACGAGGTCGAGACGCTGCAGAAGCGCCTCTCCGAGGTGGTCGACCGTCGCGAAGCCGCCGAGATGCGGGTGGTGATGATGGACGCCGAGGCCGAGGCCGAGATCAAGCGCGCCGAGGGCGACGCGTCGGCCGGCTGGTACATGATCGGCTACCGCAAGGGCGTGCAGGTGCGCCGCGCCGAGGCGATGCTCGAGATCGACCAGATCAAGATCGAGGAAACCGGCGCCCGCGACGCGCTGTCGGTGGCCTTCGAAAACCTCAAGAAATACGAACACGTCGCCGACGCCGCCAAGGCCGCCCTGGCCAAGAAGGTCGGCAAGATGGAAATGGCCGCGCTCGACGAGCTGGGCCTGCGCCGCGCGGCGATGGGCGGGCGCTAAGTTCCTTCTCCCCTTGCGGGAGAAGGTGTCAGCGAAGCTGACGGATGAGGGGTCGAAAGGCCTCTCCGCCACCTTCTGAGAGACCCCTCACCCGACCTCCCTCCGGGAGGCCACCCTCTCCCGCAAGGGGAGAGGGATCGCCCTGAACTTCACCCTTCCCAAACCTCCCCGTGCTTTCCTCGCGCCGATCGCCAGGGAGCCCGCCGCCATGTCCGACGTCTCACGCCGCGCCGTGCTCGGCTCCAGCCTGGCGCTGGCCGCCTGCGGGCAGACGGCTCAGGGCCAGCCGGTTCCGGCCAACCTGCCGCCGCTGAAGAGCGTCGCGCCGTTCCGGATCGGCTCCTCGGTGCAGGCCCTGCATCTGGATGACCCGGCGCTCTCGGCCCTGCTGCGCCGCCAGGTCAGCCAGCTGACGCCCGAGTGGCAGATGAAGATGGAATACATCGTCCAGCCGGACGGCTCGTTCCGCTTCGACGCCCCCGACAGGATCGCCGCCTTCGCCGCCGCCAACGGCATGGCGCTGCTGGGTCACACCCTGGTCTGGTACGCCCAGGCGCCGGAGGCCTTCGAGCGGCTGGACGAGAACCGGGTCAGCTTCGAGCAGGCCTATCGCAACTACATCCTGGCCGTGGCCGGACGCTATCGCGGCAAGGTCGTGGGCTGGGACGTGGTCAACGAGGCCGTCGCGGAGGATGGCGACGGCTGGCGCACGAGCCTCTGGTCCAAGCGCCTGGGCGACTTCGAGCACATCGCCCTGGCCTATCGCACCGCCCGCGAGGCCGATCCCGGCGCGACGCTGCTGCTGAACGACTACAATCTCGAATACATGCCCCGGAAGCGGGCGACGTTCCTGAAGCTGGCCGAACGCCTGCTGGCCTCCGGCGCGCCGCTGACCGGCATCGGAACCCAGATGCACGTCGCCGCCGACATCCGCCCTGGCGAGATCACCACCATGATGAAGGACCTGGCGAGTCTGGGCCTGCCGATCCACCTTTCGGAATTGGACGTCTCGCTGGTGCGCGCCCAGAACAAGTTCCTGTCGCGCGCCGAGCTGGAGCAGCGCCAGGCCCGCACCTACGGCGAGGCGGCCGAGGCCTTCATGGCCCTGCCCGCGCGCCAGCGCTTCGCTTTCACCCTGTGGGGCCTGCGAGACGGCGACTCATGGCTGAAGAAGGAAAACGCCTCCGACGCCCCCGCGCCGTTCGACGACGCGGGGCGGGCGAAGGCCGGCGCCGCGGCGCTGGTGGAGGCGTTCAGACGGGGTTAGGCGCCCGCAGGCGCCGATACACAGGCCTATTTTCTCCGAGCATCCCCGCGCAGGCGGGGATCCAAGCGGCGTCGGAGAAGACCCCTTAGACCGCGCCAGATTCTGGAAATCAGCTTGGGTCCCCGCCTTCGCGGGGATCTTACGGTTGGAAATGGCCTCGCGACTTCACGCGAGGCGCGGTCCCAGACCTCAGGCGCCCGGGCCGCGCACGCTGGTGGCCACCGCGTGGTCGGCGTCGTTGGCCTGGCGCAGGGCGCGCAGGTCCTCGCTGATGCGGAAGACGGCGACGTAGAACTCGCAGAAGGCGCGCCACAGCAGCACCATGCCGGCGGCGACCAGCAGGCCCGCGATCAGCACCGGGAAGGCCAGCAGCAGCGAGGCGACGCCGCGTTCCTTCAGCGCCAGGCCCACGGCCGCGCCGACGACGGAAAAGGCGAACAGCGCCACGACGCCCAGGCCAGCCCAGTAGATCAGGTGGATGACCGGCCCCGTCACCAGTCGGTCGAAGGTCAACAGATCCCAGAACAGCGCGCTCGAACCGCGCCCCTTGGATTTCCTGGCCGGAGCCATCCGACGCACCTCATATCAGCGGACTGGCGGAGACCGCCTAAGTTTACGCTGCATCGCTAGCAGCGTGAGGCCCGCTCGGCAATGCCGGGCGGGCCTCGTGCGTGTTCGGAAGAAGGGACGCTGTTACTTCGGCCCCGTTACTTGGGCGCGGCCGCGCCGGCCAGGGCCGCATCGATCTGGGCCTTGGTGGCCGTGGTGCTGATGCTGCCGTCGGCGCCGGCGCTCAGGCTGGCCTTGGGCAGGGCGAACTTCTTCTCGCCGCTGCTGACCACGACATTGGCCGAGCCGTCGGCGCCGGTCGCGGTGTCGCTGATCGTGCCGACCACGGCGCCCGAGGGATCCTTGATCTCGGAGCCGACCTTGAAGTCGCCCGAGACGGTGGCCGAGGACGGCGTACCGGCCGCGCCGGCGGCGGCGGCCGAGGTGTCAGCCGGAGGCGTGGTCGTGGTGGTGGTCGAGGTGGTGCTGGTCGTCGAGGACGGCGGCTGCGCGGCGGCGGCCGGATCGGCCGGAGCCGTGGTGTTGGTGTCCTGCGCGGTGCTCTGCGCATAAGCGGCGCCGGCCATCGAAAGGGTCGCGGCGGCGGCGAGATAGGCGAACTTGGTCTTCATATTTACGCTCCGTCGGAGGGCCCCTGCCCGCTCAACCAACGCAAGCTCGTTTGTAACGGTTCCGAAACAGCGCGTGATCAGCCCCTAGGAAAAACCCTAGCTTCGACCTACGGCGCGCCTCATGAGGAACCTTAGCCGCGCCTCAGGGCGCGCCTCATGGAAACCTTAGCCGCGCCTCAAGGCGCGGCGGGCGTGACCGGCGGCGCTTCCTGGATCGGGGCCTCGTCGTCCTTCAGCCCGGCCGCCTTCATCGCCGACTTGAGGGTGTAGACCGAGGTCGCGGTGTTGGTGGTGAAGGCCAGCTGGGCGGTCAGGGCCGGGTTCTCGGCCTCGTTGGCGAAACCGCCCTCGCGCACGGCGTTGAAGCTGATCGCATAGCTCTTGCCGGGCTTGGTGCGGCACAGCAGCACGAAGGTCTTGCCGTCGTTGAGCAGGCGCGGCGCGCGGACGCATTCGGGCCGCTCGCCGCCCGCCGCATCGGCGTAGTTCCAGGCCAGCGGCGTCATTTTCTGGTCGAAGGCGACCTTCAGCACCAGGACGCCCGGGGCCACGGCCTCGCCGGCCGCCGGCCAGGTGGCGGTCACCTTCGGCGGCAGGGTCGGCGGCATCACCGTCACCGGCGAGACCGGCGTCGGCTCGGGCCGCTGGGCCGACTGGGCGAGAGCGGTCCCCGAGAAGGCGACGACAGCCAGGATCGGGGCCAGGATCGGAAGGGCGGGAAGGAGCGCGCGCATGAGCTCGACAATGGCGATCAAGCGCGGCCTTCTCAAGGCGCCGCGAAAAGCCGCCGCTACGTGAATTTTCGGACATGAAAACCCAGGATGGGCGCCATTCAGGTGGCGTTCACGGCGGTTGCGGCTAGCTTGGCCTCAACGAACAACGGGCGGCGAAAGGCCGCCAGAACCGGGAGACTTCGCCATGCGCGCCGCCCTCGCCCTCATCGCCGCCGCCGGCGCCCTCGCCGCCGTGGCCGCCCCGGCCGCCGCCCAGGACCGCGGCTACGGCCGCCCCGACACGCCGCGCGGCTCCTACCAGGACAGCTGCCGCGACGTGCAGATCCGCCGCGGCGAGATCAGCGCCCAGTGCCGCGACAATCGCGGCCAGTGGGTGTGGAGCACCGCCAGCGCCGACTGCCGCGGCGACATGACCAACCAGAACGGCCGCCTGACCTGCCTGTCGGGCAGCGGCCGCCCCGGAACCCTGCCGCGCGGCTCGTACCTGGAAAGCTGCCGTGACGCCTCGGTTCGCGGCCGCGAGCTCACCGCCCAGTGCCGCGACGATCGCGGCCGCTGGAACTGGACCAGCGCCAGCGCCGAATGCCGTGGCGACATGACCAACCAGAACGGCCGCCTGGTGTGCTTCGGCGGCGCCGGTGGTCCGGGCGGCCCGGGCGGCCCGGGCGGCGGACGCGGCCAGGCCGTGCTGTTCGAGGACGCCGGCTACCGCGGCCGCGCCGTCAACGTCGACGGCGACATCGCCGACCTCGGCGCCTTCGGCTTCAACGACCGCGCCTCGGCCATCCGGGTCGGCCGCGGCGAATGGGAGCTGTGCGACGACATCAACTATCGCGGCCGCTGCTGGCGGATCTCGTCGGACATCAGCCTGTTCTCGGGCGAGATGAACGATCGCGTCAGCTCGATCCGCCGCATCCGCTGATTTCTGGGCGCTGATCCTTCGGCGCTGATCCTTCTGTCGTAAACTCGACCTTGAAGCGGCGCGCGGGGCGGCTAAGCTCCGCGCGCCTTTTTCCACCATGAGATTTTCCATGCGCAAGTTCGTCGTCCTGGCCGCCGCCGCGGCCGCCCTGCTGGTTTCGGCCTGCAACACCGTCGAGGGCGTGGGCCGCGACGTCTCGGCCGCCGGCCGCGCGGTCTCCGGCGCCGCCAGCGACGCCAAGCACTAGGCTCCGCTCACAGCAGCAGATCCGGCGCGCGTCGCTCCGAGCGACGCGCGCCACATACTGGCCGCAATGACGCGCCAGTTTTGCCATTGTCACGGCAAGTAAACTCCGGCGACCTCGTTCATCACATCAAGCTTAACCGGAAGCGGCGTTTCATTAACCCTGCCGAACAGTTCATTCGCGCGCGATGAACGCGGAGGATGAATTCTTTCGGTAGTCGCCCATTCAGGGGCGCAATATCTGCTTCCAAAGCGCACATGCGACCGAAAGTGCTATTTGCACAAAGCGGCGCCGGAGCCATATGGACGCCATGACCGACCGACCCGTCCCCAGCGTCCTGACCGGCATGAAGCGCGGCGTCCGCCACCGTTGCCCCAACTGCGGCGAGGGGCGGCTCTATTCGCGCTATCTGAAGGTCGAGTTCGACTGCGAGGTCTGCGGCCATCACCTGGCGGCCTATCCGGCCGATGACGGCCCGGCCTATTTCACGATCCTGATCATCGGCCACCTGTTCGTAGCCCCGCTGCTGCTGTTCCCGTTCATCTGGCAGGCCTCGCCGTGGCTGGTCGCGCCGCTGACCATTCTGCCGCTGGCCGGCCTGACCCTGCTGCTGCTGCCGCGCGTCAAGGGCGCGGTGATCGGAGCCCTGTGGGCCAACGGCCTGCGCAAGCCCGAGGACGCCGCCGGCGGCTGACCGTCCAGGCCGGCGCGGAACCGTCGCCGCACGGACGGCATTCCCTCCCCCTAAGCCAGGGCGCCGAACGCGGCTGGCCCGGCCATCTGGGAGACGCGAATGCTCGGCACGATCCTCATCATCATCCTGATCCTGGCGCTGGTCGGCGCCCTGCCCACCTGGGGCCACAGCCGTTCGTGGGGCTATTTCCCCAGCGGCGGCCTTGGCCTCGTCCTGGTGATCATCATCATCCTGGTGCTCATCGGCAGGATCTGACGACGCCCGCGCAAAGCCCGCCCCAAAGGGGACTTTGAGCGCGACGGCGTCTTGACCTAAGGTCTCCCTAACGGCCGCCCAACCCAGGAAGGGGGCCGACAGGGGGAACCAGGGATGACCGACGCCGTCGCGCCGCAGGACCAGCCTGCGCCCCCCTCGGCCCCATCGCTTTCGGCGGGCGCCCGCGCGCGGGCCATCCTGGGCGGCTCGGCCGGCAACCTGGTCGAATGGTACGACTGGTTCGCCTACGCCGCCTTTACCCTCTATTTCGCGCCGCACTTCTTTCCCAAGGGCGACCAGACCGTGCAGCTGCTGCAGGCGGCGGCGGTGTTCTTCCTGGGGTTCGTGGCGCGCCCCGTCGGCGCCTGGCTGATGGGCCACTACGCCGACCGGGCCGGACGGCGCGCGGCGCTGTCGGTCTCCGTGTCGCTGATGTGCGCCGGCGCCCTGATCATCGCCCTGACGCCGGACTTCAAGACCATCGGCCTCTTTGCGCCGGCCGTGCTGCTGGTCGCCCGCGTGCTGCAAGGCCTGTCGGTCGGCGGCGAGTACGGGGCCAGCGCCACCTATATGAGCGAGATGGCCGGCAAGCGGCATCGCGGCTTCTGGTCCAGCTTCCACTACGTGACCCTGATCGCCGGCCAGCTGATCGCGCTGGCGGTGCTGATCGTGCTGCAACGGACCCTGGCCAAGGAGGACCTGGCCGCCTGGGGCTGGCGCATTCCGTTCGTGATCGGCGCGGGCCTGGCCGTCGTCGTGTTCTGGATCCGCCGGGGCCTGGACGAGAGCGTCTCGTTCAAGACCGCCGACAAGCCGGCCGAGCGCATCGGCGCGGCCCAGCGTAATCTCGCTTTGCTGTTCTTCGGCCTGACCCTGGCGGCCGGCGGCTGGATCCTGGCTAGGCCGGGCCTCGTGCCGCAGGTGCTGGCGGGCGTCTTCCTGGTCGGCTTCTTCGCCACCCTGATCGCGCCGCTGATGCGCCGCCACCCGCGCGAGACCCTGATGATCATGGGTCTGACCGCCGGCGGCTCGCTGACCTTCTACGTCTACACCACCTACATGCAGAAGTTCCTGGTCAACACGGCCGGCTTCGACAAGGCCCAGGCCTCGGAGATCAGCGCCATCAGCATGATCGTCTTCATGCTGCTGCAGCCGCTGGCCGGCTGGCTGTCGGACCGGCTGGGCCGCAAGCCGATGCTGATCGCCGCCTTCGCCGGCGGGGCCCTGACCATCTGGCCGATCATGAGCGGCATCGCCGCCACCGACTCCGTGCCGGTGGCCCTGTCGCTGATCGTCGCCGGCATGACCTTCCAGTCGGCCTACACCGCCATCAGCGCCGTGGTGAAGGCCGAGCTGTTTCCCGCCCACGTGCGCGCCCTGGGCGTGGCTTTGCCCTACGCCGTGGCCAACGTGCTGTTCGGCGGCACGGCGGAGATGGTCGCCCTGGCCTTCAAGCACGCCCGCATCGAGAGCGGCTTCTACCTCTATGTCGCCGCGATCATGACCGTGGGCCTGGTGGTCTCGATCCTGCTGCGTGACACCGCAAGACATAGTCTGATCGCCGAGGATTGACCCCGGCGCTCGCCCCGATATCCCCTGTCGTAGACTCCCGTTTCCCCAACAGCGTTGCCCATGCCGATTCTCGACATCCTGGCCCTCAGCCTCTTCGTCTTCGCCTGGCTGTTCTACGAGCCGCTGCTGCGGCGACTGGGACAGGGCAAGAACCTGATCAACACCGACATGACGGTGATCCGCCGCCGGTGGATGTCCGAGATGGCGGTGCGCGAGGTCGCCCTGCTGGACGGCCAGCTCCTGGGCCACGCCATCAACTCGGCCAGCTTCTTCGCCTCGTCGAACCTGATCCTGATCGCGGCGGCGGCCGGGGTGCTGTTCGGCGGCGACGCGGCGCTCAAGAGCGTCGAGGGCCTGCAGGTGCTGGAAAAGACCGCGCCCTGGATGTTCCAGGTCAAGCTCGGCCTGGTGCTGTTCACCCTGGCCCGGGGGCTGCTCGACTTCATCTGGGCGCTGCGCCAGATGAACTACTGCCTGGCCGCGATCGGCGCGACGCCGATGTGGGCGCCGCCCAGCGTGCTGGCCGAATACGCCGAGGCCGCCGGCGGCATCCTCAACCCGGCCCTGTCGGCCTTCAACGCCGGCGTGCGCGGCTACTATTTCGCCCTGGCGGCGGCGGCCTGGCTGCTGGGCCCCTACGCCTTCCTGGCGGCCAGCCTCGGGGCCCTGGTGCTGCTGGTCTGGCGCCAGCGCCGCAGCCGCGCCTCGGTGGCGGTGCGCAAGGTGCGCCAGATCCTCGAACGCCAACCAGTGGTGCATGGCCCGCACATGCGCGGCCTGGCGGGCGATCCGCCGGAGGACCGGATTTAGTCCGGGGAGGACCCCCTCCGGCCCTCCGGGCCACCTCCCTACTCCTCCCCCGTGCAACGGGGGAGGTGGCGCGGTGCGGATACGCGCCGTGACGGAGGGGGCGACCGCCGGCACAGAGCCCAGTCTCGGGGG